>JBIQMO010000148.1:0-9117 GCA_044463245.1 Gemmatimonas aurantiaca
CGCCAACGGCCGCGCCTGCTCGAAATTAAAGACCTGACCCCGCTGGTCACTTCGTCACCGTGAAGACGCCGCCGTCGCTGCGGCCGTTCACCGCGGGGTTGTACATCTCCTCCGCGTGCGCGGGCGGGCGCACGAACACTCCGGGTGTGGTTGCACGCGCTACGTAGGTAGCGGTGTAGCTTCCGGGCCAGAGCACCGTGGCCGCGTACACCACACGATCGTCGCGCAGCTCGCGATGATCCCACGGTGACCACCACCCGGCATCCCAGCTACCGTAACCCCACGGAGATGCGTCGGTGCCCGGCTCGCCGGGCTCGGGCTGCCCCAGCTCGTTCTCCATGGATGTACCTGGTCCCGGGAGCGCGGCCGTGGTGCGGAGACTGAGATCCACCGCCTCGAGTCCCGCCGGGAGCGCGTCATCGAGTACGACGAAGTGCCGCTCATCCTTGACGGTCACGCGCAGCCGTACGCGAACGAGCTCCCCCTCGGCCACGCTCACGAGCGGCTTCCCGGTCTCGTAGCTCTCGTACCATCGCTCCACCTGGATCCCCTGCTCCGACGGTGTCACCGGCGGCTCGCGGGGGACCTCGCTCACCGTGATGTAGTAGTACGCGGCGAAGCTTGTAGTGCGTGGCGATGGTGTTCCCTGGGCGCGCGCATCGAGCGAGACGCGCAGGAGCTTTCGTCCTTCCGCATCGCTCGGCAGGTCGGTGAGCAGTCCCTGGAGCGAGATGCTGGTATCGCCCACCACTTCACTTCCCGCCGTCGTGAAGAGCACACGCCCGTCGTGCCCACGTACGCGGATCCCGCGCTTCGCTGCGATCTTCTGCCCGGCCTCGAATGCGACGAGCGCCTCGGCGAGGAAGCCGGCGTCCTGCGTGTTCCAGAGCCACTCGTCGCCGCGCCCCTCCTGCACGAGAGTCTGCACCAGGGGGCCGACGAGCGGGTGCGAGGGCGATGTTGCCAGTGTCGCGGTTATGAGCCGCGACACCGGACGGATGCGCGACGCGAAGTAGAAGCCGTCGCCGGCGCTCGCGGGAAGCACCGCGCGATTTCCCTCCACCTTCACATCGCGCCAGATCGGCTCGAGCAGCCTGAGCGCGTCGCCTCTCGCGCCGCGGCGAGCGAACAGCTCGGCCAGGAGAACGCGATCCTCCCAGCGGAGCTGCGCCGCGCGCGCCAGAAGTCGATTCTCGATCGCGACCTGTGGACGCCCCGTGCGACTGAGGAAGTCCGCTGCGGCGACGCGCTCGCTCAAACGCACGCCGATGTCGCGGTACCACGCGGCAAGCGGAGTTCCCACACCGAGAGTGTCGAGCGGGAGCTGCAGCTCGCTCACCAGGTAGTCGCCGAGTCGCGCGAGCACGGAGTCGCTCACCGTGAGCCCGGCCGCGCGCGCACCGAGGAGGAAGTTCCCCGCGTATGCGGAGAGCCAGGGCGATGTCCAGTCTTCGGGGCTCCAGTAGCCGATCCCGCCTCCGGTGAGCTGCCGCGTGGCGACGATATCGACGGTGCGCTCGAGCTGCACTCGCGCCTTCGCCGCCGCCGCGCTGTCACCGAGCGCATCACGCGCCGTGTACAGCGCGAGGAGTGGCGCCGCTACGCTCACCACCTGCTCGGTACAGTAGTAGGGATAGACGTGGAAGCGCTGGTACACCCCACGCAGAAGCGCGAAGGGCGACGCACCGAGCGAGAAGCTCACGCGCGAGCGCACCGGGTCTATGCCGGCGGGCAGCACGAGCTCCGCGCTCCCGGTATCGCTCACCACTCCGCTCACCGTGAAGGAGCGCGGATGATAGTCGGGGCGCACGGGTATACCCACACGCACCGCATCGGCTGCGCCCCGCATGGATGCGTCGAAGCGGAAGGAGGCCGAGTCGCCTGGCGTGGTACGGAAGGGGAAGCGCACCTCGCGCCCGCGTCCCGCTTCGAGCGTGACGCTCTGCTCGTTGGTGCCACGCAACTCCGCTCCCTTCACGGAGGCCTTCACATCCACACGCGGCGTTCCACCGGCGCGCTCGTTCACCACCACGCCAGCCGTGAAGTCGTCACCGGCACGAGTGAAGCGAGGAAGCGCCGGCCTGGCCACGAGTGGGCGAGTGACGAGCAGCGACGATTGGCCGTTCCCATAGCGATCGCCCGCCGTCACCGCGACCGCCATCACGCGGAAGGTGGTGAGATTGTCGGGCAGCTTCGCCGATGCCGTGGCGCGACCGGCGGAGTCGGTAATCACCGAGCCTAGGAAGAAGGCGGTTGGCCGGAAGCGCGAGCGCAGGATGTCGGAGCGATCCGCGCCTCCGCCTCCGCCAGGCGAGCGCCTTCCCTTCTCTCCTTCGGGAATCTGCGGCGCCACGTTCGCCATGTTGCTCGCGAGCCGCAGCCCGAGCCCGCGCGGCTGGTACAGCAGATCTATCGGATCGGGGGTCGTGTAGCCGGTCAGCGCGAGCACACCCTGGTCCACCGCCCAGAGTGTGACCTCGGCGCGCCTTCCGTTGCCCGAGACGTCGCGCACATCGACGCGCACGCGCGCGCTGTCTCCCGGCCGGTACTCGCCCTGCAGCGGATCCACCTTCACCGTGAGGCGCTTCACCTCGGGCGTCACTCGCAGCTCGGTGTAGCCCACGCGGATGGTGGGACGTCCGACATCATCCAGGCGGCCGGGGGGCGCCGATCGGCCGCGCACTATGAACACCGACACGAACGCGTTGGGTGCGTACTCCTCCGTGATCGGGAATCTGAGCGTGGTAGAGCCAGATTCGAGCTTCATGCGCCGCTGCTCTATCAGCCCTTCGCGCTCGACGGTGATCCACGCCTCGGCGTCGGTGAAGGGCGACGCGAAGAGCACGGCCGCCGTGTCACCCACGGAGTAGCGCGACCTGTTCGGGATCACGTCGACCTTGAAGCGGCTCTCGTCGTTCCAGGGGACCCACTCCTTCCCCGACGCCCAGCGGTAGAATTCCGTGATGCTCTCACGCCCCTTCTCATCGCGGGCGCGGAAGGTGACCACGTACATGCCGCCGGCGGGCGGCGTCACCGAACAGGCCACGGGCTCCGTTCGGGTGGTCACCGAGCATTTCGCCACGGTGTCCACGACCCACTCGCCCACGGTCTCGGCAATGCCGTTTCGCTCGCGGTGCACCTGGTGCCACTCGCGGCGCGCCACGGTGCCGCTCACCTTCACGCCGCTCACGCGCTCCCCACGCGGGCGCACGGCGATGACGCCGATCTCGCGCTTCTCGCCTTCGGTCCAGAAGAACTTCTCGCCGAGCGGCCGCGCTGCTATGTAGAACGACGCCGGGTGCACCACCACCGACGCCTGCGCGCCACTCACCTGGCGGTTCACGTCCTGCACCGCGGCGGAGAGCGTCACGCGCGAGGCACGCCCCTTCACGGGTTCGGGGAGCCTCACCGCGAGTGACGTCTCGCCCCGCGCGTCGAGCGTATCCACTCCGCTCGCGAGCATGCGCACACCGCCGCTCTCATCGTTCTCCCACCACCAGCCGCTCTCGCCTATGAAGTACCCGTCGGTATTGGAGATCTCGAGCGACGATGTGGAGATCGTGGCGGCTCGCGCCTGCCAGGTGACCGCAGCGCGTGCCATCGGCGCCCCAAACAGGTACCTCGACTGCACGTGCGCACGCATGGAGTCGCCGGGGAAGCGCGGTGCGCTGTCGGCGCTCATGTCCGCGAGGAACTCGGGCGGCCGGTACTCCGCAACTCGATATTCCGTGCGCGCGATGTCCAGCCAGCGTCCACCGCGCTTCACCTCGAGCTGCACCTGATAGTTACCGAGCGGTGCGTTCGCGGGAATGGTGAGCTGCTGCTCCGCGGTGCCGAATGGCGAGAGCGCGACGGTAGTGTCGAGCAGCGTTCCCTGATCGCGATCGCTGAAGAGCCAGTGCAGCGAGTCGCCTCTGGCGGGCACCGAGAGCGCTCCAAGCGATCCCGTGCGCACGATCGCCTTGGCGTAGAGCTGCTCACCCGGCCTGTAGATGCCGCGTTCGGTGAATACCGCGCCGGCGACCGGCGTGCGCGAAGGCCCCCACGCGGGCTGCACGTTGAAGTTCCAGGGGCTGAGGTCCGGGTCGTACTCGCTCACTCCAGTGAGCGCGCGATCGTCTCCGAGCGTCGCGATCACGTACCCCTCGAAGCCGTTGTAGTATGGCTCCTCTCCTTCGGTGGGGAGCTTGGGGTCGAACTTCGGGAAGACCGCGATCCCGCGCTCATCGCTCACGGCACTCGCTACCTCGGTGCCCGAGAAGTCGAGGAGTCGCACACGCGCACCTCGGCGAGGCCGGCCGTCTTCCATGCCGGTCACCCACACCACGCCCGACTGAGCTCCGATCTTCGCGTGCACGCCGAGGTTGGTCACCTGTACCACGGCTATCGTGGCCGCGGCGCGCTGGCTGGTATCCGGGTAGGGCTCTTCGATCTTCACCGCGACGAGCGCGGGGTGACGCGGCGAGCCGGTGGTGAGCGCGGGGAGCTTGATCCCCGTCACGGTTGGTACGTCGGCACGGGCGCGCACGGCGAGCCTGCTCACCTTCGCGTCGTCCTGCACGCGCTTCCAGAGGTCACCCAGGCTCCACTGCGAGCGGCGAAGGAAGAGCCCCTCGAGCGAATCCGGAACTGGCGCGACAGTCACCACGAGTGTATCGACGTTGACGTGCCGTACGGCGAGTGTGCCGAAGCCGCTCTTCTCGACCGTGATCCTGCCGTACTCGTACTCGATGGAAGGCTGGTAGCCGGTGGTGCGGAAGGCGGCCGCGGGATTGCCGGCCAGTCGTTGACCGAATGCGTCGCGCAGCGCGGTGTCGACGACCACCGCATAGGTGGTATGCGGCTGGAGAGTAGCCTGCAGCACCCAGCGCGCCGACTCCGTGCCTTCGTTACTGATCGTGAACGGCGCGCTCGGGAGAATGCGAAGGTTGCGCACCACCTCGGAGCCCTTTACCGGAGTGCTGAAGTTCACGACGATCGGACCCGTGGGGCAGTACTTCCGAGCCGAGCAGGTGAGACTGTCCATTCGCAGTGGTCCGTACGTCGAGAACTGCCACGCGACGACCGCGTTGCGGCCCTGCGCCAGCTCCTTCGGCGCTCGCAGGTCGCCGGAGCAGGCGAGCGGCAACTCGCGCTCCGAGACGAGCCGTACGACGCGACGAAGTGAATCGACCGCGTCGCGCCCCGTCCGGTAGGTGTATGGATCGTCCCTGGTGACGTGCCGCTGGCTCTCGGCTCTCAGCCGCACCGTACGCTCGCCACGACATTCGGCACCGAGGCGGAGGTCGGCAGTGGCCGAGAGCAGGGCGAGATCCACGGGCGAGCTGTAGACCAGCTCGAAGCGTGTCGTAGGTGTGAGAAAGCGTGCGCGCGCTCTTCCGTCGGCTGGCGCGCCGGAGATGAGCGTCGGTCCTTTCACGCGGAAGGAAAAAGTGTACGGGCGCGCGAGCCGCGAGCCGTCCATCGCCTGAAAGTTCGTGGATACCGTTACCGCGTAGCGCGCGTTCGGCTCGAGGAGCCGGCGAGGGGTGATCATCACCGTCACCGGATCGCGCCACTCCACAGTACCGTCTATTGCCGGAGTGACCTGCACGATTTTCCGGGCATCCACCGTCCTGTCCAGCGAGCCCGCCACCGGCTTGTCGAAGGTCACCAGTATCCGCGCGCTCCTGTCGGCTTCGTCCGTCGGCGACGTACGCAGGATCCGCAGCGGCGTACGCGGTGCGAGGAGGTAGACAATGGCACCGATGGCGAGGAGCGCGGGGCGGGTGGAGATCATACGTGATGGTGGCGAAGCGCTTGAGGTGTTGTCGGACGCGACCGCGGACGAGGCGGCAATATGAACGCGCGTTGTCGAGCCATCAAAGGCGTCAAGGTGTATTACAGGGGCGTAACTGGGGAACGGACCTTGCCACCATGCCGCCGCGGCAGCAGACCGACATGAAAAGAATCCTGGAAACAGTTACCAATCTGTCTACTCTGACGATCATCCTCATCGCCGCGGCCGTCGTATTGTTGCTCTTCGTCATCTGGACGATACGGCGCCGGAGAGTCGACCTGTACCGCGACGATCTCCCTCCATTGGTCTTCGCGGTGCACGACCGCGTCAGTGCGCCGCCGAACATGCGGCCGGCCAGCTTCGGCAATCGTACGGGTCACCAGGCGCCGGAGCCGTGGGGCGAGGCCATGACACCGCCTTACTACCCGCCAGCGCAGCCGATGGGACCGCCACCGCCGGAGGCGCCGCGACCGACCGGCGAATCTCAGCCTTCGGCAGGGCCACAGCACGGTGAGGACGCGGCGAGCGCGGGTCGTGACGGTAACGGCAACGGCCAACATGTGCGCCCGGGCGAGGCGACGATGCGCGTACCCCGCTACGAGGGTCCGGTAACGATGGCCTTACTCCCCGGGCGTCTCGAGGTTCAGGCCGCGGGGAGAACGGGCCCGAGGCCGGGCGAGGAGATACGTTTCCCGGCACGCAGGCAGGGTGACGGGATAGTGATCCTGGGACGCGACGACGGTCCATCGGGCGCCACTGTCAAGGTACCGGCCGAGTCGGTGAGCCGGCGCCACGCGCGGCTGCAGTTCGAGAACGGGCGCTGGAAGATCACCAACCTCTCGCGTACCAACCCGACGCTCGTGAACGGTGAGGAGCTCATGGTCGCCGAGGGCGCGCGCTGGCTGCGCGACGGCGATATAATCGAGATGGGCGAGATGGTCTTCCGCTTCCACGAGAGGTAGCCGGCCGACGAGGCGGCCCATCGGCAAGTGGCGATCAGCGCGCCCCGAATCGCATGACACCGGACCACCGCTCGCACGGTGATGCGGAGCCGGAGGAACACCGGAAACACCGAAACCACCAGGTGCGCCAGAAAGCCCCCGAAGAACCCGGATACCCCGAGCACCCTGAACTGGGTGCGCACGCCGCCCACCAGGCGCACAATGCGCACCAGGCGCACAACGCGCACGGTGCGCACGCGGGGCAGCGTGTGCGCGAAGGGCCTGATGCGCACGCGGTACACGGTACACACGCAGCGCACGATGCCCACGCGGGACACGACAAGCACGCCGGCCACAGCGTGGCGATGTTCCGCGACAAGTTCTGGATATCGCTCCTCCTGACGATCCCCACCCTCATCTGGGGACACATGCTGCAGGGAGCAATCGGTTACGCTCCGCCGAGCTTCCCCGGCTCGCGATGGATCCCGGCCGTCTTCGGTACGGCGGTCTTCCTCTACGGAGGAAAGCCATTCGTCCAGGGTGCGCTTCGCGAGATCCACGACCGGCTGCCGGGGATGATGACGCTCATCGCACTCGCCATCGGCGTGGCGTTCGTCTTCAGTGCTGCGGTCACGCTCGGCTTTCCGGGGATGCCGTTGTGGGAGGAGCTGGCCACGCTCGTGACGGTGATGCTCCTCGGCCACTGGATCGAGATGCGCTCGATCACCCAGGCCCAGGGAGCACTCGGCGAGTTGGCCAAGCTCCTTCCCAACAGCGCGGTCCGCGTGAGCGGAGAAGGTGCGGGCGAGCGGATCGAGGAAGTATCGGTAGACCGGCTTCGTGATGGAGACATCGTGCTCGTACGACCTGGAGCGAGCGTGCCGGCGGACGGAGTGGTGCGATCGGGCGAGAGCGCCGTGAACGAGTCGTTGCTGACCGGTGAGTCCGCACCCGTCGCGAAGCGCGAGGGCGAGCGAGTCATCGCCGGAAGCGTGAACGGCTCGGGCTCGCTGCGCGTGGAGGTGACGGGAACGGGCGAGCAGACGGCGCTCGCCGGGATAATGCGTCTCGTGGAAGAGGCACAGACATCGAAGTCGCGCGCACAGACGCTCGCCGACCGCGCGGCGTTCTGGCTCACGTTGATCGCGCTCGGCGCCGGCGTGATCACTCTGCTGGCATGGCTGGCCGTCGGAGCGAGCGTCGCCACTGCGATCGAGCGGCTGGTGACCGTGCTGGTCATCGCATGTCCACACGCTCTGGGGCTCGCGGTGCCTCTGGTGCTCGCGATCTCCACCACGCTGGGCGCTCGTTCCGGGCTTCTCGTGCGCGACCGCCGCGGCCTGGAGGAGGCGCGGAATCTCACGAGCGTGGTCTTCGACAAGACCGGAACGCTCACACTCGGGGAGCACCGCGTGGTGGAGATCGCGAGCGATGGTACGATATCGAAGGATGCGGCGCTCCAGTTGGCCGCCGCCGTCGAGCGCGATTCCGAGCATCCCATCGCCCGCGCGATAGTTGCGAGTGCGGCCGAGCGCGGGCTCGCAGCGCCTCCGGCGGAAGACTTCCAGGCGATCCCGGGGCGCGGAGTGCGGGCGAGGGTGGATGGTCGAGAGCTCGCCGCGGGCGGGCCGAATCTGCTGAGTGCTCTGAGGATCGCGACACCACCGGCGCTACACAGCTTCGCGGAGGACGCGGCGGGGCGTGGCGAAGGCGTGGTCTATCTCGTGGAGGGGAAAAAGCCGATCGCCGCATTCGCGGTGGCCGATGCGGTGCGCCCCGAGTCGCGCGAAGCGGTACGGCGGCTCCACGAAGGCGGGTTGGAGGTGGTGATGATGACCGGCGACTCCCGTCCGGTGGCCTATGCCGTGGCGCGCGAGCTGGGGATAGACACCGTGCTCGCACAGGTACTGCCGGAGGACAAGGCGGCGAACGTGCAGCGCCTTCAGCGGGAAGGCAAGAGCGTCGCCATGGTGGGCGACGGCGTGAACGATGCTCCGGCACTCGTGACGGCCGACGTCGGAATCGCGATAGGAGCGGGCACCGATGTGGCGGTGGAAGCGGGCGACATAGTGCTGGTACGGAGCGACCCGCGCGATGTGCCGCGGATCATCTCGCTCTCGCGCGCGAGCTACAGGAAAATGGTGCAGAATCTCTGGTGGGCTGCCGGCTACAACATCGTCGCGATCCCGCTCGCGGCCGGCATCCTGGCGCCCTGGGGGGTAGTTCTCTCACCGGCGGTAGGCGCGGTGCTGATGTCGCTCAGCACCGTGATCGTCGCGATAAACGCGCAGCTCCTGCGAAGGGTAGAGCTCTGATAAACGACGGGGTCAGGTCTTTAATTTCGAGCGGGCTGGGCGAATGCCCAGCCCGCTCGAAATTAAAGACCTGACCCCGTCG
>JBIQMO010000149.1:0-9068 GCA_044463245.1 Gemmatimonas aurantiaca
GCGCGCCGCGATACGCAAGATAGAACTTTCCGAGCTGTCCGGTGAAGTCCTCGTGGAAGAGGTGTACCCAGTCGTACTTCTTGAGGTCTCCGTGCTCGACCTCTTCGTCCCAGATGGGCGTGTACGGGATGCCCGCGTAGCGCAACGCGAGGATCACGGCGTCGTCCCAGGGCGCGGTGTAGGGCGCGGTGTATACCGCGATCTTAGGCGCCTTCTCCAGCGGGATCGACTCCATGTTGGAGCCCTGCATCTCGCCGCGCACATCGGCGAGCGCGGCGTCATCGAGCGGCTGCACCGTCACACCGTCGAGTCCCGCCTCGCGCCGCAGCGCCGGGGTGTCGGGGAGGAGGAAGGAGCCGCCGCGGTAGTTGAGGAGCCACTCGCCCTTCCCGCCCGCAAGGAGGGCGTTGTAGGTGAGCCCGTACGCCTTGAGGTGGTTGGACTGGTCGTCGTCCATGGGGACGAGGAGGTGCTGCGCGCGTGCCGCCTGGCTCAGAGCGAGGAGGAGGAACGTCGCGATGGTGAATAGCGATCGCATCTATCTCTGGACTTCGCTGTCTAACGCTTCGGTTGCGAGCTCGAATCGGCGCCGGTGGGAACCGCGCGCCGTGCAAGCTCCATCTCGCGACGCGCCTGCGGTACCATGGCGCTCTCGGGATAGGTGAGGATCAGGTGCTCGAGATGCTTCACGCTTGCCTGTGTATCTCCCGTCCGACGCAGAGCGCGCGCCAGCTCCAGCTCGGCCTCCGGGGCTTCGGGGGCGTGCGGGAGCGAATCGACGATGCTCTTCCAGACGGCCATGGCGCGCGAGAGCGAATCGCGCGCGGCGTACAGGCGAGCGGAGGTGACCAGAAGTAGCGATCCAGCCTCGGGCAGAGTGCCGGCGGCCGCCCCGAACTCCGCGGCCGCGGCGAGCGTGTCGCCCCGGGCCAGCGTGAGGAAGGCCCTCCCCGCTTCGGGCGAGCGCTGCTCCTTCGTACGCTCGAGGAGCGCGAGCACGGTGAGCAGCTCGGGTTGTGCATCTGTAGACGGCGAGAGGAGGTCGCGCGCACTGGCGAGATCACCCTGGTAGAGCGCGAGCCACCCGTCGATCTGGTCGTCGTCGCCGCCGGCGTCGGTGAGGAGTCGCCGGGCGCGGTCCACGCGGCCGTTGCGCACCCACCCCCATGCCACGAGTCGTGCGTATCGGTCGCGGGCATCGGGTGCCAGGTACTGCGAGTAGAGCGAAAGAAAGCGCTCCCCCTCGTTAGGCTGACCGAGCGCCGCTAGCGCGCGCAGGTGCGCCTCGAGAACCGTACGCGCCGCGGTCGCCGAGTCCAGCTTCGACTCCGCGCTCTCGGCGAGCGACACCGCACCGGCGGCATCACCGCCGTCGAGCGCCGCCATCGCCGCGCGCGCCACCAGCTCCGGACGAGGGCTCGCTGCGTTCGCCGCGAGCAGCGCATCGCGCGCCACGAGGTACGCTCTCGCATCGGAGGCGCGCTGGGCGAAGTCGGTCCACGCATCCACGGCGGCGCTGTCGGGCCTGAGCATGCGCAACGCCTCCCAGCCGTCGCGCGGCGAGCCCCAGAGCAGCTGGAGCTGCGCGAGCGCCTGGAGAGGTCCGAGCGAGAGCGGTGGCGCGCGCAGGGCATTGCGTACCGCGGCGCGCGCCGCGAGGGGCGTGGGCGCGAGAGAGAACAGCGCGGCCTGGCCGAGGAAGGAGTTGTCGGCGAGTGCGGCACGCCACGCCCGTGCCGAGGCCTCCCACTGGCCGTCGGCGGCGCGGAGCTGCGCCAGCTCGTACGCGAAGCCGCGCGCCGAGCCAAGATCGGCCTGCGCGGCGTGCAGAACCGTATCCGCGGCCGCCGTACGCCCATCCGCGATCAGCATGCGCGAGTACGTCCGATAGGGCGCGGGATCGTGCGGGGCGTCGTGCGTCCAGCGCTCGAACGCCGCGCGCGCGCTGTCCGGCTGGCCCAGCGAGCGATAGGTGCGGAGCTGCACCGTGCGGAAGGCGCTCTCGCGCGGCGCGACGGCGATCGCGCTGTCGAGAAGCGGGAGAATTTCGGCGGAGCGACCGAGCCCCGCGTACACTCGCTCGAGCCCGAGCATGGCCGACACCGACGCGGGCGATCGCGCGAGCGCCTGGCGGTACGCCTGCGCTGCCGCCTCGAGCTGGTTGTCATCCTCGAGCGACTGTCCGCGTAGGAGCGCGCTGGTATCCTCCGCCTGAGCGGAGAGAGAGCGCGGCACGAGCGGCGCCGCAGCGCAGGCGGCGGTGCACACGCCTGCGATCACCACGCGCCGCATGGCGGTCAGCGCCCGCTCAAGGATTCTCGGGCGGCTGCTGCGCATTGATCCGCTTGAAGTACTCCAGCACGGCGCGGCGCTCGTCCGCGGTGAGCCCCTTGAGCTCGCGCCAACCCGGCTCGCGATAGCGCTCCACGGTGCGGCCGCTCGACTCCGTGCCCGTGGTGATCGACTCGTCGTGGACCGCGGTCTGCGACTCACGCTCGCCGTTGTCCTCGCGCTCATCCTTCTGCAGCGTGAGGCCGGCGTCGAGCAGCTTGTGGAAGAGCTGCTGCTGGCGCTGGATGAGCTCCTGATCCACGCGGCCGCGGTCGAGCGAGCGGGCGATGTCGCGCATCTCCTTCGCGAGCTGCGCCGCGCGTGAGCCGCTCTCCCCTTCCCCGCCACCATCGAGCTGACGCGCTATCTGGCGCTGCTGCCTCGCGAGTTGGCGCGCCTGTGCCATCATCTGCGATGTGGGCTGGCCGCCCGGGATGGGGAGGAGCCCCGCGGACTGCTGATTCACTCCACCCTGCTGCTTGGCTGCCTCGCGCATCCGTTCCACCATCTCCGCGAAGCCCGACGCCGACTGTCCGCTCGCCGCTCGCGAGCGGTCCTGCATCATCGCGGCGGCCGCGCGCTCGAGCGCCTGCGCCGCGTCGGCCATAGCGTCTGCCGTCTGCTGCCTGCCGAGCCCGCGCTGCCCCGACGATCCCGGCGTCTCGCCCTCGGCCACCTGCCTGGTGGCCTCCTCCACGCTGCGCTTCGCGGCACCCACCGCTCCCTGTGACTGCGCGGAGATGTGCGCCGACTGACGCGCCGCCTTCTGCAGACGCTCCTGCACCTTCTCCACGCCCTGCTGCACGGCGCTCTGATCGGCCTTCAACTCCTGCTCCTGCCCCTGCGGCTGCTGCGCGCGCTGCGCGATCTCCTTCTGCGTGCGCGCGAGCTGCATAGTCTCCTGGATCGAGCGGTCGAGCTGCGAAGTGATCTCGTTCTTCCACTCGTCTATCTGCGACTTGCGCGCCTCGCCGAGCTGCTGTGCCACCTGCTCCATCTGCCGCGCGGCTTCGGAGGCGGCCTGCGCGCGCTCGCGCTGCTGCGATGGCGATCCCTGACGCTGCGATGGATCCTGCCGCGGCTGCGATTGCGCAGACTGCGACTGCGCCCGCTGCTGGGCCTCTGCCTGCTGCTCCGACTGCGCCTGCTGCTGTTGCGCCTGCCGTTGCTGCTCCTGCCGTGCTTCCTGCTGCGATGATGCCTGACGCTGCTGCTCGTTCGACTGTCGCTGTGACTGCGCGTCTCGCGTCTGTTGCTGGTCCGCCTGGCGCTGTACTCCAGCGCGCCGCGACTGAGCATCCGCTCGCTGGCCCGCCGCTCGCTTCATCGAAGCCGCCGACGAATCCGCGCGCTCGGGTGCACCGCGCAGATCGCGCGGGCCCGACTCGGCCTGCTCCTTCTTCAACCGCTCCGAGAGCCGAGCTACATCGTCCGAGAGTTTCGCCGAGCGCTCGCTCAGCTCCTGCGCGCGTTGCTCTGCCGCGCGATCGGCGCTCGACTGACCGCGCGCCAGCGAATCACCGGCGGCCCGCTCCTGCTGCGCGATCTCCCGCGCCTCGTCGTGCAGGGTCTGGAGCGATCCCTCGAGGGCCGCGCGCTTGAGCATCTCCGCGCTTCGCTCGAGCTGCTGGCGCAGCTGCTCCTGCTGCCGCGCGAGGTTGGCGAGCGCGCGCCGCGTGTCCTCGGCGGAGAGTCGATTGCTGGCATTCATCAACTCCGAGAGCTGCTGCTGCAGTTCGGGAGTGAGCGCGTCCTGCAACAGTTGCTGCACATCGCGGAGCTGCTGCGTGAGCGACGAATCGAGCACTCCCGCCGCCCGGAGCTGGTCGTGCAGCGCCGCGGCATCGCGCTGCGCCTGCTGCACGCGCTGCTGCAGGTCGCGCTGTTCCTCGGCGAGCGTCTTCGCCTGCTCGGCGCTCTGGTACGACATCGACCGCGGCTGCGCTGCGGCCTCGTCACTGCTCGACCAGTCGGAAGATTGCGATCGAGTGGCAACCCTGTCAGCGCGCGAGCGCGATGCCTCGTCGGTGCGCTGCGCGAGATCGCGCTCGCTTTTCGCCGCGGCCGTGATGCGTGCCACGGTGGAATCGGCGAGTGTACGGGCGCGCTCGCGCTGCTCGCTCAAGGACGGCACCCGAAGAACGAGCTCCCTGCTGGCGCCGCTCTGCTTCCACGGAGAGTTGTCGGTGGCGATCACACGCACGACGACCTGGTCACCCGGCTGGAGCCCGCGCGGCGCCAGCTCCAGCGAGGGGACACCGCTCCACGCCGGCGCACGCGGAGTGCCGAGCGGCTGCACCACCTCCGGCATCTCGCGACCGTTGGCGAGTCGCCTGCGGCTCACCAGCTCCACCGACGCGATACCGTGATCGTCGGTGGCCGCGGCGCGGATCGGGACACTGGCGTCTGCGAGCACCACCGTGTCGCTCCCCGGAGCGAGGATCTCCACCTGCGGTACCGAGTCGGGGATTACCTCGAGCTCGAGCGGCGAAGGGAGCTCCGCGATCGGCCCCTGCATCCCCGCGGCGTACCACTTCCACTGTCCACTCCGCAGTGCGCGCAGGCGTCCGGCGAACGAGTGACCGTCGGGATCGAGCGTGAGCGTGTCGCGCTCGTTGACCAGCCCGACGCGCGCGAGTGTGGTGGACGCGCGTCCCGAGATCGTGAGCGCGGTGCCGCGCGGAACCGGGACCGATTCGCCCACGGGAATCGTCTCGGGCGGGCGGCCGAGGTACGAGGGATACGTCGCGCGGATCGCCACGTCGCCCACGAAGGGACGATCGGTGACGCGTATGAGCACCGTGTCGCTCGACATACGACCGTCGCTCGCCACGATCGCGACGTCCGCGTCCATGGGCCCGAGGAGCGTCGCTGCCGCCCCGCCCTTCACTGGCAGATCGACCGTGCTCCACGGCTTTCCGGTGGAACGCGTACGCAGCGTGACACCGCGCCGCTCGGGTGCGCTGACGGCGACGCGCAGCTTCTCACCGCGCATCACGGAGCGTGGGACATCGACTATTCGAAGTGGTGCGAGAATCTCGCCGGTGAGCGCTCCCACCGGATGGCGGATGGCACGCCACCCGTCCGGCGCACGCGAGCGCGCCGCGCCTAGGAAGACGAACGCCGCGAACGCCGCGACGAGCGCGAGCGCGCCGCGCTGCAGCGCGCGTCTGTGCAGCGCGGGTGCGAGGAACGAGCCCGACGCACCCAGTCGCGCAGCGAGTGATCTCGCGGCGTGCGCGCCGAGATCGCCGCTCTCCGCCGCTTCCAGCACACCGCGCAGCGAGCCGGCGCGAAGCGAACGCTCACCCTCGATCGCGCGGGCGATGCTCGCTTCGCCTGCGCTCCGGCGCGCATCCCGCTGCGCCCACCAGAGCACAGCGGCCATGCCGAGGAGCGCGAGCGCCCAGGCGAGAAGCGGCAGCGCCGGCAGGCGAATCCAGCGCGCGTCGCCGAGAACGAACACCCCGGCCGCCATCACGAGCGCGAGGATCGCCAGCGCGAGCGCTATCCCACGCGCGGCCAGCGCGATGCCGAGCCGCGCGCGCTCGCGGCCAACCAGTTGCGCCAGCGTCACGAGACCGGCCTGCTGGTGACCGCGTAGACGAAGAGATTCACGCCCATGCGAAGGGCGGCCTCGTGCTTCGCGGGAGGATCGTGGTGTACGTCGGGATCCTCCCAGCCGTCACCGAGGTCGCACTGGTAGTCGTAGAACACGGCGAGCCGGTCGCCGAGGAAGATGCCCATGCCCTCGGCCGGCTTGCCATCGTGCTCGTGGATCTTCGGAAGCCCCTTCGGGAAGTCGTAGACCACGTGATAGATCGGATGCGAGAGCGGCACGTCCACCAGCGGACGGTCGGGGAAGACACGCTTGATCTCACGACGGAAGCTCTCGTCCATCCCGTAGTTGTCGCTGAAGTGGATGAAGCCGCCGCGCTCCAGGTACTCGCGCAGCCGCTGCACCTCGGCGTCGCTGAAGTGGATGTTGCCGTGCCCCGTGACGTGGATGAAGGGATAGTCCCAGAGCTTGTCGTCCATCAGCGTCACTCGCGCCTCGGTGCGCTCCACGTGGAGCGAGGTGCGTGTGGCGATAGCCTCGAGGAGATTCGGGAGACTCGACGGGTTGGCGTACCAGTCGCCGCCGCCGTCGTACTGGAGGCGCGCGATGGTCATGCGCAGTCCATCCTCGGCGGGCGCGGACGCTGGCCGAGCGGCGGGAAGCACGACGAGCGCGATGGCGATGAGAGCGGTACGTAACATCTGGCCTGCCTGTGCGCGGTGCTGCTTCAACTGGGAAACTACTCCGATTCGCCCTTCGATTCGCTCGTCGTCGCAGCCGCTCCGGCTTCGTGAGCGAGGCGATACGCGTCGTTGCGCGATACGCCGTGCTCCGCCGCGAGACGACGAGCGACATCGCGGGCGCTACTTCCCCCGGCGAGGAGCTCGGCGGCGCGGGCGCGCAGAGCGTCTTCGTCGAGCTCCGCCCGTACTTCCCGTCCACCAGCCAGCACGACCACGACCTCGCCGCGTGGCGGCGAGTCATGGTAATACCGTGCCAGCTCCGCCACCGTTCCGCGACGCAACTCCTCGAACTGCTTGGTGAGCTCGCGTGCCACCGTGGCGCGCCGCTCTCCCGCTCCCACCGCGATCAGCTCCTCGAGCGTGGCCGCCAGCCGGCCGGGCGCCTCGTAGAGCACGGCCGTGTGCGGCAGCCGAGCGACGTCATCCAGAAAGTTAGCCCGTTCCCTCCCCTTGCGTGGGGGAAAGCCGAAAAAGGTGAAGCGCGTGGCGTCCATCCCCGAGGCAACGAGAGCGGCAAGGAGCGCGGAGGGGCCAGGTATGGGGACGATCCGGATACCGGCCTCGATCGCCGCGTCCACCAGACACTCGCCCGGATCCGAGAGGAGTGGCGTGCCGGCGTCGGAGATGAGCGCGACGCTCTCACCGGCGAGGAGTCGTTCCACGATGCGGGGGGTGGTGCGCGCCTCGTTGTGCTCGTGGTACGACGCGGTGGGAGTACGGATGGAGTAGCGGTCGAGGAGTCGACGCGAGTGGCGGGTGTCTTCAGCCAGGATGAGGGCGACACTCGAGAGCGTCTCGACCGCGCGCGGCGAGAAGTCGTCGAGGTTGCCTATGGGGGTAGCGACGAGGTAGAGGTGGCCGGGAGGTTGGGCCATGCGGAAGGGCGGAGTGTTGAGCGCGCTGCGCCTCGGTGCGGGGCGGTTCTCCCTCAGTTTAACAGCGCGAGGAGGGTCCGACAGCACACGGGCCCCGGGCATGGTATCGCCCGGGGCCCGTGTGCTGCGGGACTTCGAAGGGAACTCCGTCCGCGCGGTGTCAGCCCGCGTGCTCCTGGAACTTCGACTCGAGCTTCGACTTCGGCACCGCACCGATCACGGTGTCGACCAGCTTCCCCTCCTTGAAGAAGAGGATCGTCGGGATCGAACGGACGTTGAAACGCGTGGAGGTGGACGGATTCGAGTCCACATCGAGCTTGGCGACCTTCGCCTTCCCGTTGTAGTCGGCGGCGAGCTGGTCGAGAATCGGGGCAACCAGACGACAGGGGCCGCACCAGGTGGCCCAGAAATCGACTACCGCCAGCCCCTCGTGCTTCTCGATCTCCTGCTCGAAGGTCTCGTCCGTCACCGCAACCGCATTCGACATGTCAATCACTCCCTCGCTGACCCCGCCATTCACGGAGCCACTGTTAAGTTTCCTGCGTTTACATCTATGTACCGGGCGACCGCCGTCGCCCTTTCGCTAACACGGGCGGCATGGAGTCGCCCTGGAACGGCAAATTCAATGTCCCCACCCACTCGTCGCGGCACCCGCATCGCCCATATCGGCGTCGCGGTGCGCGCGATCGACGACCTGCTCCCGTTCTACCGCGACGTGCTAGGCCTGTCTGAAGTACCTCTCGACGACTCGGACGGCGCCAGGATTGCCGGTCTGGCTGCCGGCGATTCGCTGGTGGAGCTCCTGGAACCCGCCGAGTCCGGCTCGCCGATAGACAAGTATATCACGAAACGTGGCCCTGGCATCCATCACATCTGCTTCGCGGTGGACGATCTGGAAGCCACCCTGGAGCGCTGCCGCGAAGCCGGCGTGAGGCTGATAGACGAAGAGCCGCGGCTGGGAGCGGAGGGAAAGCGGATTGCCTTCCTCCACCCGAGTGCAACCGGCGGCGTGCTCGTCGAGCTCACGGAGAGTTAACGCACGGAGGCGCTCCGGCGTTCCCTGCCGAAAGTGCGATCAGGGATTGGCGCAGAGGTCTCTTACGGGCTCCAGCGGCACGTCCTGCACGTACCAGCGCTGCGCCGGGCCCTGCACCGTTACGAAGTTGGTCTCGCGGGTGAGGCGGCCCTTCGTGAGAGAGACTCCGACCTTGTGGACGCCTTCGCCGGTGCGCGTGTCGTTCTGGATGTCGAACTTGTCGTGCGTGAGGTAGCACTGCATGATGAGCTCACGCTGCTCGAGCTGGGCGCGCTCCATCTGGTCGCGCGCGGGCCCCTTGGTCGTGCCCCAGATCACGGACATCGCCTGCAGATCCTGGGACTTTACCGCCCCCAGGAACGACTGCACCGCTTCCCGTGGCGAGGCCGCACCTGTGAGCTGCACCGCTCCGGTGGTGGGATTCGTGTGCGTTGGCGCGCTCCGGCAGGCGACGGCAACCAGAAGGAGAAGGGCGATACGTTTCACGTGGATGACTCCCAGAGTTGTCGGGTGCGAACCTAACT
>JBIQMO010000150.1:0-607 GCA_044463245.1 Gemmatimonas aurantiaca
TTGAGGATCCAGCTCCCATCGGCCTGCTCGCGCGCCATGGTGATCATCCCGGCGGGGTTGGAGCCGTAGTCCGGCTCCGTGAGGCCGAAGCAGCCTATCACCTCGCCCGACGCCATCTTCGGCAGGTACTCGCGCTTCTGCTCCTCGCTCCCGAAGGCGAAGATCGGATACATCACCAGAGCGCCCTGCACCGAGGCGAAGGAACGGATCCCCGAGTCTCCGCGCTCGAGCTCCTGCATGATGAGGCCGTACGCCACGTTGTTGAGTCCCGCGCAGCCGTACTCCTCCGGGAGGTTGGCACCGAAGACGCCCAGCTCGGCGAGCTCGGGGATGATCTCCTTCGGGAAGTGTCCGTCGATGTAGGCATCGCCGATGATCGGGAGCACGCGCTCGTCGACGAACTGCCGTATGCTGTCACGTACGGCGCGCTCCTCCTCGGAGAGCGCGCCGTCGATCTCGTAGAAGTCCTGGGTCATGGGGAGGAAAGTTATCAGGACGCCACGCGCTGCCGCTAGCTGTATCGACCGCCGGTCGCCGCTCAGCGCGGCACCTTGGCGTCGAGTGCCTCCACCACGCTCCACTTCACTGGTTCCTGGTGCTGAGCGAC
>JBIQMO010000150.1:617-8970 GCA_044463245.1 Gemmatimonas aurantiaca
TAAACGACGGGGTCAGGTCTTTGATTTCGAGCGGGCAGGGCGAATGCCCTGCCCGCTCGAAATCAAAGACCTGACCCCGTCGGTGGTCACTCGTGCCGCGCGGCCCTCAGCAGCAACTCGTGCGGCGACACCACCCGCCCCGCCTTCGCCGGCCGCAGCTCCCTGCGCGCGTGCGGGGCGATTCCCACCTCCACCGCCTTGGCGCGGAAGGTGGGGCCGTGATCTATCTCGTAGCCGTTCTCCGCCTGCCACTGGTGCACCATCTCGTGCAGCAGCGTGTGCAGGACTTCCTCCCAGCCGTGCTTGCGCAGATGCGCCCGACTGATCGCGATCTCCGCGGGCTCGCCGTAAGGCGACTCCGAGGTGTACTGTCCGAGCCGCGAACGCATGCGGGCAGAGATCCTGATCCCGATCTCGCTCAGGCGGCCGTCGAAGAGATGCCGATTATAGTGCCTGTGCGCCTTCCCCAGCTCGCGCAGCACGGAGGCGTCCTCGATGTTCGGCCGCCCCGGCCGTCGCACCGGAGGCTTCACCTTCGCGTGCACCGGGTAGCTCAGGATCACCCGCTGCGCGGCGCGTCGCTCGACTCGCGTGCGCGCATTCACGAAGATGGCGATGGCACGCAGCACCTCGGGCGGCGCGCCGAGGTACGCGCGATGGACGCGCAGCTCCTTCCCGCTGAAGCTGACCATCACCGCTCGATTACGAGTGAGGCGGCAGCTCGCGATCCCGCGAAGTCCGAGCTGGCGCAGACGCTCGAGAAGCTGGTCGGCCGTCCTGAGCGTCCCCTCGAGCTGCAACTGCAACTGGTACGGGTCGCCGCGCGGCGCGGATCGTCGCGGCTTCTTCACCTCGTGAATCTCCGCACCGGTCCCTCGCGAAAGCCGTGCTCGTGGCCGGCCCAGATGTGCGTGGTCACCACGATCTCGCTGGACGAGAGGTCGATCACGTTGAACGACGACGGCCGCCCGCCTCTCGATCGGTTCGACACGGTCCCCGCGGTGGAGATCACCGTCCCGCGACGCGTGTGCTCCACGTAGTGGATCGCCTCCTGGTGATCGTGTCCGCACATCACGAGATCCACGCCGAGGTGGGCGAAGGCGCCGAGCACGCGCTTGGTGTTCACCAGACCATGGCGCTGCGAGAGCTCACCGCGCATCGGGTTGTGGTGCATGACGATCGCGCGGAGGTCGTCGGGCGGCGATCGGTCGAACTTCTCCCGGGCGCGCTCGATCTGCGAGTGGCTCAGCGCGCCCACCACGCCGATGTCGCGGACGTTCCAGGTGAGCGTGTACGGCATCACCCCGTGCGCCGTGTTGAGCCCGACGAAGGTGGCGCCGGGCACGCGCAACACCGGCTCGAGCTCGGGAGAGATGTACCTCTCGTAGTTGGTGTAGCGGGTGCCGGGACTGCCGATGCCGAGCGGCGCGCGCCACCACTTCACGTCGTGGTTGCCGGGTACCACGATCGTACGGCTGACCCTGTTCGCGTCGCGGATGAAGGCGCGTGCACGCTGGAACTCTCCCGGCCGTGCCCGCTGCGAAAGATCACCAGAGATCACCACCACGTCGAAGCCGCGCTCCTCGATGAAATGCTCTATTGCATCGATCTGCACCGGAACGGCGGGCTCGCCGAAGTGCAGGTCGGACACATGGAGCACGGTGGTCACTCCAACCCCGCGATGACCGCGTCGGCGAACTCGCGCGTGCCGGCTGTCCCTCCGAGATCCCGGGTAACCGTCTTCCCGTCACGCACCACCCTCTCCAGCGCCCTCCGGATTCGCGTGGCGCACGCTTCATGCCCGAGGTGCTCGAGCATCATGCACGCCGCCAGAATCTGCGCGCCGGGGTTGGCGAGTCCCTTTCCGGCGATATCGGGAGCCGTTCCGTGGACCGCTTCGAAGATCGAAGCGCCCTCGCCGATGTTCGCGCCCGGTGCCAAGCCGAGTCCGCCAATGAGCCCGGCGATCTCATCCGACAGAATGTCGCCGAACATGTTGGTGGTCACTACCACGTCGAAGCGCTCCGGGTGCAGAATGAGCTGCATCGCCATGGCGTCTATGATCCGATCCTCGAACTCGATCTTTCCCGCGTAGTCGGCGGCGATGCGCCGCCCCGTCTCCAGAAAGAGCCCCTGCGTGAGCTTCAGGATGTTCGCCTTGTGCACGAGGGTGACCTTCTTACGGCCGCGGCTCACCGCGTACTCGAAGGCAAAGCGAATCACGCGCTCCGCACCCGCACGGGTAATGATCGCCACCGACTCGGCAGCGGCGCGGTCGTCGTTGCCGATCTTCACGTAGTGCTCCACGCCGCTGTAGAGCCCCTCCGTGTTCTCGCGCACGAGGACGATGTCCACCTTCTCGAAGCGGCCGCCGGTGGTCATGGTGTAGGCGGGGCGGACGTTGGCATAGAGGTCGAAGCGCATCCGGAGCGCCACGTTGACGCTGCGGTAGCCGCCCCCCACCGGCGTGGCGAGCGGCCCCTTGAGCGCGACCTTCGTACGCGCTATCGAGTCTATCGTCTCCTTGGGAAGCGGGTCCGCGCACGCTTCGACCGCGGCCATCCCCGCGATCTGGCGGTCCCACTCGATCTCCATCCCCGCAGCCTCGAGGATTCTTATGGTGGCATCCGTAATCTCCGGCCCTATGCCGTCGCCGGGAATCAGTGTGACAGGTATGGCCATCTCGTTCGATGTCGTATCAACGCTTCGCGATCAGGTCGACCAGGTGTTCGGCGACGCTCGCGGCGAGAGCTGGTGAAAAAGAGGGATAGGGGTCGCTCACCACGTCCGCCATCCAGGCTATTTTCTGGCGACGCGCGTCGATGAGCGCTATCCGGAGCACTGCCCGGCCCTGCATCCCGGCGCCGGGACGTCCGCCGGCTTCCGCCGGGCCGCTGGAAGACTGTTGCCCCTCCACGGCGATCGGCTCGAAGCGCACCTCCACCGGGTAGAGCACATACTGCGCCCCCTCCTGCAGCGCGACGAGCGACCGGAGCTGCGAGGCAAAGGGTTCGGGGAGCTGCTCGGGCGGCTTCTCGAGCGGCGGGCGCAGCCAGTCCGCCGAGAGGTCGTGCGGGTCCACGGCGAATCCCGGATTCCGGCGCACCGAGCGCACGATCGCGGGAGGGAGGACCCACATCTTGTCTATTCCACGCTGCTTCAGCGCGAAGGCGATCTCGGCGTCCAGGTCGCCGAGGTAGGCAGCCGGGTCGTCCATCTGAGCGCTCCAACCCAAAGCGCCATCGTCCCCCACGAATCGGGTGGGGAGAACGAGGACCGGACGCGACATGAACGCCGCCAGCGGGCGCTGCACGGGGCTGCCGGCCTGGGCAGCCGCGTTAGGCTGACCGGCGCATCCCAGCGCCGCGACCAGCGCGGCGGCTCTCATCACGGTTCGATAGGTCACAGTGTTGGTCCTCGGAGGCAGGGGAGAAGTTAGTCGGCCGGGCGGGGGTGGGCCAAATAGTCGACGTGTCAGGGCCGAACGATGGAGCGGAGTGAGATGCGAGCCACCAGAAAAGGGTGTTTCACGAGCGGCCGGCGGGTCGTCCTCCCCCTGTAGACGCGCTCTGCAAGCCTCCAGTAAACTCGAATGCGAAATTCGAAAGCCAGATTCCGGGAAGCGCTATTCCTAGCCGCCTTCGCAAGGCTACTCCTCGTGCTCGCGCAGCGTGCGACGAGCGCGCAGGAGATGCGGACGAACGACGACACGACCGCTACGAACGCGACTTCGGTGACGATCCGCTCGTAATCGTCGATGGCGTCCGGATCAGAGTGGACGGCGATCCTCCGGTTTACGGCTCGTACGACGAACGTCTCGCGCTCGACCTGTCGGCGTGGCTGGATGATGTGGACCCCGACGACATCGAGAGAATCGAGGTGTTGTCGGGCCCGTCCGCCGCGACGCGCTTCGGCAGCGGAGCGGGCAACGGCGCGTTGCTCATCACCACGAGATCCGGCGGCGCCGGAAGCTTCCGGGTAGCTAGTCACGTGTCGTTCGGAACGACCCACCGAACCAGCCGCTTCCCCGCGAGCTATAGCCAGCTGGGCGTGACCACTACCGGAGTAACGATCGATGGCTGCGGCCTCGTCTGGCAAAGCTGGGGCATCTGCGAGCCGATAGAGGATTCACTTCTAGTGACGAACGCGCTCGAGTAGCACTCTCCGTTCGGGGTCGGGACGAGTCGCGCAATCGGGACGGGTGTCACGGCGGGGACGGCGCGAGCATCCGTGTACGCCGCGACGGGCGTCGCGCGCGAGACCGGAACGCTGGACTACGATCGGCTGGAGCGGGATCACATCGCGCTCCACGGACAGGCGCGAGTCCTTCCGGCACTTCGGATCGCAATGCACGCGGCATACAGCGATGCATCGCGCCCCGGTGGCCCGACTCTCCTGCCGAGCAACATTATCCGGAGTGGACCGCTGGGACGGCCCGGCGACCTCGACGGATACCGCACCCCACCCGACTCGATCCGGAAGCGGCTGGCCAGCATCGACTCGTGGCGTCTCCTGGCGGGCGTCAGCGCGTCGTGGCAGGCGACACCCTGGGCCGAAGGGCGCGCGTCCTACGGCGTCGACCGTGGGAAGCACGATGGTGGTCTCTCCCTGGACAACCCGTCGACTTTTCGTCATGTCGAATCGACGGCCAGCCGCCTCCGCAACTCCAACAGCGACATCGAAGGGACCGCGCGCTGGCACTCCGGGCCCGACCTCGCGTTCGCCGGGACGCTGGGCTTCGAGCGCGTGTCCTACCGCAGCGACCGAACCGCCGGATCGAACTGGACGGAGGCCGGTACCGGCGGCGTGTCGTACGGGTGGGAGTCCGACATGCTTCGACGCCAGCACGTCGACGGCATCTCCGCCCGACTCGGCGCTTCCTGGAAGGAGCGGCTCGTTCTGAATGCCGGGGTGAGACACGATGCGCTCACGGGAGACTCGGGGAGCGCGAGGGGAGCCACATATCCGTCTGTGGCCGGGGCGTGGCTCACCTCACTGGAGAGCTGGTTCCACGGCGGTGAAGTGATGGATCGGTTGCGGCTACGTGTCGCGTACGGCGAGGCTGGTCAGCCGCTGGTGATCGACGAGCCCGAGGCGCAGTTTGATCAAACGAAGATCGAGAAGTCGAAAGAAGTAGAGATCGGCATCGACGCCGGCCTGCTGCACGATCGGGTGTCGCTGTGGCTGGACTACTTCCGTACTACCAGCGATGCCCGGGTCGGCAGAGGGATGCCGAGGATTCGGACGGGAATCTTGCGACCCGAGCGCTACTCCATTCGCAACAGCGGTGTGGAAGCAGCGCTCACGGCCCGGCTGCTGGAGTCCGGCAGCGTCGACATCGACCTCTCCACGATCGGAGCACTGTCCCGCAATCGAGTCGTCTCCGGCACCAACGAGTACACGATGGTAGTGCTGGCGCCTGGCGTAAGCGAGTACCTGACCATTGGCCACCCCGCGGATGGGTTCGTCGAGGATGCCAGCTTCTGGAAGCTCCGCGAGGTTTCCCTTGGGCTCACCGCACTGGAGCGCTGGGCGGGAAGTATCGGCGCGAAGAACCTAACCCTGACGCTGGCGGCTCGAAACCTGGCCACCTGGTCGCCGTACAGCGGGCCTGATCCAGAGGCGAATGCCGCCTATTACGGATCGCTTGGCGTCTACGACGACTTCGGCCTCCCGGCAGAAAGGCAGCTCATCACCCGACTGGACATCGGGTGGTAACACCCGTCCGCTGACGCCCGTGTGGTATCGCGCATAGTATTCGAGCACGACACAACTCCTCCCACCAGTCCAATGCGCGCTATCGCCCTCTCCGCGATCGCGCTCGGCTTGCTCGCGGCGCCCGTTCCCGCCCAGCAGCCAGCGCCTTCGCAGACGTCCGACGTTCGCCAGCCCGCTGCCGTTGCCCGCACCACGGCCTTCGACTTCTCGATCGAGAACATCATGCGCGGCCCCGAGATCTACGGCCGCCCGCCGGAGCGAGTGAGCTGGACCCCGGACAGTCGCTGGATCTACTTCTACTGGAATCCGCCTGGCACCGACTGGCGCGAGGATGTGAAGCCATACCGCGTGCGCGCACAGGCTGGCGCGCAGCCGGAGGAGGTGGAACCCGCGGTGATGGATTCCGTGGGACCGCTCCTTCAGGAGGGGAGCGAGTCGCGTGACCACCGTCTGCGTGTTGTGAGCTATCGTGGCGACGTGTACATGGTGGACACACGTACATCCAGCGCGCGCCGGCTGACCTACACCCGTGCGACGGAGAGCGAGCCCCGCATCTCGCCCGACGGCCGGACGATCTACTTCGTGCGCGATGACAACGTCTTCTCGCTCGACCCTTCGAGCGGTGCGCTGGTCCAGCTCACCGACATCCGGCAGGGCCCCAAGCCGAAGACGGACGAAGAAAAGCGGAAGGACCAGAGCGCCCAGCGTCGCGCACTCGAGGAGGATCAGCGGAAGCTCTTCGAGGTGATCCGCGATCAGTACCGCGCCGACAGCATCGCCAAGGCGCGCGAGGCGCGTCGCGATTCGCTCTACCCAACTCCTCTCTACCTCGGCAAGGACGAGAAGGTACAGTCGGTGGAGGTATCTCCCGACGGGAGCGCGATGGTACTCACGACGCGCATCCCCGCCGAGAAGGCGAAGGAAACCGCGGTCCCGCACTGGGTGACCAAGAGCGGCTACGTGGAGGATCGCGACGCACGCGAAAAGGTAGGCGACCAGCAGGATGGCGGACGCGTGGCGTACGTGAATCTCCCGAGCGGTGACGCGCACTGGCTCCAGGTCATTCCTGGCGACACCGTCAATTCACCCGCGATGGTTCAGGTGCTCGGCTGGAACGATGCGGGGAGCGAGGCGCTCATCTTCGCGGTGCCGAGCAACTACAAGGCGCGCTACCTGCACACGGTGAGCGGCGACTCGGGGCGCGTGAAGACGGTGGACGTGCTGCGCGACAGCGCGTGGGTAGGCGGCCCCTGCTTCGGCTGCGGCGGCTGGTACGACCAGGGACGCCGGTTCTGGTTCGTCTCCGAGGCCGATGGCTGGGCGCACATCTACACCATGGCCACCGACGGGAGCGACCGGAAGCAGCTGACCAACGGCAAGTGGGAGGTGGACGAGGCGCGCGTCTCGAGCGATGGCCGCTGGTTCTACTTCCAGAGCAGCGAAGTGTCGCCCTTCGAGCGGCATTTCTACCGGATGTCCGTGAACGGCGGGAAGCGCGAGCGCATCACGGGCGTGAAGGGTGGACACGACGTGACGGTCTCACCCGACGGGAAGCTGCTCGCCGACGTGTACTCATCGTCCAACCGGCCGCCCGACCTCTTCGTGATGCCCTTCACCGCGGGCGCGAAGATGTCGCAGCTCACCACATCGCCCACGAAGGAGTGGCTTTCGTTCCCGTGGATCGTGCCGCAGATAGTGATGATCCCGGCGTCCGACGGCGTGCAGGTACCGGCGCGCATCTACCGCCCATCGGACATGAACGCGAAGCCCAACGGATCCGCGGTGATCTTCGTGCACGGCGCCGGCTACCTGCACAACGTGGTGAATTACTGGTCGGACTACCCTCGCGAGTACATGTTCAACCAGTTCCTCGCGTCGAAGGGCTACGTGGTGATCGACGCCGACTATCGCGGCTCCGCCGGCTACGGGCGCGACTGGCGCGTGGCGATCTACCGCCACATGGGCGGCCGCGACCTGCAGGACGAAGTGGATGCGTCACGCTACCTCCAGAAGGAGTTCGGCATCCCGCCCGAGCGCATCGGCATCTACGGAGGAAGCTACGGCGGCTTCATGACGCTCATGGCACTCTTCACGGAGCCGAAGCACTTCGGCGCCGGCGCGGCGCTCCGCTCGGTCACCGATTGGGCGCACTACAACCACTGGTACACCTCACGCATCCTGAATCTTCCGCAGGACGACAGCGTAGCGTACCGCCAGTCGTCGCCGATCTACTTCGCCGAGGGTCTCGAGGACCCGCTCCTGATGGCGCACGGCATGGTGGACAACAACGTCGAGTTCCAGGACATCGTCCGCCTCACCCAGCGCCTCATCGAGCTCGGGAAGACCAACTGGACGCTCGCTCCCTACCCCGTGGAGAGCCACGCCTTCGTACGCCCGTCGTCGTGGGCCGACGAGTACCGGCGCATCTTCGAACTTTTCGAACGCGAGCTCGGCGCGCAGAAAGAGAACGCGGCGGCGGGTGGGGGCGGGGTGAGGTAGGGGTGGCTTGCTAGTCTCGCGTCGCAGCTTGGTTCATCGCGCCGGGCCGTAACTGCGCACGCGGAGGGCATCGCACCAGCACATAACTGCGCACGCGGAGGGCGCGGAGGGAACGGCGAGAGGACGCGGAGAAAAC
>JBIQMO010000151.1:0-8936 GCA_044463245.1 Gemmatimonas aurantiaca
AGGGCGATACGTTTCACGTGGATGACTCCCAGAGTTGTCGGGTGCGAACCTAACTTCGAGGGTGAATGCCAGCAAGCTACCAGCGTCTCTACATCAACATCGACCACGTCGCCACACTGCGCCAGGCGCGGCGTACCGACGAACCGGATCCCGTGGCCGCCGCGCACCTCTGCGAGGACGCCGGCGCCGACGGGATAACCGCGCATCTCCGCGAAGACCGCCGGCACATACAGGACGAAGATGTGATCCGTTTGTCGCGGGAGATCCGCACGGTCTTCAACCTGGAGATGGCGCTTACCGAGGAGATGCTCGACGTGGCCGAACGCCTCCGCCCCTACCAGATTACCCTGGTACCCGAGCGGCGCGAGGAGGTTACCACCGAGGGTGGACTCGATGTCTCGCGCGACCCGGTGCGCCTCGCGAGCGGGATCGAACGGCTGAAACGCTCGGGGCTCCATATCAGTCTATTCATAGACCCTGCCAGCGAGATGGTGGAGCGCTCCCGCGACCTGGGAGCCGATGCCATCGAGCTGCACACGGGCGCCTACGCCAACTCGGGTGGGTCGTCCGACACGCTGGCGGCGCTCCGCGATGCGTCCGCTCTCGGCGCCCGGATCGGACTCGCGATCCACGCCGGCCACGGGCTCACCGTGCGCAACGTCGGGCCGGTAGCGGCGATCCCGGAGATCGAGGAGCTGAACATCGGGCACTCGATCATCAGCCGGGCGATCTTCGTGGGATTGGCGGAGTCGGTACGCGAGATGCGAGCGGCCATGGATGCGGCCCGCGCGCGTTGATGGCGCTGGCGAGAGGGAATCAACCGGGAATCACGGAGTAGCAATGAGCTCGTCGGCGGGCGTGCTGGACTTCTTCATAGCGGAAGCGAACGAGTACATAGGCCGCCTCGATGCCCTGCTGGCGGCGGGCGCCGCGGCCGGGCCGGAGGCCACCGCTTTCGCGCGCAACGCGCGCATGCTGCGCGGGAGCGCCACCATGTCGCGACGCGAAGGGATCGCCTCCGTCGCCGCCGCGCTCGAACGAGTGGCTCGCGCGCTGGGCGACGGCCGACTCTCCTGGGAGCCGGCGCTCGCCGCGGCGGTCACGGGGTCGGTGGACGATCTCCGCATTCTCCTGCGCAACTCGCGCACCTGGTCCGCGCTCGACGACCAGCGCTCGGCCGCACGGAGCTCGGAGCTCTCCCGGTTCGCGCCCGAGAGCTCGGCGCCAGCGGCGCCAGCCGCCACGGCGCGCAACGTATTCCTCGCCGGCGAAACGAGCGAGCTGGCGAGCGTCCTCGATCGCTTCGCTGCCGCGCCGTCCGCCGACGCTCTCGCGAAGGCGCTGCAGCGTCTGCGTGCGCTGCGCGGCGTGGCCGACGTGCGCGACATGGCTCCCGTGGGCGAGGTGATGGAGACCGTGGAGGATGCGCTGCGCTCCCTCGAGACGCACCCGGGCACGCCCGCTACCGAGGCGCAGCGCTCACTCGCCAGGACCGCGGCGGCATTCCTGCGCCGCGCTTCCCGAGACATCGGCGCGCGCGGCACTCCCGACGCCGGCTCGGCGGAGCTCGACGAATTTCACGGCGCGGCGGCCGCCATCCCGCAGCACTCCGGGAAGGGAGACCGCATCGTTCCCATCTCGCAGCTCTTCCACGACGACGCGGGACCGCACATCGTGAGCGCGGCCACGCACCCTCCCACCACGGCGGCCGAGCGGTTCCGCCTCGAGGTGGTGAGCCTCGCCGAGCATCTTCGCGGGGTCGTCGCGGAGGCGCGCGCTTCGTCGGGCGCCCCGCGCGACAGGTCGGGACGCGAGCTGCGGAACGCGCTTCGTGCGCTCGGGAGTGCGGCGCACAGCTTCGGCGAGCGAGCCGTCGCGCGGTTCGCCGCGGAGTGGAGCACGCGCGCATCGTCGCTCGATGACGAAGGGCTCCTCCAGCTCGATGAAGTGGCGCAGCTGCTCGCCGATCCTTCGAGCAGCTCCGCCGCGATCGAGAGCGGAGTCGCGCGACTCACGTCGGGCGGCGAGCGTCCCCGCCAGCAGCCGCGTCCCCCCTCGCGCACGCCGCTGCGCACTCCCACCGGCCGTGAGCTGCACGATCTGCTGGAGGATGGAATCGCCAGCTTCCTCGAGCTGGACGAGAAGCCGCTGAGCCCACCGGCCGCGCTCGACGACGAAAAGGTCGTGCCCATAGACGACCTGCTCTATCGCGGCCGCGCCGCGCTCGAGCGGGCCGCCGCGCTGCGTGCCGAGCTGCTCTATCTCGATGCCGCCCCGCCGCGCGAAGTGGTGGAGGAGCTCTTCGACCTCATCGAGCTGGCGCTGGCGGAGTAGAGGGAGATGAAAAACGCTGTCCGCAACACGCTCGGGGTCATCCTGAGCGTAGCTCTGCTCGCGTGGGCGCTGCACAACGTGGAATTCAGCCTCGTGGTGGAGCATCTGCGCCAGGCCAACCCCTGGTACTTCGCGCTCGCCGTGATTCTGGGGACGCTGATATTTCCGGTGCGCGCCTGGCGCTGGCGAATGATCCTCGACCCGGTGGCTTACCACCTCCCCTTCGGTCCGCTCTGGCGGGCCACGGCGATCGGGTTCGGGCTCAACAACGTGACACCCCGGGTGGGAGAGATCGCGCGCGCCTACGCGCTCACGCGCGAGACGGGGCGCGTGTCTTTTTCGGCGTCGTTCGCATCGCTCGCAGTGGATCGCGTCTTCGATGCGCTTGCGATCCTGCTCCTCATGCTGGTGGCGATCTTCGACCCGGCGTTTCCGAGCGACCGCCTCATCGCCGGCCAGCCCGTGGGGAGCTGGCTGGTGAGCTTCATCGTCGTGCTCTCGCTCGCCATGGCGATGCTCTACCTCATCGTGCTCTTCCCGGAATTCATGATCCGGGTCTACGAGGCGCTGGCACGGCGCGTGGCTCCCCGCTTCGAGGAGCGCGGGCGCGAGATGCTCCTCTCGTTCGCTTCGGGACTCGGCGTGCTCCGCCACCCTGGCCGCTTCGCGGCGGTGCTCGCGTGGGCGCTCATCCACTGGCTGATGAATGCGCTCGCCTACTGGGTGGCATTCAAGGCGGTGGGGATCACGGCTCCCTTCACCGCAGCGCTCCTGCTGCAGGGGCTCGTCGGGATAGGCGTGGCGCTCCCCAGCGTGCCGGGTTTCTTCGGAGTCTTCGAGGCCATCGGCCAGCAGGGACTCGGCATCTACGGAGTGGACGCCGCGCGCGCCACTAGTTGGGCGATAGGCTACCACATCCTCACCTTCATCCCGATCACCGCCATCGGGATCTACTACTTCGTCCGGCTTGGCCTGAGCTTCCGCGACCTCAGGAAGACCGAAGCCGGTACCTCGCGCAACGCGCCACGGAGCGCGACGGGAATCGATGACGGCGCGCCGAGCTCCAAGGTCGCCGCGGCCCCCAGGGAGAGCGCGTGACCGCTCGCACCGCCCGGGTCATAGCGCACGCGAAGATCAACCTCATCCTGCGAGTGCTCGCCCGGGAAGCAAGTGGCTACCACACCCTCGAGACTCTTTTCGCGCGCCTCGCCATCGGCGACGTCGTGACCGTACGCATTACCGACGCCGGCCGCTCTCTGGATTGCGACCCGGCCGTTCCCGGCCCCCCCGAGCACAACCTCGCCTGGCGCGCTGCCGCGGCATTCGCCGACTCGTTCGGGTGGCCGCGAGGGTTCGCGATCGAGATCGAGAAGCGAATCCCGATCGGCGGCGGTCTCGGAGGGGGCAGCGCCGATGCCGGCGCGGTTCTCCGCGCGCTCGCGGCGCTCTCCCCCAACCAGGTAAGGGAAGCGGATCTCCTCTCCATTGCGTCCGCGCTCGGCAGCGACGTTCCCTACCTCACAACCACCGCTCCACTCGCCCTCGCCTGGGGTCGCGGGGAGCGCCTGCTCGCGCTCCCTCCCCTCCCCGAGCGCGACGTGCTGCTGGTCCTCCCGAGCTTCTCCGTCTCCACCGCGGCCGCCTACTCCTGGCTCGCCGACTCGCGCGCCAGCTCCACTTCGACCGCCCCATCCCCCCAGCTCCTCTCCCTCGCGGATCTGGCCACCTGGCACTCGGTCGCATCGCTCGCCTCCAACGACTTCGAACCCGCGGTCGCCGCGCACCACCCCGAGATCGCCACCACCCTCGCATCCCTCCGCGCCTCCGGCGCCGCGATCTCTCTCATGTCCGGCTCCGGCTCCACGTCATTCGGGATCTTCGACTCCCCCCCGGAGGACGTTGCCCTCCCTCCCGGCGCCCGTGCAGTCCGTACATGGACGCTCCCCGCCGCCTCGCCGGTAGAGGTGCCGGAGTAGGAGGAGAAAAGGAGCAGGGTTCAGGAGGCAGGGCGGGTGCTACAGGGTTCAGGAGGCAGGGCGGGTGCTACAGGGTTCAGGAGGCAGGGCGGGTGCTACAGGGTTCAGGAGGCAGGGTTCAGGGTTCAGGAACTACCTCGGAGTCGAGATCCATTCGCCGAGGCAGTTCCTGAACCCTGAACCCTGCCTCCTGAACCCTTTTAGTTCCCCCTCGCCCTTGCTAGCTTGTGCGTCTGGGTGCCCCCTCGTCCAATGGCAGGACATCAGACTTTGGATCTGAGAATACTGGTTCGAATCCAGTGGGGGCAACTCCCCATCGAATTGACCAACCTCCTGCCCCAGACTATGTTACAGGGCTACAATGGATGAGCTGAGCGTCCCCCGGCGCGGCTTCAAACTGCTCGCGGGAACCGCCAACCGCGCGCTGGCCGAAGAGATCTCGCGATGCCTGGGTGTAGAGCTCTGCAAGCTCACCATCTCGCGCTTCGCAGACGACGAAATCTTCGTCCGTATAGATGAGAACGTGCGGGGCGCGGACGTGTTCATCGTGCAGCCGACCAATCCCCCGGCCGAGAACATCATGGAGCTCCTGCTCCTGATCGACGCGGCGAGGCGAGCATCGGCTGCACGTATCACGTGTGTGATGCCGTACTACGGCTACTCGCGGCAGGATCGTAAAGATCAACCGCGCGTGGCCATCGGAGCCAAGCTGCTGGCGAATCTGATCACCACGGCTGGCGCCAACCGGGTGCTGGGGATCGACTTTCACCAGCACGCGCTGCAGGGGTTCTTCGACATTCCGGTGGACCACCTGTACGCTCTCCCGGTGCTGGTTTCGCACTATCGCAAGAAGCAGCTGCGCGACCTCGTCGTGGTCGCACCGGACGTGGGTTCGGCGAAGATGGCGCGCGGCTTCGCGAAGCGGCTCAACGGCACCTTCGCGATCATCGACAAGCGCAGGCCCACGGCCAACGTGGCCGAGGTCCTGAACGTGGTTGGTGATGTGAATGGTCGGGACTGCATCATCCCCGACGACATGATAGACACCGCCGGCACCATCACCGAGGCGGCTCGCGCCCTCAAGCGGCTGGGCGCGAAGGACATATATGCGTGCGCCACGCATCCTCTGCTCTCCGGCCCGGCCGTGGAGCGGTTGAGCGAGTCGCCCATAACGGAGGTGACGGTGACCGACACCATCGCCATCCCGCCAGAGCACCGCTTTCCGAAGCTCAAGGTGCTCTCGGTGGGCGAACTGCTGGCCAAGGCCATCAGGTACACACACTCGGACGAGTCGGTGAGCTCTCTCTTCGAGTGATTTGCAGGGCAGTAACGACCGAAACCCAGCTTTCAGAGATATTCCGAAATGGCAACCGCTAATCTGAGCGCCAAGAAGCGCACCGACTCCGGCAAGGGCGCTGCCCGCAAGCTGCGCCGCGCCGAGCAGATCCCCGGCATCATCTACGGCCACAACCGGGAGCCGCAGATGCTCGCGCTCGACTGGCGGGAGCTCGAGCGGATGCTCGAGCGCATCGCGCCCGAGACCACGGTCATCGAGCTCGACGTCGAGGGCACCACATCACGCACGCTGATCCGCGAGATCCAGCGCCACCCCTTCAAGCGCCAGGTTCTCCACGTCGACTTCTTCGAGTTCGTCGCTGGCGAGCGCGTCACCGTGGACATCCCGCTGGTACTCGTCGGCACCCCCGCCGGCGTGCGCGCCTCGGGCGGAATCCTCGACCAGATCCTGCGCGAGGTCACCGTCGCTGTCGACCCCTCCGACATCCCGAACCACATCGAGATCGACGTGAGCGCCCTCGAGGTGAACGAGTCGCTTCACGTCTCCAATCTCGTGGTTCCCGCTGGCGTCGAGATCCAGGACGACCCTGACGCCACGGTCTGCGTGGTCGTGCCGCCACGCGTCGAAGCCGAAGCCGAGCCCGCCGCCGTCGAGGCCCCGACCGCAGGCGCCGAGCCCGAGCTAATCCGCAAGGAGAAGGAAGGGGAAGAGGAGGGGGAGTGAACTGCAGGGTTCAGCAACAAAAGGGTTCAGGGTTCAGGAACTGCCTCGGCGAATGGATCTCGACTCCGAGGTAGTTCCTGAACCCTGAACCCTGCCTCCTGAACCCTGCTCCCTCCCTCCTCCCCCCACCATGAAGCTGATCCTCGGCCTGGGCAATCCCGGGCGGCAGTACGAGCGCACGCGCCACAACGCCGGTTGGTGGGTGGTGGAGCACCTCGCCGATGTTTGGCATCTGGGGAGTTGGCGAGAGAAGGGGCAGGCACGAGAGGTAGGCGGGAGAGTTGGCGACGTGCAGGTGCGCCTTCTCGAACCGCTCACCTACATGAACCTCAGCGGGAAGGTTCTCATCCCGTATCTGCGGCGGCCGTTCTGGTCGCCGGCTACCGACCTGTTGGTCATCGTCGATGACATCGCGCTCCCGGTGGGACGCTATCGCCTGCGCGCGCAGGGGAGCGCCGGGGGACACAACGGGTTGAAGAGCATCGAGCAGACGATAGGGAATCGCAATTATCCGCGACTCCGTATCGGTATCAGGCCCGCCCAGGAAGAGCGTGTGGTGGGCGATCTAGCAGACTTCGTTCTCTCGCCCTTCGGCGCCGCCGAGCGGCTGGAGATCCTCGAGATGATGCCGCGATTCACGGACGCCGTCGAGCTCTGGTTACGACAGGGAATCGAGGCGGCGATGAACGCGCACAACCGGGAGACCGCATAGACATGTTGAACGACGTCGCCATCTGGGCAACCTGGGCAGGCATAGCGGGACTGGCGATCGCGCTCATTATCTACGCCTCGATCCGTCGCAGTCCCGCGGGGACGGATGCCATGCACGCTCTCGCGGAGCAGATCCGCTCCGGCGCGATGGCCTTTCTCCGACGGGAGTATTCCGTGCTCGCGCCGTTCCTCATCGTCGTGGCGCTCCTTCTCACCTGGGCGGTGGGCTGGCGCACAGGGGTCGCGTATGTAGCCGGTGGCCTCTGTTCGATACTCGCGGGTCTCGCGGGGATGGAAGCAGCCACGCGCGCCAACGTTCGCACGAGCGAGGCGGCGCGCACGCAGGGGCAGGGCGTGGCACTGAGGCAGGCGTTCGGCGGCGGCGCGGTCATGGGACTCTGCGTGGCGAGCCTCGGCCTCCTCGGCATCGGCGGCGTCACTGCGTGGATGGTAAACGATGCGATGAATGCGGAGTCGCTCAGAGGCTTCGCCGAGGTGATCTCTGGATTCGCGATGGGAGCCAGCTCGATCGCGCTCTTCGCGCGCGTGGGCGGTGGGATCTACACCAAGGCCGCCGACGTGGGCGCGGATCTCGTCGGCAAGGTCGAGGCGGGAATTCCCGAAGACGACCCGCGCAATCCCGCCACGATCGCCGACAACGTGGGTGACAACGTGGGCGACGTCGCCGGGATGGGCGCCGACATCTTCGAGAGCTACGTGGGTGCCGTGATCGCTACCATCGCGCTCGCGGCCACGAGCGCCGGAATCGCGGATCCACTCCGCGCCGTCGCACTTCCCATCTCGTACATCATCGCGGGGCTGATCGCCTCCGTGGTGGGGATCGGCACCGTCCGCCTCCTCGAGCGTGGGAACCCCGCCACCGCTCTGCGGCTCGCCACCTTCGTGGCCGCGGCGCTCTTCCTCGTATTCGCCTACCTGCTCACCTCGTGGATAGGCGTCGAACAACAGCGGGCGGACGGGTCCAGCTATCCGCTGATGGGCCCCTTCCTCGCCGTCGTCGCGGGGACGGTGGCGGGGATAATCATCGGCCTCGCGACCGAGTTCTACACCGCCAGCGCCCCGGTTCGGCGCATCGCTTCCGCGTCGCTCACCGGCTCGGCGACGAACATCATCGCTGGTCTCGCGGTCGGAATGCAGAGCGCGGCCGTGCCGGTGCTCTTCATCTGCGGCGCGACCTTCCTGGCCTACACCTTCGCGGGGCTCTACGGGATCGCGATCGCAGCCGTCGGGATGCTCGCGACCGTGGGCGTCACCATGTCGGTGGACGCGTACGGGCCGATCGCCGACAACGCCGGTGGGATCGCCGAGATGTCGAAGCTGGGCCCTGACGTCCGTACCATCACCGACGGCCTCGACTCGCTTGGCAACACGACTGCGGCCATCGGCAAGGGCTTCGCGATCGGGAGTGCCGCGCTCACCGCGCTCGCCCTCTTCAGCGCGTATGCCACCGCCGTCGGACTCGGCGAGGGAGGGATCAACCTCCTCAACCCGATGGTGGTGATCGGACTGTTCATCGGCGGCGTGATGCCATTCTTCATCAGCGCCAACACTATGACCGCCGTGGGCCGTGCCGCGCAGGGGATGGTGGAGGAGGTTCGCCGGCAGTTCCGCGAGATCCCGGGACTGATGGAGGGCAAGGCCTCTCCTGACTCCGCTCGCTGCGTCGACATCTCGACGCGCGCCGCGCTCCGCGAGATGATCATCCCCGGCGTGACCGCCGTCCTCGTCCCCGTGCTAGTGGGGAAGATCCTGGGTGTCGAAGCGCTCGGCGGCGTCCTCGCTGGCGCGACGGTCACGGGAGTCATGCTCGCCCTCTTCATGGCCAACGCCGGCGGCGCCTGGGACAACGCCAAGAAGCTGATCGAGAGCGGCGT
>JBIQMO010000152.1:0-8904 GCA_044463245.1 Gemmatimonas aurantiaca
CCATAGCTGTGCTATGGCTCAGCTTGCTCGAAATTAAAGACCTGACCCCGCCGTTTACCCCGCCCGCACTCCCAGCTCTTCCCACCGCGCGAGCGCCGCTTCCAGCTCACGCTTCGCCGCCTCCAGCTCCGCGCCCAGCTCAGTCGCGCGCCTGGTGCCGTCGATGCTCTCGTAAAGCGACGGATCCTCGAGCGCGCCTCCGAGCTCCGCCACGCGCGCCTCGAGCCGCGCGATCTCGGCTTCCACCGCTTCCATCTCGCGCGCGGCCCGCCGTGCTGCGCGCTCCTCGTCTCGAGCGGTGCTGCCGCCCTCCTTCGCTGCCGCCTGCTCCGCCTTCCTCCGATCCCGTTCGCGCCGAGCGCTTTCTTCCGCCGCGGCGGCAGCGGCGGCCTCGCGATCGCGCTCGGCGCTCACCTCCTCCCACTCCTCGAAGCTGCCATCGTAATCGGTGATGCGCAGATTACGCAGCGACCAGACGCGCGTGGTGAGCGCGCGGAGGAGCGCACGGTCGTGGCTCACCAGGATCACAGTTCCTTCGTAACCCTCGAGCGCATCTTCCAACGCCTCGATCGATTCCACGTCGAGATGGTTGGTCGGCTCGTCGAGCAACAGCAGATTCGCCCGCGAGAGCATTATCATCGCGAGCGCCATCCGCGACCGCTCGCCGCCCGAGAGAGTGGCGGAAGTGCGCTGCACCGAGTCGCCCGTGAAGCCGAAGCGCGCGAGGTGACCGAGCACGGCCCCGCGTCCCCAGGTGGGACGGAGGTCGTTGATTATGTCGAAGAGCGATCTGTCTACGGGGAGCTGACTCAGATCCTGCCGGTAGTACGCCGGTGTGACCGAGCCGCCGGTGCGCAGCTCTCCGCTCGCTATCGGATGCTCGCCCACGAGTGAGCGCAGAAAGGTCGACTTCCCCGCACCGTTCGGACCCACCAGCCCCACCACGTCGCCGCGCCGCACGGTCGCCGAGAAGTTCTTAACCAGCGCGCGAGCGTCGACCTTCACCGTGACGCCGTCGGCGATGACCACCTGGTCACCGCCGCGCTCAGCCGCCTCCAGCCGCAGCGACATCGACCCCTCCTCCCCCGGCGGCGCGCTCAGTCGCGGGAGCCGCTCGAGCCGCTTCCTCCGCCCCTTCGCCTGGCGAGAGTTCTGGCCCGCGATGTTGCGGCGGATGTAATCCTCCTCCTTCGCGATCGTACGTCGCTGCTGGTCGAACTGCCGCTGCTGCGTGAGCCGCCGCTCCTCGCGCTGCCGCACGAACGCGGAGTAGCTCCCCGCGTACGCAAACGCGCTCCCCGCCTCGAGGTGCAGCACGTGATCCACCACCCGCTCGAGAAACGCGCGGTCGTGGCTCACCACGATCACCGTCTCCCCCGCGCCGCGCAGATACTCCTCGAGCCACGCCGTGGTCTCGATGTCGAGATGGTTGGTGGGCTCGTCGAGGAGCAGCACGTCGGCCGGCGCCACTAGTTGAATCGCGAGGCCGAGCCGCCCGCGCTCGCCGCCGCTCAACCTCTCGAGCGAGCGAGTGCGCGCCTCCTCCGGATCGAAGCCCAGCCCCTGCAGTACCGCGTCCACGCGCGCATGAAAGGTATAGCCCCCCTCGAGCTCGAAGCGCTCGAGGTCGCGCGCGTAGCGATCGAGATGACTCTCGCCCGCCCTCTCACCCAGCTCGCCGAGCTTCGCCGCCTGCCGGGCGAGCGACTCCTCGAGCGCGCTGAGATGCGCGAACGGCCCGGCGGCCGCCTCCCACACCGTGGTCGCATCGCCGAAGTCGCGATGCTGCTCGAGGAGCGCGAGCCTGAGCCCCTGCTGCCGCGCGATCGCGCCGCGCGTGGGCTCCCGATCGCCGGTGATGAGCTGGAAGAGCGTCGTCTTCCCGCTCCCGTTGCGCCCGACGATCCCCCAGCGCTCGCCAGCGGCGACGGTGAAGGTGACGTCCTTCAGCAGAGTGGTGGCGCCGAACTCCACGGCCACGTTCGAGACGGAGATCTGCGTCATCCCTGCGCCACCCAGCTCTTCCACTCGGGCTCGGCCGCGCCCACGCTCAACCCCTTCGCACCCCGACCCACCTGCCGCACGAGCGGCATGCGCAGGAGAAGCGGCTCATCGATGAGCTTCTCCAGCCACCGCTCGTCCGAGAGCCGCGCGTGCGCGAGCCCCAGCTCCGCGAATCGTTTCGATGTCGTATCGATGAGCCGACCCACGCCGAACTTCTGCGCGAACCGCTGCAGCTCCCCAGCCGACGCCGCCCGCTCGGTCAGGTCTACGAAATGCGCTTTTATGCGACGCTCGGCGAAGAAACGAATCGCCTTCCGGGTGTCGGCGCTCTTCTTCACGCCGAAGATCTGGACTTCCATGCCACCATTTACGGATGTGAGATTCCTACTCGTGCAAGGAATCTATAAGCCTGGGCTAGCGTGACGGACGGGATGTACCGGCCCGCCTGGTGGGTTCCAGGAAGGCACCTGCAGACCATCTGGGGAAAGTTCGTCCCGCGCGCCGGCGGTGCGGCCACGCACATCGAACGCTGGGACACCCCGGACGACGACTTCCTCGACATCTACCGGCTCGATCCCCCGGTCGCCGCGCCACGCACCCGCCCCCGCCTGGTTCTTCTTCACGGCCTCGAGGGCTCCCCGCGATCGCATTACGTCCGGAGCTTCTTGGCCGAAGCGACCCGGAGGGGGTGGACCGCGGACGTGATCGTATTTCGCTCGTGTGGCTCGGAGCTCAACCGCGCGAAACGCTTCTACCACTCGGGCGAGACCAGCGACCTCGATTTCGTAGTGCGCTCGCTCGCGGAGAACGAGCCCGATCGCCCACTCGCCCTCGCCGGCGTATCGCTGGGTGGGAACGTCCTGCTCAAGTGGCTCGGGGAGCACGGCAACGACGTGCCGCCGCAGGTCGTGGCGGGATCGGCGATCTCGGTCCCCTTCGATCTCGAGCGCGGCGCGCGCCACATAGACCAGGGCTTCGCCCGCGTCTACCAGGCGCGCTTCCTGAAAACGCTGCGCAGCAAGGCACACGCAAAGCTCGCGCGCTACCCCGGCATCGTCGACCCCACTGCCGTGGACCGCGCCCGCTCCCTCTACGAGTTCGACGACTGCGTCACAGCGCCGATCCACGGCTTCCGCGATGCGCACGACTACTACACCCAGTCGAGCGCCATTCGCTGGATAGACAGGATCCGCACCCCGACGCTTCTATTGAGTGCGCGCGATGATCCCTTCATCCCGCCCGACGTACTCGACGACGTTGCCCGCATCGCCGATGCGAACCCATATCTTACTGCCGAGTTCGTCGAGCGTGGCGGACACGCAGGATTCGTCAGCGGACGATTCCCGTGGAATCCGATCTATTTCGCCGAACGACGCTCCATGGAGTTCCTCGCCGCCCTGGTGGCCGAACGTGTTGAAGGAGCGTTAGCGCGGCCGTAGGTTGTTCTCCTTGTCCTGGAGGGGTCGGGTCTAGCCGACGGGGTCAGGTCTTTAATTTCTAGTCCCGTGGACGGCCGTCCACGGGACTAGAAATTAAAGACCTGACCCCGTCGGCCCGCGCCCTCGAACAACACCCTGGAGGCGTCTATGTCGTTGAAAATGCGTGACGCTGTCGCTGTACTGGCCGCGATTTCCTTCGCAGCCTGCTCCGGAAATCAGGCAGAGGCCGATGAGCATGCCGGGCACGATGCCGATACTGGTGCGGCGGCAGCCGCCGCGATGGCAACCGCGAGCACCGACTCCACCATCGCCCCCTCCGCGACGACGGCGAGACAGCGCCTCGAGGCGTCGCCCCGGCACGGCGAATGGGCCATGATCCCCGCCGGCTCGGGCGACAGCGTTCGCGCCTGGGTCGTCTACCCCGAGCGCAGCGACAAGGCACCCGTGGTGCTCGTGGTCCACGAGATCTTCGGCCTCAGCACCTGGATCCGCTCCGTGGCCGACCAGCTCGCAGCCGACGGCTTCATCGCAATCGCGCCCGATCTCCTCACCGGCAAGTACGCGATGCGCTCCCCCAACGACACCCTCTCCTCCGACTCCGCGGTAGCGCTCATCCGCACGCTCGATCAGGCGGACGTCCAGCGCCGCCTCGTCGCCACCGCCCGCTACGGGATGTCGCTCCCCTCGGCGCAGCAACGCTACGGCATCGTCGGCTTCTGCTGGGGCGGCGGGGTTTCCTTCGCGCAGGCCATCGCGGGCACACCCGAGCTCGGTGCGGCCGTCGTCTACTACGGCACCCCGCCCAAGGCCGATCAGCTCCCCAAGGTCCACGCTCCGGTCCTCGGCCTCTACGGCGGCAACGACAACCGCGTCAGCTCCACCGTCCCGGCCACCGACTCCGCCATGAAGTCGCTGAACAAGACCTACGAGCACTTCGTCTTTGACGGCGCCGGTCATGGCTTTCTCCGCGCACAAGACGGACAGAATGGCGCCAACGGAGCGGCAGCAGCCCAGGCTTGGCCCAAGACCGTGGCGTGGTTCGACAAATACCTCCGCTGAGCCAGCCAGCGCGGGCCGAGGGATCGACGGCCCTGGATTGGTACCGCGAGCGTGCGGCGGCAGAGGGCGCGCTCGCGGATGAGGCGGAGCGTAAGGCGAACGGAATCGGCTACCTCCGCCTCCTGGTGTTCTTCGGCCTCCTCCTGGCGCTGCTCTGGCTCGTCACTGCGGCGCCCGAGCTGCGCCTGCTCGCCGGGCTCGCCAGCGTCATCGCGGCCGCGGCATTCGCACTCCTGGTGCGAGTGCACCGGCGCGCCCGCGAGGCGAGCGCCCGGCACGGCGCCGCGCGCGAGTATCACCTCATTGGCCAGCGGCGGGTGGCGCGCGAGTGGGACGCGCTCCCGGAGGCGCCGTCCGCGGCGAGCGAATCGGAGCTCGCCGTCACGCACCCGTACGCGATCGATCTCGACGTGGTGGGTCGCGTCTCGCTGATCCAGCTTCTCGATGTCACGAGCCGGGCGCCCGGGCGTTCCACGTTGCTCGACTGGCTGCTCGATGGTGCGCCGACCACCGCCGAGGTCCGCGAGCGCCAGGCGGCGGCGCGCGAGCTGGCCGGGCGCGACGAGATCCGCGAGGAGCTGGGCGTCCTCGCCCGGATGTCGCGCGGTGTGGGACCGCGCACCCTCGAGCGCTTCGCCGAATGGTGCGAGTCGCCCCCCTGGCTCCTCGAGCGCCCCGCGATACTCTGGGCGGGGAGGATCACCACTGCGGCCACGATCGTTGCCTTCCTCCTGCAGGCGGCGGGCGCGATCTCCTGGCCGCTCTGGGCGGTGACGGCGACCCTCGGACTTTTCGTCATTCTCCTCGCGCGCCAGGGCCTGTCGCACGGGGTGAAGGTGGGTGGCGTTCCCTCGGAGCAGCTCCGTCATCACGCGGCGATGCTCCGACTCATCCTCCTATCCCGCTGGGAGTCGCCGCGGCTGCAGCATCTCCACGATTCGCTCCGCCACTCGGGGTGCGACGCCGCCGGGGAGCTCGCGCGCCTCGAGCGGATCGTAGCGTTCGCGGAGGTGCGGCATTCGCCTATGCTGCACCTCGCGCTGCAGTGGCTCTTCGTGTGGGACGTGCACGTGGCTGCCGCGCTGGAGCGCTGGCGTCTCGAAGCTGGCGTGCATGTGCGCGGTTGGCTCGAGTCGCTCGGTGAGGTCGAATCGCTCTCGGCGCTCGGCACCCTGTCGCACGACAATCCCGAGTGGTGCTTCCCCACCATCGCCGGGAGCGCCGATGCCGCTGATGCGGTAGTCGAGGGAGCGAGCGTGGGCCACCCGCTTCTCCCGGACGCAGCACGCGTGTCGAACGACGTGGTCGTGGGGCCTCCTGGGAGCTTCCTGCTCATCACCGGCTCCAACATGTCGGGAAAGAGCACGCTCCTTCGGGCAATCGGTGCCAACGTCGTCCTCGCGCTCGCCGGCGCCCCGGTGTGCGCGACGCGCTTTCGGACGCCGCTCGTCAACGTGCGCACCAGCATCCGGATCCAGGACTCGCTCGAGCGCGGGATCTCGCTCTTCATGGCAGAGCTTCAGCGGCTCCGTGCGATAGTCGATGCCGCTCGCTCGCCGGGTGAGGGACGACGCGTCCTCTATCTGCTCGATGAGATGCTCCACGGCACCAACACCGCCGAGCGGCAGATAGCGGCGCGGATAGTGATCGGGCATCTGCTGCGCGCCGGGGCGATCGGCGCGGTAACCACGCACGACCTCTCGCTCGCCTCCACGGGCGAGCTCGAGAGCGCGGCGCGCCCCGTGCACTTCAGCGAGCAGTTCGAGCGCTCCGACGGTCGCACGGTGATGACCTTCGACTACCGCCTCCGCCCCGGCCTGGCCACATCCGCCAACGCGCTCGCCCTCCTCGAGCTCGTCGGGCTCGGTGAGGCCGGACACGCGTAACGGCGAGGGCGCTCATTTCGCGTAGCTCGCGCGCAGCATAGCTTCCGCTCATCCACCATGCGCGTTCTCTTCCTCGCAATCTTCATCATCGGCCTCGGCCTCGGCGTCATCAGCATGATCGCCGGGATCGACCGCGACCAGCGCCACGGCCGCTGGGTCAGGTACATCAACCTTCCCACGGTGGGTGCGGCCGCCACGCTCTTCGGGCTCGTGGGCTATCCACTGGCCAAGTACACCTCGCTCAGTCCGCTCGCGATGCTGGCCGTCGCGTTGGCTGCCGCTCTCATCGCGGCTGGCGGGATGGTTTTTCTCATCGCCGGCTGGGCAGTGCCGAGTGCGGCGCGCGAGGTGGAGGACGAGAGGTTCATCCTGCAGGGGCACTTCGCGCACGTGATTCGTGCCATCATGGTCGACGAGCCGGGCGAGATCGAGTTCGAGCACGAGGGTAGCCGCCAGACCCTCACGGCGCGCGGGCTCGACGGGCGCGAGGTAGCGCAGGGTGCGGACGTGGTGATCGAGCGCGTGGAAGACGGCGTGGCGTACGTGGAGCTCTGGAGCACCATCGCGCAGCAGTTGAAGCTTCCGCAGTGACGTCGCGCGGGCGCCGGTCTTGCGTCGCATATTCGGAAGAGCGGCTTTGCGGGATCGCGGCTAGCGACTCCCGACGAAGCCGCACGTTGCAGCAGTCGAGGTGGTAGAAATGTCAGACGCCCTAATATTCGCGCTGGTGTTCATCGCCTTCGTCGCCATCCGTCTGGTGGCGGCGACGATCTTTTTCTACATCATGCTTCCCGACGACGGACGGTGTCCCAACTGCGACACGCCCACCATCCGCGTACAGTCGAAGGGGTGGAACCTGCTCATGCCCTGGTTCCGAACGAGCTGGTGCTACAACTGCCACTGGGAAGGACTGCTCCGGAAGGGGGTAGTTGCCGAGGAGAGGGGCGCGCATCGCGCCGACGACGCGCACCGGAACGTCGAGACCTAGCGCTGGAACCTCAGGTCGGGGACTGGCGTGGGGTCGGTAGGCTGCGCCAGTGAGTGACGCCGGGACATGGCGTCGGTAGCAATGGAAGCCGACCCCATTGCCACGCTGTGTGATGCCGATACCTCACAAGAGGCTGTAACGGCACCGCTCGCGGTCAGATCGGTTTAGCTTTCGTGCATGACCGCGCCGCACTCCGCATCCGCTCGCGACACATCACCGCGCAATGAGCTAGACCTCGACGTCATCGTCGTTGGCGCGGGCCACGCCGGCACCGAGGCCGCCGTCGCCGCGGCGCGTCTCGGCGCGCGTGTGGGCCTCGTGACCAGCGCGCTCGAGACCATTGGGCAGATGTCGTGCAACCCCGCCATCGGGGGCGTGGCGAAGGGAACAGTAGCGCGCGAGGTGGACGCGCTGGGCGGTATCATGTCGCGCGCCACCGATCTCGCCACGCTCCAGTTCCGGATGCTGAACCGCGGCAAGGGACCGGCGGTGTGGGCGCCGCGTGCGCAGTGCGACCGTGGTCTCTACCGGAGAGCCGTGCGCACGCTTCTCGAGGAGCATCCGCGGCTGCACACCATCCAGGGGACCGTCGCGCGGCTGTTGATCGATGAGGAGGGCGGACGCGTGCGCGGAGTCGAGACGCTCGAGGGTCGCCGCTTCGGTGCGCGCGCGGTGGTGATCACCACCGGCACCTTTCTCCGCGGCCGGATGCACATCGGCACCGACACGCAGATCTCCGGCGGCCGCTCGGGCGATGCCGCCACGGTGCACCTCGCCGAGCAGTTCGAGCGACTCGGGCTCGAGTCGGCGCGCTTCAAGACGGGAACGCCGCCGCGCATCGACGGACGCTCGGTGGACTTCTCCACGCTGCAGCGCCAGGAAAGCGAGATAGACGACTTCGATTATTCGTGGTCGCACTTCTGGCGCACGCCGCGAGTGCACGACGGTGCCACGCGTCACCCGGCGCAGCTCCCCTGCTGGATCACCTACGCGGGTGCCGAGGTGAAGGAGATCATCGCCCGCAACATCGCTCGTTCGGCGATGTACGGCGGTGCTATCTCGGGGCGCGGACCGCGCTACTGCCCGAGCGTGGAAGACAAGATCGTGAAGTTCCCCGACGTGGATCATCACCAGATCTTCCTCGAGCCCGAGGGACACGACACCTCGGAGCTGTACGTGAACGGTCTCTCCACCTCGCTCCCCGCCGAGGTGCAGATGGAGTTCCTGCGCGCGGTGCCCGGTCTCGAGAACGTGCGCATGACGCGCGCGGGCTACGCGGTGGAGTACGACTACTATCCGCCCACGCAGCTCCATCCATCGCTCGAGCTCAAGGCACTCGGCGGCGTCTACTTCGCCGGCCAGATCAACGGCACCACGGGCTACGAGGAGGCGGCGGGGCAGGGAGTCGTCGCGGGGATGAACGCCGCGCTCGCGGTACACGGCGATGCTCCGTTGATACTGGGGCGTGAGACATCGTACATCGGCGTGCTGATAGATGATCTCGTGACGCGCGGCGTGGACGAGCCGT
>JBIQMO010000153.1:0-8867 GCA_044463245.1 Gemmatimonas aurantiaca
TGACCGACGAGATGCTCCACGAGGTGCGAGCCGATGAAGCCAGCACCTCCCGTTATCACGTATCGCATCCGATGTCTCTTACTCCACCGTGACTGACTTGGCGAGATTCCGTGGCTGGTCCACGTTGGCGCCACGCTTCACGGCAATGTAGTACGCGAGAAGCTGCAGTGGCACCGACGCGACGATCGGCGTGAACATGTCTATCGTCTCGGGAATCCGTATCTCGTAATCGAGGAGCCCGCGAAGCGAATCTTCGTCGCGGCTCGTCAGTCCGATGACGCAGCCACCACGCGCCTTCACCTCCTGCACGTTCGACACGACCTTGTCGAAGACGGAGTCGTGCGGCGCGATGAAGACTACGGGCATGTTCTCGTCGATGAGCGCGATGGGTCCGTGCTTCATCTCCGCCGCCGGGTATCCCTCGGCGTGGATGTAGCTGATCTCCTTCAGCTTCAGCGCGCCCTCCAGGGCTGCGGGGAAGTTGAAGCCGCGGCCGAGATACAGGAAGTTCGCCGCGTCCCGGAACTCCTCGGCGATGCGCTCGATCTCTTCGGCCCGGTCGAGCACGTGGCGGATCTGCTCGGGGAGCGCCGCCAGCGCCGAGGCGATGCGACGCCCCTCCTCCACGGGGAGCCCGCGCAACCGCGCGAGGCGGAGCGTGAAGAGAGCGAGGGCCGTGACCTGGCTGGTGAACGCCTTGGTGGACGCCACGCCGATCTCGGGGCCGGCGTGGATGTAGATGCCGCCGTCCGACTCGCGCGCGATGGTGGAGCCCACCACGTTCACGATGCCGAGTGCGCGAGCGCCCCGATTCTTCGCCTCGCGCATCGCGGCGAGCGTGTCCGCCGTCTCGCCCGACTGCGAGATCACGATGCAGAGCGTCTTCGGCCCGATCACCGGGTTGCGATAGCGGAACTCGGAGGCGTACTCGACCTCCACCGGGATCCGCGCCAGCTCCTCGATCATGAACTCGCCGATGAGCGCGGAGTGCCAGCTCGTACCACAGGCCGTGATGACGATGTTGTCGAACTCGAGCAGCTCTTCGTCGGTGAGGTTGAGTCCACCGAGCCGCGCCGCGCCGTCCTCCACCCGGAGACGGCCGCGCATGGTGTTCTCGATGGTGGTGGGCTGCTCGAAGATCTCCTTGAGCATGAAGTGCGCGTAGCCGCCGCGCTCGATCATGTCGAGATCCCAGTCGATGCTGCTGACCGGACGGGTCAGCGCCGCCGCGTTCATGTCGATGATGCGGTAGCCGTCACGATCGAGCACGGCGAGGTCGCCGTCATCGAGGTAGATCACCTGACGCGTGTGCGCCAGGATGGCGGAGACGTCGCTCGCCACGAAGTACTCGCCTTCGCCGAGCCCCACGAGGAGCGGACTCCCCTTGCGCGCCGCAACGATCTTGTCGGGCTCGCGACTCGAGATCACCGCGATCCCGTAGGTGCCGTCCACCTTGTTGAGTGCCTCGATCACGGCCTCCTCGAGATTGCCCTCGTAGAGCTCCTCGATGAGGTGTGCCAGCACCTCGGTGTCGGTCTCGGAGCGGAACTCGTGTCCCTGCCCTATCAGCGCCTGCCGCAGCGCGGAGCCGTTCTCGATGATGCCGTTATGGACCACGGCGATGTCGCCGTCACAGGAGATGTGCGGGTGTGCGTTGCAGAAGTTGGGGGCTCCGTGCGTGGCCCAGCGCGTATGCGCTATCCCGATCGTGCCGTGGAGCGGTGCTGCCTCGAGCGCCGACTCGAGCTCGACGATCTTCCCCGCAGCCTTACGCGTCTCGACGCCGTTGCCGTTGGTGATCGCCATGCCCGCCGAGTCGTATCCGCGGTACTCGAGTCTCTTGAGCCCCTCCAAAAGAACGGGGGATGCTATCCTGGGGCCAACGTAGCCAACGATTCCGCACATGGGAGTTTCGGTAAAATGAAAAAATCAGCGCAGCGCCTCGAGCGGCGCACGCGACCTGGCAACGAGATCTCGTGCCTCGGCCTCGCTCGGTGCCTCGGCTATTACACGCACGATCGGTTCCGTGCCCGACGGCCGCACGTGCACCCACCGATCGCGCCAGGAGAGGCGTAGACCATCCAGATCGTTGGCCTCGGCGTCGCCGAACTCGCCGCGCAGGCGGGCGTATACCGAGTCCAGCGGCGCCGAAGGGCGGTCCAGCTTGTCCTTGACGATCGAATAGCTCGGGAAGGTAGCAAGTGTCTGCGACATCGGCACATCGTCCTCGACCAGCATCTGTAGAATCATCGCAACAGCAAGTGGTGCATCGCGGCCGAGGTGGAGCTCGCTGAGTATTACCCCTCCATTCCCCTCCCCGCCTATCGCCGCCCCCTCTTCACGCATGCGTACGGCAACGTTCACCTCACCCACGGGCGCGCGGAGCACGGTGGCGCCAGCTTCCGCGGCCACATCGTCGACCACCCGGCTGGTAGACAGGTTCGCCACCACCGGACCCGGCCGATACCGCAGCGCGAGCCGCGCGGCGAAGGCGAGCGTCCAGTCCTCGCCGATCGCCTTTCCCTGGTCGGAGACCAGAGCGAGCCGATCCACGTCCGGATCGGTTGCGAAGCCCACATCCGAGCGCGCCTCGAGCACAAGTCGTTCCAGATCGCCGAGATTGGCCGCAACCGGCTCGGGCGCCCTGGGGAAACGCCCGTCGGTCTCGAGATTGATGGCGGCCACTGCGCAGCCGAGCCTCTCGAGGAGGGCCGGGATGATGGCTCCCCCGGCACCGCGCGCGCAGTCGAGCGCCACGCGGAAGCCTCGCGCCCGGATTGCTTCGACATCGATGAAATCGAGCGCGAGCACGCTCTCGATGTGACGGGCGATGGCATTCTCATCGACGCGCACCTGGCCGAGCTCGTCCCACGTAGCCCGGGGGAAAGCCCCCTGCGCCACCTGTCGCATCTCGGCTCCCTCCGCGGAATCGAGGAAAAGGCCGCTCGGACCGATGAACTTGAGCGCGTTCCACTCGATCGGATTGTGGCTGGCCGTGATGGCGAGCCCCCCAGCCGCGTGGTGGTGTTCCACGGCGAGCTGGATCGTGGGCGTGGGCGCGAGCCCCACGTCGATCACGTCGCACCCTACCGACTGGAGCGCCGCGACCACCGCTCGGTGGAACATCGGCCCCGACACGCGCGAATCACGGCCGACCACGATGTTGCGCCCGTTCCCGCGCGACCGCGCCCAAGCCCCGAACCCCGCCGCGAACCCGGCCACCACTTCGGGTGTGAGCGCTTCTCCCACTCTCCCCCGGATCCCCGACACGCTGACCATCAGCCCTTCATACACTATCCCGCCTCCAGAGAGTAAACCCGAAAGTTATATCGGAGTCCAAACCCCCGTCATAATGACCAGCGAAGTGGAAGGAGGTTACGGGGGCGAGAGTATTTTCAAGAGCCGTTCACTGCTGTCTGCTCTCTGCTTCCTCTTCTCTCCCTCTCTCTCGCCGAATCTCATGCCCAACCCCCTATCTCTCATCTCGCTTGCGGCGGCGGCGCGAGGTGGGTCGATCGACGGAATGGATAGTCGGCTGCTCGTGGCGGCGGGGGTCACCATGCTGCAGAGGTGCGCGCCGCTCGTGCGGAAGCTGGCGACCGGGAGAGGGGCGGTGTTGCTCGGGAACTCGCCCGCATATCTGGTAGCGCTGGCGGCTTGCGAGGGACGAGGGGCGCTGCTCCTCGATCCACACGACACGGCGGAGGAGATCGCTCGCGCGCTGGACGCGGAGCATGGTCGCGTGGTGTTCACCGTGGAACGCTACGCTGGAGCTCTGGGCGACCGAGTGGCCAGGGTGCTGCTCGATGAGTTGCCGGGACACGTGGTGTTCCTACACGGTCACCAGCGACGCAGGGTGGATGTGGGCTCTCACTTCGGTCTCGAGGTCGAGGGCGATGAGGAGGAGAGCGCCGGGAGCGATGAGGAGGCGGTCGTGGCGCGGGAGATGGCGGGCGCGCCGTTCCGGAGCTACACGCATCGCGAGCTGCTGGAAGCGGCACGCGGGATGGTGAACGCTGCCGGAATCGAGGAGGGGAACGAAGTCAGCGCCCCTGTTCCGTTCCACGAGGCGCGCGGACTCGCCTATGGTCTGCTCGCTCCGCTCCTCGCGGGTGCGCGCATCGTCACGCGGCCCGAGTCTGGAGGCGCCGGGGCGCCTCAATCTCAGCTCTTGTAGCTGTACTGCGCGAGTAGCCTCTTCGCCTCGTCCACGCCGCTGCCGCGATCCCCCAAATCGATCGCTCCCTCCGCGACCACCTCGAGAAGAGCGTCCACGACCTCGGGATCGAACTGCGAGTCGACCATGCGACGGAGCTCGGTCAGCGCGGCCTCGTAGCTGAGCCCCTTTCGGTAGGGACGCTTGCTCATCATCGCGTCGAAGGCATCGGCCACGGAAACGATGCGTGCCTCGCGTGGGATGGCGGAGCCGGTGAGACCGTCGGGGACGCCGGTACCGTCGAGCCGCTCGTGGTGCGAGCGCACCACGTTGAGCACCACGGGATTGTCGCTGAGCAGTGGGTGCAGCACCCGCCAGCCGAGGAGCGGGTGCGTCATGATGTGCTCGTACTCCTCGCGCGTGAGCGGGCCCGCCTTGTTCAACACGTCCTCGCGCACGCCGATCTTGCCGATGTCGTGCAGCTGGCCGCCGAGCTCTATGTTGCGCACCACGCTCTCGGCGACGCCGAGCATGCGCGCGATGGTGGCGGAATACTGACTCACGCGCACCGAGTGCCCGCGTGTATATGGGTCCTTCAGCTCGAGCGCTTCGGCCAGCGACTGAACTCCGGCGAGGAAGGTCTGCTCGAGTCGCTCCGCCTGCTCGCGAACGCGCTCCTCGAGACGCTCCTGGTAATCGCGGTTCTCGCGCATGAGGCGACGCTTTTCGAGCGCCTGCTCGACGCGCGCGCGCACCTCTTCGAAGACGAAGGGCTTGGTGATGTAGTCCATCGCGCCCGCGGAGAGACACTCGACCGCGACCTCCACCTCGGCGACGGCCGTGATCAGCACGAAGGCTACTTCGGGATGGCGGAGCCGGACCTCGTGCAGGAGCTCCGAGCCCGTCATCCCGGGCATGCGCATGTCGGAAAGAACCAGCGCCACCGGCTCGCGGGAGAGAATCATTAGAGCATCCTCACCCGAGCCAGCCTCGAATACAGTGAAGCCGTCACTCTTCATCAGGCGCGAGAGCGCCTGGCGCAGGCGGGATTCGTCGTCCACCACAAGGCAGGTACGAGCCTGCTTCGTTATGCCGTGCGTCACGATGCTATCCCGGTTATCTTCCGCGAACTCACCAACAGGCCTCCCGGATGACCCGAACTTTCGACGAAGATCTGGAGCCCGCCTTCGGTACGCGGGCGATACACGCCGGGCAGCGCCCGGAGCCGCTCGCCGGCGCGATCATGACGCCGGTGTACCTGACGTCCACCTACGTACAGGACGAGCTCGGCAAAAACAAGGGGTACGAGTACTCCCGCACCAAGAATCCGACGCGGGAAGCGCTCGAGCGCAACGTCGCGGCGCTCGAAGGCGCAAAACACGGCTTCGCGTTCGCCAGCGGAACGGCGTGCGTCGACTCGATCATGAAGCTTTTCCAATCTGGCGATCACATCATCTGCGGCGAGAACGTCTACGGCGGCACGTTCCGCCTCTTCGATCGCCTCTTGAGGCACCACGGCCTCTGCTTCACCTACGTCGACACGCGCGATCCCAACCGCATCGCCGAGGCATGCACCGCCAACACCAGAGCTGTACTCGTGGAGACGCCGACGAATCCACTGATGTGGATCACCGATCTCGGCGCGGCCGCCGAGGCGGCGCATGCTGCTGGCGCGCTTCTGATCGTGGACAACACCTTCGCGACGCCGTACTTCCAGCGCCCGTTCCAGCACGGCGCTGACATAGTTTACCACTCCACCACCAAGTATCTCAACGGGCACAGCGATATGATCGGCGGGATCGCGTTGCTGAACGACGATGCCCTCGCCGAGCGTCTGGGCTTCATTCAGAATGCGGCCGGCGCCGTTCCCGGCCCCTTCGATTGCTGGCTCGCCCTCCGTGGCACGAAGACGCTGCACCTGCGCATGCCGCGGCACGACGAGAACGGCCGCCGCATCGCCGCCTACCTCGCCGAGCGACTGGGCGCCGAGAACGTGATCTACCCCGGCCTCGAGTCGCACCCGCAGCACGCGCTGGCTCGCCGCCAGATGACCGGCTACGGCGGGATGATCTCGGTCGAGATGGGAAGCCGCGAGCGCGCCGCCGCGTTACTGGCTGGGACGCGAATCTTTTCCCTCGCGGAATCGTTGGGTGGAGTAGAGAGCCTCATCAGCCACCCTGCCTCGATGACCCACGCCTCCGTCCCCCCCGATCGCCGCGCCCAACTCGGCATAACCGACGGCCTGGTGCGCCTGTCGTGTGGAGTGGAGGATGTGGGGGATCTGTTGGCGGACCTGGAGGGGGCGCTTTGACAGCGGGGTTCACGACGGGGTCAGGTCTTTAATTTCTAGTCCCGTGGACGGCCGTCCACGGGACTAGAAATTAAAGACCTGACCCCGTCGGCTCCCTGTACCCTCACAACACGGAGCCCAGCCATGCCAGAAACCAAGGTTCTCTCTCAAATCGCCCCCGTTGCCTGGGAGCATCCGGCGGACAGGGCGGCGTTGAATTCGCTCAGGGCTCTACCGGGGTTCGATGAAGTCCTGCGGAAGGTCATGGGGCAGATCGGGGAGAGGGGGGTGCGGCAGCTCTTCACGGCGAATGCGGTGAAGGTGGGGCCGCGGCAGCGGCCGAAGCTCGACGCGCTGCTCACCGAAGTGTTGGAGACGATGGACTGGGCGGAACGACCGGAGCTCTACGTATCGCAGACGCCGGTGGCGAACGCGATGGCGGTGGGATTCCAGAAGCCCTTCATCGTCGTGAACTCGGGGGCGATCGAGATCCTCGATCGGGACGAGCAGCGGGTGATCCTCGGGCACGAGCTCGGGCACATCATCAGCGGGCACCCCACCTACACCACGCTCGCCCTGATCATCCTCAACATCGGCTTCAGCAACATCCCGGTCCTCGGGCTGATCACCCTCCCCATCCAGCTCGCGCTACTCGAGTGGTATCGCAAGGCGGAGCTCTCGGCGGATCGCGCGGGGCTGCTGGCTACGCAGGATCCGCGATCGTCGATGCAGCTCTTCATGCGCTTCGCCGGCGGACCGCCGCTCGATGATGAAACGAATCTCGACGAGTTCATGCGGCAGGCCGAGGAGTACGAGAGCAGCGGCAACGCGATCGATGGTATCTTCAAGGTCCTCAACGTCGCATTCCGAACGCACCCATTCAACACCGTGCGGGCGGGCGAGCTGCAGCGCTGGATAAGAGCGGGCGCGTACGACCGGATCATCAACGGCGACTATCCCCGTCGCGGTGACGACGACCGTCCGCTCTCCGAGGACTACGATGCCGCGGCCGGCTACTACGGCGAGCAGGCGCGCGACGCGGTCACCCAGGTACGTAACGCGCTGCGCGATGCGCGTGATGCATTCACCGAAGCATTCAGGAATACGACCGGGAAATGAAGGTCCTGATGGTGGGCGGGGGCGGGCGCGAGCACGCCCTCGCATGGAAGCTCCTGCAAGACGATCCGTCTCTCGAGATTCTCTCCGCGCCCGGCAATCCCGGCCTCGCGGAGCTGGGACGTACGGCGGTGATCAGTGCGACCGACATCCCCTCGCTCACCGAGCTGGCACGACGCGAGAGACCGGATCTCACGATCGTCGGTCCCGAAGCACCGCTAGCGGCGGGGATAGTGGACGTCTTCCGCGCGGAACGGCTGCCCATCTTCGGGCCAACCGCGATGGCAGCGAGAATCGAGTCGTCGAAGAGCTTCGCGAAGGAGTTGATGCTTCGCGCCGGAGTCCCTACCGCACGGGCGGAGCGGCATACCAATATCGAGCGCGCGAAGCGAGCGGCACGCGAGCTCGGCGCGCCGGTGGTCATCAAGGCGTCGGGGCTCGCCGCGGGAAAGGGAGTGATCGTCTGCCAGAGTATCGCCGAGGCCGACGCCGCCATCGACTCGATGCTCGGCGGGCACGTCTTCGGGGGCGCGGGCGACGAGATCCTCGTGGAGGAGTTCATGGAAGGAGAGGAGCTCTCGATCTTTGCCATCACCGACGGAAGCGAGATCCTCGCCATGCTCCCCGCGCGCGACCACAAGCGACTCCTCGAGGGAGACCGCGGCCCGAACACCGGCGGGATGGGTGCATACGCACCGGTCGCGGACGCGACGCCGGAGCTAGTGGAGGAAGTAGCGGAACAGGTCTTCACGCCGACGCTCGCCGCACTGCGGGAGCACGGTGCGGCATTCACCGGGCTGCTCTACGCTGGACTCATGCTCACGGCCGAGGGGCCGCGAGTGGTGGAGTTCAACTGCCGCTTTGGCGACCCGGAGACGGAGGCGCTGATGCCGCTTCTGGAGAGCAGTCTCCTGGATCCCTGCCTCGCCGTGGCGCGAGGCGAAAGCCTGCGCGGGGGTGCGCTCCGCTGGAGCGCCGACTTTGCCGTGACTACGGTGGTGGCTGCGGAGGGCTACCCGGACTCTCCGCGGAAGGGCGCGCCAATCACGCTCCCCGCGCCCGTGGAGGGAGTGCACGTCTTCCATGCCGGTACAGCGCTGAATTCGGAGGGCCGGCTCGTGACGTCGGGCGGCCGCGTGCTCGCCGTGACTGCCGTGGCGCCCACTCTCGACGAGGCCCGCAGCGCCAGTGCGGATGCGGCCGCGAAGATCGACTTCGCGGGCAAGCAGTACCGCCCGGACATCGGCCGACGGGGTCAGGTCTTTAATTTCGAGCGGGCTCAGCCACGGCTCAGCCGTGGCTGAG
>JBIQMO010000154.1:0-8740 GCA_044463245.1 Gemmatimonas aurantiaca
TAGCCTCGTAGCTTTGCGTCGCCGCCTTTCGACGGCTTTGCCCTCGTCACTGGCCGGTAAGGCCTAGCAACCGTGCGAGAATTGAGTTTTCTAGCGAGTGGACAGGTCCTTCGTACTCAGGTTCGGGGAATGCCGGAACAGCTGCATCGACCAGATTGGCCGGTGCACTGCGAACGTCTGGCGTCAACGCTACTTCTGTAGGACCGCGCCGCAAATAGACACACATCACTAACTGCCACTTTGACTGTGCGGTCAGTCAGTTAGGCTTGCAGAGCTCGCTTCAGATCGATCGAAGCTACTTTCCAGCGTCCCCGAACTCCTGCCGTTCCGAACGTGGCAGCTCCCGCCCCGCCACCGCGCCCCTCCACCGAGAGACCGCTCCCGGAAGCTCCGAGCATGACCTCCCACGCCTCTTCGGGGTAACAATTAGAGGGAGTTAATGCGATATCTTTCGCAGAGTTACACGCTGTTGGAGAGAGCCAGGAATGACTGAAGCAGGAGAGCCGAGGGCGCACCCCGCCATCGATTTCCACGCAGCCGGTGGCGTGGACCGCGCGCGTCTGGAGCGCAGCCTCGGGCTGCAGGGCGAGAGGGTGGGTTACGGCCGCTATCGATTCACCGGAGGCGCGGAGCCGCACTGGGTGGATCTGTACACCTCCGCGTTTCCACGCTGCGACTGCGCCGATCACCTCTGGCGCGACGCGATCTGCAAGCATATCCTCGCGGCGCTCATCCGCGAGGGCAACGAATTGGTATTGGGTGAGGTGGGACGGCTGGTAGCCGGGCTGCGAAGCGCCGCCTGATATGCCCACACGAAGGCCTTCCGAGCGCGCACGACCGGCCGCGAAGAAGGCCTTCGACATCCCGCGCATGCTGCGTCTCATAGAGGACGCCGTACGCCCCTACCCCAAGGCCGCGCTCTTCGAGCTCGCCGAGCGCGGTCACACGTCGGTCTTCGAGCAACTGGTGGCGTGCATCATCTCCATCCGCACGCGCGACGAAGTGATGCTCCCCACCGCGCTCGCCCTCTTCGAGGCCGCTCCGGACGCCGAGGCCGTGGAAAGACTCGACCCGAGGGGCATCGATGCGCTGATCCACGATTCCGCCTTCCACGAGCCCAAGTCGCGCCAGATCCACGCTATCGCCGAGCGTGCGCTGCGCGAGTACGGAGGTGCCCTCCCCTGCGATGAGGAGCTCCTCCGCTCATTCTCCGGCGTCGGCCCCAAGTGCGCCAACCTCGTACTCGGAATCGCCTGCGGTCGCCCCGCGCTCGGCGTGGACGTCCACGTCCACCGCGTCACCAACCGCTGGGGGATCGTCTCCGAGAAAACCCCCGAGCGCACCATGAAAGCACTCGAGGACCTCATCCCCCCTCGCTACTTCCTCGACCTCAATCGGCTGCTGGTCCCCTTCGGGAAGCACATCTGCACGGCGAAGCTGCCTCACTGCAGCACCTGCCCGGTGCTGGCGTACTGTCGCCAGGTGGGAGTGGGGAGACGCAGGTGAGAGCCACGACGACCGACGGGGTCAGGTCTTTAATTTCGAGCAGGCTGAGCCATAGCATAGCTATGGCTCAGCCTGCTCGAAATTAAAGACCTGACCCCGTCGTGAACCCTAATACCTCACCACCGTCTTCCAGTTCACGAACTCCCGTACACCTGCCTGGCCGAGCTCGCGGCCGTAGCCGGAGTGCTTGACGCCGCCAAAGGGGAGGCGGGGGTCGGAGGCGACCATCGCGTTGACGAACACCTGGCCGGCCTCGATGTCGGCGATGAAGCGCGAGCGCTCGGAGTCGTCGTTGGTCCAGACGCTGGAACCGAGTCCGAAGGTGGTGTCGTTGGCGAGCGCGATCGCCTCGTCGATGTCGCGCACGCGGAATACCGACGCGACGGGGCCGAAGAGCTCCTCGCTGTAGGCGGGAGAGTGCTCGGGGATGTCGGTGAGGACCGTCGGCGCGAAGAAGTTGCCCGGACGCGCGAGACGCTTTCCGCCGGTGAGCACTTTCCCGCCCGCCTCCACAGTGCGCGCCACCTGCTCCTCCAGCCCCTCCAGAATCGCGGGCGTGGCGAGCGGACCGACGTCGGTCCGCTCGTCGAGAGGGTCGCCGACCTTCAGCGTTTCCATCGAGCGGACGAAGCGCCACTCGAACTCATCGGCGATCCGGTCGTGAATGATGAAGCGCTTGGCGGCAATGCACGACTGACCCGAGTTCACGACTCTCGCCTTCACCGCCGTGCTCACCGCCAAATCGAGATCCGCACTCGGCATCACGATGAAGGGGTCGCTCCCACCCAGCTCGAGGACGCTCTTCTTGATCACCTTCCCGGCTGCCGAAGCGACCTCACTCCCCGCGTGCTCGCTCCCCGTCACCGTGACCGCGGCCACGCGCCCGTCCGTCACCACGCCGCCCACCCGTGATGACGCTATGAGGAGCGTCTGGAACTCGCCTCCATCGAAACCAGCGCGGCAGAGCACGTCCTCGATCGCCAGTGCGCACTGCGGCACGTTCGACGCATGCTTCAGCAGCCCGACGTTCCCCGCCATGAGCGCCGGAGCAGCGAAGCGAAAGACCTGCCAGAATGGGAAGTTCCACGGCATCACGGCGAGCACCACGCCGAGCGGCTGATAGACGACGTAGCTCTCCTTCGCCTCTGTCTGCACGTCCTCGCGCTCGAGGAATCGCTCCGCGTTCTCGGCGTAATAGCGGCATGCCTTCGCGCACTTCGCCGCCTCCGCGGCCGCGCTCGCGATCGGCTTCCCCATCTCGAGCGTCATCAGCTTCCCCAACTCGCGCTGCTCCTCCTCGAGTATCTCCGCCGCGCGCAGCATCTTCCCCGCCCTCTCCGCGAAGCTGGTCTTCCGGTGCCGTCCGAACGCCTCCGCGGCCCTCCGCAGCTTCCCGTCTAACTCTCCCGGCGTCAGCTCGGGATACTCGCCCAGTACTTCGCCTGTGGATGGGTTGATGGATTTCATGGGAGATCGGGGTTAGGACAGTGGGAGAAGGAAACTGGAATCAGGAATCAGGTACTGCCGGGCTGCATGACGCGTTCCCTGCGACTAACGACCATCCCGGTCGTTGCCGTTCCCTGTTTCCTGTTTCCTGTTCCCTGTTTCCTTTTCACTGTTCCCCGCTTCCTGCTCCCTGCTCCCTCTTTCCTCCGTCAGCCTCCTCCCCTCGCTCGATCGCCACTCGGCAATCCTCGCGTGGTCACCGGAGAGGAGGACGTCGGGGACGCGGAGCCCGCGGAACTCGGCGGGGCGGGTGTAGCTGGGGGCGCTGAGACCAGGGAGCCAGTGCGAGTCGGTGCGCGCGCTCTCCTGGTCGGACATGGCGCCTTCGAGGAGTCGCACGGTGGCGTCGATGATCGCGAGAGCGGCCGGCTCGCCGCCGGAGAGAACGAAGTCGCCGAGCGAGACCTCCTCGGTGGCGAGGTGATCGGCCACGCGCTGGTCCACGTCCTTGTAGTGGCCGCAGAGAAAGGTGAGCTCTTCGCCGGCGGCGTAGCGCACGGCGTCGGCCTGCTCGAAGCGGCGGCCGCGCGCGGAGAGAAGCACGATCGGCGCGCGCGCGCCGAGTGCTTCGACCGCCTCGAAGAAGGGCGCCGGCTTCATCACCATCCCCGGACCGCCTCCGAAGGGATAGTCATCCACCGTGCGATGACGGTCGTGCGTGAAGTCGCGGAGGTCGACGACGTTGTAGATCACGCTCCCCGCCGCTGCCGCGCGGGCCGGGATGCTGAGCTCGAGCGGAGCGAAGTAAGTAGGGAAGATCGTGACGACGTTGATCCGGAGCGTCACTCGAAGAGCCCCTCGGGCGGGTTCGCGACGATGGTCCTCGCCGCACGGTCGACGCTCTCGATGAACTCCTCGTGGAATGGGAGCACCACGTTATCGCGGGCGTGGCTGATCTCGAGCGCCAACCCCTGCGGGAGCTCGAGCACATCGCTCACCACGCCGAGCGCTTCCCCGCCGGGAAGGAGAACCCGCATCCCCGGTAGCTCGTGGATGTACACCTCGCCTTCCGCGGGTGGCTCGAGCTCGCTCGCCGGCGCGAGGACGTAGCAGCCGCGCAGGAGCTCGGCGTCTGCGCGGGCCGCAATCTCGTCGAAAATGACGAGAAGTGAGCCGTCGCTCTGCTCCCGTACGCGCTGCATCGTTAGCGTTCGGCCGGCCGGGTCGGGATCACCATCGGTGGTGCCCACCGAAACGACACGGCCGGCCGCGAAGACCGCGGCCGGCGTGTCGGTGAGCGGATCCACGGCCAGCTCACCCCGGATCCCGTGTGCCCTGCGCAGCCGCCCGACGATCATCAGCTCGGGCGGGGTCATGTCACCCCTCGGCGCTCGACGCTTCCGGCGACGCTTCGGAGCCGGATACATCGAGCGTCGATGCTTCGGGCTCGGGCGTCTCGTTCACCGGCACCGCGCTCCCGATGCGCCGCGCGCCAGCGCGCCGCTCGTGACGCATCTTGAGCACACCAGCCTTGCGCAGGAGCGAGCGCACCGTGTCGGACGGCTGCGCACCCACGCCGAGCCAGTAATCGGCGCGATCGGTCTCGATCTCCAGACCACCCTCCGCCTGCCGAGGGTTGTAGTGCCCGATGGTCTCGATGAAGCGCCCATCCCTGGGGCTCCTCACATCGGCAACGACGATACGATACACCGGCGTCTTCTTCCGCCCAACGCGGCGGAGACGGATTCTCACCATTTCTCTATTTCCCCTCTCGAGGGTGTTCTGTCCAACAACCGGGCTCTTCGCGCCTTCCGGACTCTCCGGAGCGCACCCGGGAACTGCAAGGGTTCAGGAGGCAGGGTTCAGGTACTGCCTCGGGGTAGAGGTCTCTCCGCCAGAGCAGTTCCTGAACCCTGAACCCTGCCTCCTGAACCCTGTACGCCCCGCCCTGCCTCCTGAACCCTGCAGCACTACCTCATCCCCATCATCCCCAACCCACCCCTCCCCCCACTTCCCATCCGCTTCATCATCTTCTGCATCTCGCGGAATTGCTGGAGGAGGCGGTTTACTTCGCTGACGGGGCGGCCGCTGCCGCGCGCGATGCGCAGGCGGCGGGTACCGTTGATGATCGAGGGCTGCTTCCGCTCGGCCGGCGTCATCGAGAGGACGATCGCCTCGACGTGACGCATACGACGCGGGTCGGTGTTCGCCTGCTTGATCATCTTGCTGTTGACGCCCGGGATCATCTTGAGAAGACCCTCGAGCGGACCGAGCTTCTGAATCTGCTTCATGGTGACCAGGAAGTCCTCGAGATCGAGCCCCTCCTTGCGCACCTTCTTCTCGAGGCGCCTCGATTCCTCCTCGTCGAAGGTCTCCTGCGCCTTCTCCACCAGGGTGACGATGTCGCCCATCTGGAGGATGCGGCCCGCCATGCGCTCGGGGTAGAAGTCTTCGAGCGCGTCGATCCGCTCGCCGACACCGATGAACTTGATCGGCTTCCCCGTGACGCCGTGGATCGAGAGGGCAGCACCGCCGCGCGCGTCACCGTCCATCTTGGTTAGCACGACGCCGGTGATCCCCAGGGCATCGTTGAAGCCCTTGGCGATCCGGACCGCGTCCTGACCCGTCATCCCGTCGGCAACGAAGAGGATCTCGTCGGGGCGCACGGCTTCCTTGAGCCGCTCGAGCTCCGCCATCATCTCCTCGTCGATCTGCAGCCGGCCCGCGGTATCGATGATCACCACGCGCTCGCGGGCGCGACGCGCCTCCTCGACGCCCTTGCGAGCGATCTTCACGACATCCTTGCTGTCGCGGTCGAGGAAGATGGGGACGTCGACCTGCTGGGCGAGCGTCTCGAGCTGGTCGATGGCCGCCGGGCGGTACACGTCGGCCGCGATCATGCGAACGGTGCGCCCGTCGGACTTGAGCTTGCGGGCGAGCTTCGCGGCGGTGGTGGTCTTACCCGACCCCTGCAACCCCACCACCATCACGATCGTCGGCGGCACGGTGCTCATCTTGAGCCCCTCGCGCCGCTCGCCCAGCATCGTGGCCAGTTCGTCGTGCACGATCTTGACGAGTTGCTGGCCAGGTGAGACTGTCTTGAGGGCGGATACGCCGACGGCCTTCTTCTCGACCCGCTCGAGGAACTCCCGCGTCAGCTGGAAATTGACGTCCGCCTCCAGCAACACGCGTCGGATCTCGCGCAGCCCTTCTTTTATGTCGGATTCCGACAGGACGCCTCTTCCCCGCAGCCGCGTGAAGATCGCGTCGAGTTTCTCGCTCAGCTCATCAAACATAGCCGTGAAAGTTAGGTCCGATTAGAATTCGAGGGAAGGGACTACAAGGGTTCAGGAGGCAGGGTTCAGGGTTCAGAAACTGCGTCTACCCCTACTGTCATTCCCGCTTTCGCGGGAATGACGGCTCCTGAGCAGTAGCTGAACCCTGAACCCTGCCTCCTGAACCCTTGCAGTTAACACCCCGCCTCCTGAACCTCCGGTCGTAATGTCCCGCACTCAGCGCAAGGAAGAAATTCTCAAGTCAGAGCTGCCGCCTACGCTCCCGATCATGGCGCTGCGCTCGACCATCGTCTATCCGCTCGGCACCATCGCCGTGCAGATGGGCGCGCCCGAGAACCTCGAGCTCATACGGGCGAACGACGAACCGGGGCTGATCGTGGGGCTCGTCGTGGCTAGTGGGGAGCACGACGAGCCGGTCAACCCCGCCTGGCTGGTGGGGCGCGTGGGCGTGGCCGCACGCGTGCACGAGCGGATCAACCTCCCGGGCGACACGATCCAGATCACGCTGCAAGGGCTCCGGCGCATCGTCGTGGAGGAGGTCATCTCGCGCGAGCCCTACCCCGTCGCGCGGATCAGGCCAGCGAAGGAGAAGGCGCTCGATCCGGTGCGCGGACAGGAGCTCATGTCGCGGCTCGTCGCTGCGGCGGAATCGCTCGCCGAGATGGTGGACCGCATCCCGGATGAGGTCCCGGAGATCCTCAAGATCAACATGGCCGACCCCGGTCGCTTCGCCGACCTCGCGGCCACGAACATGAACTTCAGGATCGCCGACAAGGACGAGGTAGTGCAGCGCCTCGACATCGAGGAGCGCATCCGCTTCGTCCTCGGCCGCCTCGAGCGCGAGGTCGCGCGCGCCCGCGTGATGGAAGACGTGAAGCGCCAGACCGAGGTCAAGATCGAGCAGCACCAGCGCGAGTTCTACCTGCGCCAGCAGCTGCGCGCCATCCAGGCGGAGCTGGGCGAGACGGACCCGGGGGAGAAGGAAGTGGGGGATCTGCTCAGGCGGATCGACGAGGTCGGGCTCCCCGAGAAGGCGGCGCAGGAGGCGCGGCACGAGACCGAGCGGATGCGGATGCTCTCGCCCGCCTCGAGCGAGTACCAGGTGATCCGCACCTACCTCGACTGGCTCCTCGCGCTCCCGTGGAACAAGCGCTCGGGCGAGGAGGACATTGCGCTGTCGAAGGTGCAGGAGGCGCTCGACGCCAAGCACTATGGCCTCAAGGAGGCGAAGGAGCGAATCCTGGAATACCTCGCCGTGCGCAAGCTGCGCGGCGGTGACCCGCACGGGCCGATCCTCTGCTTCGTCGGTCCCCCGGGGACGGGGAAGACCTCCCTCGGTGAAGCGATCTCGGAATCGATAGGGCGCGCGTTCTATCGAATCTCGGTTGGCGGCGTGAGAGACGAAGCCGAGATCCGCGGCCACAGGCGGACGTACGTGGGCGCTCTCCCCGGGCTCATCATCCAGGCACTACGCCGCGTGGGCGTGCGCGACCCCGTGCTCATGATAGACGAGATCGACAAGATGACCCACGGCGGGATGTCGGGCGATCCCACCGCGGCGATGCTCGAGGTGCTCGACCCCTCGCAGAACAACTCGTTCGTCGACCACTACGTCAATCTTCCCTTCGACCTCTCGTCGGTGCTCTTCATCTGCACCGCGAACAACCTCTTCGACATCCCGGCGCCGCTGCGCGACAGGATGGAGGTGATCCGCATCGCGGGCTACACGATCGAGGAGAAGGTCGAGATCGCGTGGCGCTACCTCCTGCCCAAGCTTCTCGAGGAGCACGGCCTCACGGACAAGGACCTCCAGTTCACCGACGAGATCCTCGGCTTCATCTCGAGCGGCTACTCGCGCGAAGCGGGGCTTCGCGGCTTCTCGCGCAACCTCGCGGCGATCATGCGCAAGCGCGCGTTCAAGAAGGCCGAAGGCGAGGAGGGCGCGCACGTGGTGGACCAGGCGATGGTGGAGGACATTCTCGGCTCCCCTGGCTACGCGATGGAAGCGGCCGAGAAGGAGCCGGAGATCGGCACCGTCACCGGTCTGGCATGGACCTCCACGGGTGGCGACATCATGGTGATCGAGGCACTCAAGATGCCCGGCACCGGCCGGCTCATCGTGACGGGCCAGCTCGGCGACGTGATGCGCGAGTCGGTGGACGCCGCGTACAGCTACGTGCGCTCGCGCGCGCGGCAGCTCGACATCGACGACAGGATGTTCCGCGACTTCGACCTGCACATCCACCTCCCCGCCGGCGCGATCCCGAAGGATGGACCCAGCGCGGGGATCACCATCACGCTCGCCATCGCGAGCGCGCTCAGCGACCGCCCCGTGCGCCGCGACGTCGCGATGACGGGCGAGGTGACGCTGCGCGGCAAGGTGCTCGAGATCGGCGGCGTGAAGGAGAAGGTGATGTCCGCCTACCGCTCGGGCCTGCGCGAGGTGATCCTCCCCAAGAGCAACGAGAAGGATCTCCGCGACCTCCCCGATG
>JBIQMO010000155.1:0-8664 GCA_044463245.1 Gemmatimonas aurantiaca
CGCGGTGGCGTGGACGCAGCACACCGACGGCGTGCAGATGATCTCCTGCTGCGCGTTGCTGCAGCTCCTTACCGGCAACATGGGCCGCCCCGGCGGCGGGATCATGGCGCTCCGCGGCCACGCGGCGATCCAGGGCTCCACCGACGTGCCCACCCTCTACCACTCGATCCACGGCTACATGAGCGCTCCGTCGGCGCTCAAGGCGCACGACACGCTGCGCGATTACATCGCGACCGAGACGACACCCACGGGCTACTGGGCGAACCTGCCGAAGTTCCTCGTCTCCTATCTCAAGTCGATGTACGGCGACGCGGCGCGGGCGGAGAACGACTGGGGCTACGACTGGCACCCGAAGATCTTCGGCGACTTCTCGCACATCGCGATGATGGCGGCGATGGCCGAGGGGAGGGTCAAGGGGATGCTCTGCGTCGGTCAGAACCCGGCGACATCGCTCAACGGCTCGGCGCAGCGCGCCGCGATGCGCAAGCTCGACTGGCTGGTGGTGAAGGACAACTGGCTCACCGAGACGGCCATGGCGTGGAAGAACGGGCCGGAGATCGAGGATGGCTCCGTGAAGGTGGAGGACATCGAGACCGAGGTCTTCTTCTTCCCGGCCACGCAGATCGGTGAGTACGAGGGGAGCTTCACGAACACGCAGCGGATGCTGCAATGGCACTTCAAGGCCGCCGATCCGCCCGGCGACTGTCGCACCGATACCTGGTTCTACTACCAGCTGGGAAAGCGACTCAAGCGCCGGTACGCGAACAGCGGGCTGTCCCGCGATCAGGGGTGGAAGAACCTCCTCTGGGACTACGATCCCGAGCCGCAGATGGGACGCTCGCCACACGCCACCGGCGAGGCGGATGAGCTCAAGCTCCTGCGCGAGATCAACGGCTACCAGAGCGCGGATCCCTCGAAGCAGCTCTCCGGCTTCGGTGAGCTGAAGGATGACGGCTCCACCACGTGCGCGAGCTGGATCTACTGCGGTGTGTTCCCGGCGTGGGACCGTAACCTCTCGGCGCGCCGCGAGCCCGATCCGCCGGAGACGCCGGGCGCGGAGTTGAATTGGGGGTGGGCGTGGCCCGCCAATCGGCGAGTGATGTACAACCGCGCGTCGGCCGATCCGTTGGGGAAGCCGTGGAGTGAGCGGAAGCGCTGGATTTGGTGGGATGCGGGCGTGGAAAATCCGCCGGATCCGGTTACCGGCCGCGCGCAGCCGCGGGGAAGATGGGTGGGGTACGACGTGCCGGACTACACGCTCACAAAGGCGCCGACGGCGCGGGCCGTACCGGGCGGTATCGGAATGGACGCGATCGCCGGCAACGAGCCGTTCATCATGAAGCCCGACGGGAAGGGGTGGCTTTTCGTTCCGAGCGGACTCGTGGATGGACCGCTCCCCACCTACTACGAGCCCGTGGAGTCGCCGGTGCACAACCAGCTGTACAAGCAGCAATCCAGTCCGGTGTTCAAGTGGTGGGCGCAGGGGAAGGAGTACAACCAGATCGCGCCGGTGGGCGATCCACGCTACCCGTGCGTGATCACCACCTATCGCCTCACCGAGCACTATCTCGCCGGGGCGATGAGCCGCTGGCTCCCCTACCTCGCGGAGCTGCAGCCGGAGCTCTTCATAGAGCTCGGTCGCGACCTGGCACGCGAGCGCGGGATCGAGAACCTCGACTTCGTGATCGTCTCGAGCCCGCGCCACCGGATCCGTGCGCGTGCGCTCGTGACCAACCGAATCGGTGTGCTGACGATTGCGGGGAGGAAGGTCCATCACGTAGGGATGCCCTGGCACTGGGGGTGGCAGGGGCTCGCGACGGGCGATGTCGTCAACGACCTCACATCCTGGGTAGGCGACCCCAACGTGTCGATCCACGAGGGGAAGGCCTTCGTGTGCAACGTGGAGAAGGAGTGATGGGTACGCGCTCCCTGCCGATTCTCACGCAGAGCCCCACTCGGCCGGCGGGAGCAGCCGACTCACGGCTCGCGACGCAGGCGGCGTCCGGCGCGCAGACGGAGCCGATGGGCTTCTTCACCGACACCACCGTCTGCATCGGGTGCAAGGCGTGCGAGGTGGCGTGCAAGGAGTGGAACCAGCTCCCCGCGCGCGGTGATGGCGGCGCGAACCTGGAGATGAGCGGCCAGAGCTACGACAACACGCTGCGCCTGAGCGGCGATACCTGGCGCCACGTCAAGTTCATAGAGCAGTTCCCCGAGCCGTACGACGGGCGCTGGCTCATGATGAGCGATGTCTGCAAGCACTGCGTGCAGGCGCCCTGCCTCGAGGTGTGCCCCACCGGAGCGATCATCCGCACGGAGTTCGACACCGTGGTCATCCAGTCCGACACCTGCAATGGCTGTCGCAACTGCATAGGCGCCTGTCCATTCGGCGTGATAGACATCAACCACGTCTCGGGTACGGCGCAGAAGTGCACGCTCTGCTACGACAGGATCAGCGTGGGCCTCGAGCCCGCCTGCTCCAAGGCGTGTCCCACCGACTCGATCCAGTTCGGGCCCATCTCCGAGCTGCGCAAGCGCGCGGCCGACCGCGTGGTGCAGCTGCGCGAGCAGGGGGAGGAGGGCGCATACCTCTACGGTGCCGATCCCAACGGTCCTCTGGGCGGCCTCAACGCCTTCTTCCTCCTCGTGGACGAGCCCGAGGTATACGGTCTCCCGCGCGAGCCGAAGATCGCCTCGCGCAACCTGGTCAGCTCATCGCTGCTCTCGACGATCGGTGCCGTGGCGATGACCTTCATCGGCGCGCTCGGTCTGCGAGCGAAGCGCATGAAGGACGTGCAGGGCTCGAGCACCGAAGGGAAGGAGTGATCATGCAGACGGACCTGCCGAGTACCTTCTTCACCGAGCCGCCGCACTTCCGCTGGATGATCATCCTGTACTTCTTCATCGGCGGTATCTCGGGTGGAGCGCTCCTCCTGGCGGGGCTCGTCCGGCTCTTCGGCCGCGAGGAGGACAGGCCCTTCGTGCGGCTCGCCAGCTACCTCTCGCTCGCCGGCGCCGTGATCAGCGGGCTGCTGCTCATCGTCGATCTCGGGGTGCCGCTTCGCTTCTGGCACATGATGATCCAGAACGAGACCGGCCGACCCATGTTCAAGTGGTGGTCGCCGATGTCGGTGGGCGTGTGGGGGCTCCTCTTCTTCGGCTTCTTCGCTCTGCTAGCGTCTCTTGGTGCTCTCGGGCAGGAGGGACGGCGCGGCTGGCGTGCTTTTCGATTCCTCGCCGAGCCTCCCTTCTCGACGCTCGGTGCCATAGGCGGGATCATCGGAGGTCTGTTCCTGGCGGGCTACACGGGCGTGCTCCTCGCCGTGTCGAACCGACCGTTATGGGCCGACTCCTCATGGCTCGGGCTCGTGTTTCTCCTCTCCGCGATCTCGACATCCATTGCCGCGCTCCTGCTCCTCGCCCGCTGGCGTTCGGTCGAATCGCCATCCACGGTGGCCTGGCTGCTCGGCTTCGATCGCATTGCCCTCATCCTCGAGCTCATCGCGATCGTGGCCTTCGTCATCTCGCTCGGCGGCGCGATACGCGCCCTTCTCAACGCGTGGGGAGTGCTGCTGATCCTCGGCGTGATCGTGCTCGGCATCCTCGTTCCACTGCTGATCCAGCGCGGGCGTGCCGTCCACGACTTCGTGCTCCCCGCGGCGCTCGTGCTCCTGGGCGGCTTCCTCCTGCGAATGACGGTGTTGCTCTCCTCGGAGCAGGTACGCGTGGTCGGCGCGCAGGTGCTTCGTTGATGCGAAACGCGTGGCTGCGTCCCCCGATCGCCCTCGCCGGCACGCTGCTCATCCTCGCGGGATGCGTGAGCCCGGAGGCGCGGCGCGTGCGCGGCGGTGGAGCCGGCGCGGATGTGGGGAACCGCAGGGCCGATGTGAAGATGCACGGCGGATCGCGGATGTACGCGCGAACGCCCTGTCTCCTACCCGATGAAACATGTCCAGGACCGTTACCCAGCTCGGGTCTGCCGGGAGACTTTCCGGCCCCCCGGCAGAGTCGTCGATAGATCCCGCCTGGCAGCCCTGGCTCGACCTGCTCGGGATCGTGCTCGATGAGGTGAGCGATCCTTCGTGGGCGGTCATCGAACCGGCCACTTCCGAGCGAGCGGAGGGAGCGCCGCTCCTGCACGGCGCCACAGTACGGCTGGACGCGCGACGCACGCGCGAACTCGTGACGACGCTCGCCGGCCGGATAGGAGTACTGTCTGTCGGCGACCTCGATCCGATCGCTCTCATCCGCGCCGCCATGGAGCGCGATGATGTCGTGATAGTGCGCTCCGCCGAACGTGTTGGCACTTCGTACGACTCGCTCACGGTGCTCGCACAGCTGGCAGCGGTCCCCCTGCTGCACGCCGCCGCACGGTCGCTCGATCGCGGCGTCCCGGCCACCTGGCAGCGCGGCTACTGCCCGGTGTGCGGCACCTGGCCATCGCTCGTGGAGATGCGCGGGATAGAGCGCGAGCGACGATTGCGCTGCGGTTGCTGTGCAGCCGACTGGCGGTTGCCGGTGCTGCGCTGCCCCTTCTGTGGTGAGCTCGATCATCATCTACTCGGCTCGCTGATCCCGGAGGGCGATGAGAAGCAGCGACGCATCGAGACGTGCGAGAGCTGTCACGGCTACCTCAAAGTCGTGATGACGCTCGGCGCGCTTCCGCCGCTGACGCTCGCTCTCCAGGATCTCGCCACGGTACCGCTCGACCTCGCGGCTCAGGAGCGCGGCTACGAGCGTCCTTCGAGCGCCGCCTGGCCCGTTCGGGTAGGGAGCATCGCGTGACGCTCACACCGGTCGAGCTCTGTCGCGGCCTACTCGGCGCGCTCGACGCCAGCGAAGGGCGCCGCCGGCGTCGAGCGCGCAACACCACCGCCGACTCGATAGGGATGGAGATCCAGCGCGCGCTCCTCGAAGGAGTCGTACGGGAAGCGCCCGACGCGCCCGACTTCGAGCGCTGGTTGCTGGAGCGATGCATGGCCGAGGGCGAGAGCGACGGCGCTACCCGGGCGATGGCGCTCTTCATCTGGCATCAGTGGCAGCTCGCTTCGGAGGCAGAGGGATTCCGGGATTGGATCATCCGCGGCGCGCCGTCGGACGACAGGGGGAGAGGCGCGGGAAGGAAAGGAAGCGGAATGGGCGACGCCGACGGGAAGGAGGAATTGCAGTGCCCGCGCCCTGTGTGATGAGAGCTTCTCCGGCGCTCCTCGCGGTGGTGTTGCTCGTCGCGTGCAGCAAGAGCGCCGAGGAGCGCGCGCGCGATGCCCGGGAGCGGGCCGCCGCCAATGCGCTAGTGGCGCGCACCGAGATCGTCGGCACGCTCGCCTCACCGCGCGTGCCCGGACGCATCATCTACGAGAAGCCGGTAGACCTGTCCTACGCGAATCTGAAGAAGACCCGCCCCGATCTCGATAGCGCAGCACTCGTTCACGGTGCACCGACCGCGACCGAGAAGCAGCGTGACGGCACCGGTAACAGGTAGATCCAGCATCCCTCGAACGGCCGGTCAGCGTATCACCAGCTGCCGCGCCTCCGCATCGAAGGTGATCAGCCGTACCTGACCGGGCGCCAGCGTAAGAAGAGTATCCATCTCCATGGCGGCTGGTACGGCGGCGCGGCGGCGTCGCGCCCGCTCCTCCTCCTCCCTCGCCGCGCGCCCCGCGAATATGCCGCTGTCGGCACCGGTACTTGTCGCGTGCATGGTTACGGCGGCGGAATCGTCGTCGGTCTTCTCCCGTCGTGTGAACGTCACGCGGATCCGGTGATCGCCGGCCATGAGATCGTAGTTAGCGAGCAGGTACATCGGCCGGTCGTTCCGGATCCCGGCACCTTTCACGATGCGCTCGTCGATGACTCGGCCATCGGAAGCAACCTGGAGCAGGTACGTCGCGAACGTGCCCTTGCACTCCACGCGCCGCCGCATGTGTGGCGGTTCCTTCTCGATCTCCTCGGCAGTCAATGCTCTACACGTCTCGATGCGCTCGGGGCGCGCGCTCCAGCTCAGTCGCATGCGTGCGGCGCCGGCAGCATGCCAGGGGAGCGCGACAGCCGAGGCGCGAGCTACCAGCCAGAGCGCCACTGCGGTCGCTGCTGCGATCGTGAGCCAGCGTGAGGGGTGAATTCCGGTCTTCATGCGCCATCTCCGCCCGTCGTCATGGAGAAGGGCTCGCATTCCAGCGCGACCTCCTCCACCACCGCCCGCGATGGATTAGCGAGCTGCGCCAGCTCGCCGGCAAAGATATCGAACGACGCGAGTACTCCGCGCAGGTCACCGGGAGCCGCGGTGGCGATCCGCACACGCCGCCGGTCGACACGCGCTTGCAGTTCGGCTTCGCGATCGTTGTACACCCGCTCGTGCAGCCACTTCGGCCCCTCGCGCCCCACGCAGTCGCGTGGCGGGCAGCCGTAAAGGATCACTCCGGGCGCGCCGCCGCGCAGCGCGATCTCGATCACCGAGGTATGCAGATTGCCCGCGCAGGTCACTGTGTGGATGTACGCGCCGCGCGCGCGGAGCGCCTCGACGTGACGCGCCGGCGTACGCGAGCAGACTACGGCGACGATCGGAGCGTCGGCGCTGGCCGAGATCACCGGCAGCACCGCCGAGCGCACCACGGCGAGCTGACTCCGGCCGGTTCGCCCCGGAGGCCCCACTCCCATGGGCGCACACGAGGCCGCGCAGATGCCGCAGCTCACACACTTTGCCGGATCCACCAGGGCCACGAGCGTGGGCCGGTCATCGGTGCGCGCCACCATCGTGATCGCCTCCCACGGGCAGTCCTGCGGGCACTGATTGCATCCCGTGCAGAGCGCGGGATCGACTACGCTCGGCGCCAGCGCGCCCTCGCGCGGCCGGCGTGCGATGCGCGGCACGAGCAGGCCGCCGAGCACGACGAGCCCGAAGACCGTCCACGTCACGGCGGGCGTCACGCGCTCGCTGAGTGGAAGCCACCAGGCGAAGACGAGGCTCGTGGGCGTGGAGGTCGGCAGGCGGAATGGATCAGCCGCATCGCCCAGCGCGGCGGGGAAGGCTACCGAGAGCAGCACGAGCGCAGCCACGAGCGTCCAGAGCATCCGTCGGGGCGGCAGCAGCACCGGCCGAGCGACGCGCGAGACGTGAATCCACAGTCCGACTCCCATCGTAAGGGGGAGCGCGATGTGGAGGAACGTCGTCACGAAGAAGAACGCGCTCGGCACCGACGGATCGCCCGCGAAGATGCGACTGAGCGGCTCCGAGAAGATCGGGAGCGCGTCGAAGAGCCTGACGCCATCCAGCGCGAGCCGCTCGCCGAAGCTGTCCCATGCCATGACGAAGCCGGTCCAGGCCGACGCGATGCCGACGCCGAGGAGGGCGAGCCCGGAGATCCACGCCAGCGTGCGCCGGCCCCAGCTCCGCGACTGCGCGAACATCCTGACCGCGTGCAGCACGGCCGCGAGCACGAAAATGTCGGTGGCGTAGCGGTGGAGAGAGCGAATCCAGGAGCCCAGCCACGGGTCGGCGGCGAGCTCCGCTACCGACGCCGAGGGGCTGCCGACGCGGTAGAAGAGGAGGAGGTAGACGCCGGAGATGAGCAGGACGAGCAGCATTGCGGCGGCGATGGTACCCGACTGGTAGAGCGGATTCCAGCGCCATCCCCAGCACCGATTGGCGAATGCATCCAGGAAGTGCAGCACGCGGTCGACGGCACGCTCGGTCCGGGACATGGCTACGCGTCCGATGAGGGTTCCTGGCGGTCGGTGGCGCTCGGGGCGGAGCGGGGAGGCCGGCACGCCACGATTGGGGCTTGCGGCGAATTTATCATATCTATATGATGTTCGCCAGAATACCCTGAACCCCGGACCAATGTGGCTCTCCTCGACCGCCCGGCAAGCCCTGCACGCCGTCCTCTGCGTCGCAATCTTCCATGACGACGGGCCCGTACGCGTCGAGGAGATCGCAGCCGCCACCGGCAACCCGCGCAACTACCTCTCGAAGATCCTCCACGCCCTCGCGCGCGCCGAGGTGCTGCGATCCACGCGAGGACCGACGGGCGGATTCCAGCTCGCCGAAGCGCCCGATGAGATCACGCTCGAGCGCGTCATCGCCCCCTTCGAACCGGTGGGCCAGAGGCGCTGCCTCATGGGGTTCCCCACGTGCGGTGACGACCATCCATGCGCCATCCACGACCGCTGGTCACAAGTGGCAGCGGTCATCGAAAAGTTCTTCCGCGAGACGACCGTAGCCGGTCTACTCAGCGGCAACCCGCGCGCGGTGAACGCCGCGCGCGCCGCCATCGTGGCGTCGAGAAAGAAGAACCGGAGGAAATCGCATGGATCCGTCCGACGAAGTACCTGACCGGAACGAGGCTCGGCCGCCTCTGGGCCAACGCTTCTTCGACAACATGTACCTCCTGCTCGTGCTGGGATTGCTCGTGATGTTCACGGTCTTCACCGCATGGGGTACGTGGGAGATCGTGTCGATGCCGAAGGGAACCCTTCCTTGAGGTAGCACTCGATGCTCACTCCCGTTCACACCGGACTCGACCCGGTGCCCGGCGTCTGGTGGATGCCGGCGCACAAGTCCGAAAAGCTGTGGGTCTCCATCGCCTTCGGCTGGTGCATCATCCTCTTCGCATCCATGCCGCTCTGGCACTGGAAGGGCGGGCAGAATCCCGCGGGGGTGCGCAC
>JBIQMO010000156.1:0-8643 GCA_044463245.1 Gemmatimonas aurantiaca
TATGGCTCAGCTTGCTCGAAATTAAAGACCTGACCCCGTCTCTTATACTAGAGCCCGCTCGAAATTAAAGACCTGACCCCGCCGTCACCGTCGTCATCCGCGACCGATGGGTGGTGGTCTCCCAATAGTCCATCCACTGCTTACTGATCCCGTCGACCTTCTCGACCAGCTCCGCGCTCGGCTCCTTCCCGTGCTCCACCACCAGCACCATCCCGGTGTTGAAGTCGCGCTGCGAGTGGTCCAGGTCGGGCTCGCGCGGACCTTCCACCGCTATCACATCCTGGATCGTGAGCTTCGTCCTGTCTGCCTTGAAGATCGGGTCGCCGTTCGCGTCATCGCCCACCTGCTCGAGGTTGCGGAGGATGAAGAAGTCCGGCACCTCGCTCGGCGCGACCAGCCCCATCAGGTAGAGATCGAGGTACGACCACCCGGTGGCCGGCACGTAGTAGTTGTCGTCGAGCTGCGTGAAGGTTCCGTCGATGTTGTCCTGCCACACCCCGCCGCCCATCGCCGATGCCTCGGTCGGCCGCTGATACGGGAAGGGAACCGGTGCCTGCAGCCCGCGATCCCAGTGCGTGGGACCGAGCACTATCGTGTCGTTGCCCACCTTCGCCGACACGAACGCGGACCAGCGATGTCCCATCTCGTGCGCGATCTGCGTGATCGCGTAGTCGTAGGGCGGGATCTTCCCGTTGGTCGTGCGCTGCGCGAGCTGGTGGGTGTACGCGCCGATGTTATGACGGTTCGCATCCGCATGCCCTTCGGGCGGATACTCGGCCATCTGGTTGGCGCCCACGTACACCGGCTGCACGAACTGCCACTGGAAGCGCCCCTTCGTGCAGTAGCTCGCGAGATCTCTCTGCTCGGCGCCGATCCCGGTGACCTTGCCTCCGTTCGGACCACCGCCGAGCGGACCGGTGCTCGGCGTCCCCGCCTCGGGGTTGTCTATGCGGAAGTCGGAGTAGTAAGCGAGCATGTCGAACTTGTCGCCGAGCGCCTCGATCACCGAGCAGGTGAGATCCATCGGCCGCGGCGAGCGCACATAGTGGAACGCCTCGTACGCCACCGGGAAGGGACCGTCATCCTTCTTCACGGATGAGAAGTCGAGTGTGGCGCTCATGAGCCCCGTGAGCTTCACCTGCCGCGGCGCGGTCTGGTCGACCACAGTAGTAGTGGCGCGGCCGGGTGTCGCCGGCGGCCCCCGCCCCGCCGAGCTCCCGGGAGCGCGCTGACTCTCCGCGCTGGCGGACACGAAGATCTCCCTCGCACCGCGGTACTCGGCAGGGAGCATTCCCTGCACCGAGATGCTGTTTCCCTTCACCACCACATCGGGTTGCAGTCCCGCGCCGAACGCGACGTAGCGTGGTGTGCGCGGAGCTCCGCGTGCACCGCGCATGGTCGCGCCCACGACGGTCCAGACGACGCCGGCATCCGAGTGGGGCGAGCACGCGCCCGATGGTTTCGTAGTGCTCAGGCAGATGCGATAACTGGTCCCGATGATTGCCGAGTCGCTCTCGGGGAGGATCGCTCCGCGCGCGGCGACGGTCGCCTTCAGAAACAGGCCGTCCACCGCTGTCAGCCTAACACCCGTTATGTCGAAATTAGGTGCGACACCAGCGTTCGATTCGTCGGTGATGCTCGCGATCGCTCGCTCCTTACCCGCGGTAACCATCGGGTAGACGCCGACGATCGCGTCCTGCGCGTGCACGTCGTTGTACGAGAGCTCGATGACTCCGTTCTTCCGCAGCACCGCCTGGAAGCGGTTGACCGTCGGAGTCCACGTCATGTCCTGGATCCCGCCCACGGGTTCAGTGAGACCCCACGTCACCACGGCGCGGTCGGAGAGCTCCTTGTAATAGCGCTTCCCGTACATGCGCGGCTTGAAGAACACACTGATCGCCGGCACCGTGTTGACCAGCTCCGGCGCCGCTTCCTGCAGGAGAGCGAAGCGATCGACGGTGAGCCCGCCTCAGCGATTGCGACCGTCGCCGATGCTCTGAGCGGTGACCCGCCGAGCGCCACCCGGTGGATCGCCGAAGGTCATCGAACCCGTGACTCCGACCGAGAAAGAGCGCCAGCTCTTCCCCGAGAATGGAAAGGCGAACTTCTCGAGCGCCGCCCGATCGTTCGGCATCTCGGTGCCGAAGTCGGCGTCCCATTGCAGCGGCAGGCTCTCGACGCGGTAGCCGTCGCCGACAGGCGTGAAGCGCTGGGTGCGGTGGTCGAGATCGAAGAGATTCTTCGGGCCGAGTGCATGCTCGTTCAGCGTCAGCACGATCAGGTTGCCGTGCGTGGTGACCGTGCCGATGGACTCCCCCGGCTCCCGGCCGAACTGCGCGTGGGCGGCGGTGGAGTGAAGGAATGCCACGGGGTGAGGGTGGGCCGGCATCCGGCCCGACGTACGCTGCCGCAGGCCAATGGGAGATGATCCACCGCCGCACGCCGGCCACCCGGCCGACGCCTCTTGCATTAGCAAGAAATATGGTATATTTTTGCAATTGATGACGACGCCCATCCGGCGCCCCGCGCCCCGAGCCGACGAAGTCCTCGCTACCGCGCTCCTCGCCGCAGCCGAACGGCTCGGGCTCCGCGGACGCGAGCTCGCGGCCGTCATCGGTACGAGCGAGGCCACCATCTCGCGCCTCAGGTTCTCGCGCCGCCTCGATCCGAAGAGCAAGGAGGGCGAGCTGGCGCTCCTCCTGCTGCGCGCGTACCGCTCCCTCGATGCGCTCGTGGGCGGCGACGACGACAAGGCGCGACTCTGGCTGCGCGCCCAGAACGATCACCTCGACGGCATACCCACCGAGAGAATCCGCACCGTGGAGGGGCTGGTAGATGTCGTCCAATATCTGGACGCGATGCGCGGGCGACTCTGAGATTCGCGAGCTGCGCCTCGACCCGTGGCGCGCGGTCGAGGCGCAGCACCAGCTCTCCACGCGCAAGCTCGTGTCGAGCGCGGACGAGCAGATGGTCCTCGAGGAGCTCATCGACTCCGCCAAGCCGCCCGACCTCACTGCCGGCCGGCGGCACTACCTCCTCTCCACGCCATTCCGCTATCCGCCGCTCGGACACGGAACGCGCTTCGGCACGCGCCTCGAGCGCGGCATCTGGTACGGCTCGGAGACGCGCGAAACGGCGTTCTCGGAAGTCGCCTACTATCGATCCGTCTTTCGCGATGGAACGCGCGCCGACCTCGGAGTGATCTCCACTCCGCTCACGGTGTTCCGCACGAAGGCACGCTCGGATCGCGGGGTGGACCTCACGGCACCGCCCTTCGACGCGTACCGGCGCACGATAGCATCACGCGTGCGCTACGACGCATCGCAGTCGCTCGGCGCCGCGATGCGTGCCGCGGGAGTGGAGCTCTTCAGGTATCCATCGGCGCGCGACCCGAACGGCGGCGTGAACGTGGGGGCCTTCACGCCGGAGGTGTTCGGGCGAGCGAAGCCGCGCGACCTCGAGACCTGGCAGTGCGTGTCCACTCCAGAAATGGTCGAGCTCACCAAGCGTGATTACTTCGGGAGGGAAGTGCTCACCTTCGCGCGGGAGCTGTTCGTGGTGGATGGGAAGCTCCCGGCGCCGGCGGTGTGAGGGGTACACGCGCCACGCGATGGCTCGGAGCCGTACGAGGCAGCTGAGTGAGCTCACTTCCCCGCCCTGTCGAACTTCCCATGCTGCAGGAAGTGAAAGACCTGGGCGATGACCTCCGCATCGTTCATGATGAATGTGTGGCCGCGCGATACCACCAGCAGGTCACGCATCCCTGCGACGCTCGCACGCGCCACGCTCACCTTTCCGTCGTTCGGGCCGCCGAAGAGCGACGCGGCCAGCGTGCGATGCGACGCCGCACCGGCGATGACCCCGAGCTCGCACTGCAACGACGGTAATCCATCAGCGATGCCGTCAGTGCCGGTGCGCAGCTCGGGCCCCGCCGGTCCCAGGGCGAGGCGCAGGAGCGGCGTCCGGCCGAGCCAGTCGGCGAGCTCGCTTCCACCGTTGGGCGGCGCGATCATGACCACCCGTCCGATTCGCTCTGCCGCCACCCACCCTTCCGCCAGCGCGATGCGGAGAACGATCCCGCCCATGGAGTGCGTCACCGCGTGCAACGGTCCGTCATCCGGCAGAGCGGATAGAGCGCGTCCAACTCGCTCCGCGTGCGCGAAGACCCCCGCGCGCCGCGACTCGTAGCCGAGGTTCCGGACGCGGTAGTCGCGGCGCGCACCTTCAACCGCGAGCCGGCGCATCGACCGCGCTGTGCGTCCGAGACCGTGCAGCAGCACGAGGGTGCCGCGTGATTCGCGTCCAGCTTCCGCCATGGGGGAAAGGTACCTCCCCTGGAAGCGCAACGTGCCGCAGCCGAAGGGGTCGACGCGTCGGGAACTCGGGAGCGGCCGAATGGCTAGCTACCGTGCGGCATCGTTACGACGGCGGTGCTCGAGCTGACTTCACTCGCAACCCCTCACTCCCATGTCATCCATCGGCAATGCAAGCCCCGACTTCGGCCCGGGAGCCGCCGGCGCAACGGCGCTCCCACCGCACATCTCCCGCCTGGCGAGCACCGCCGGGCCGCGCATCGACGCCGTCACCATGGCGGGGACAGCGGTAGCACGCTACGGCGTCGCGCTGGTCCTCCTCGCAATCGGGGTACTCAAGTTCACGCCGGCGGAAGCCGAGGCGATCCGCCCGCTAGTGTCGACGAGTCCCCTCCTGTCGTGGATGTATTCGGTCTGGAGCGTGCAGGCAGCATCGAGTGTGATAGGCGTCATCGAGCTCATCGCGGCGCTGGGTATCGTGCGGTCGCGCCTCTTTCGCGGCCGGCGCCTCCTGCAGGACATGCTCTTCGAGTATGCACGCGATGCGGGGTTCGAGACAGCGCGTTCGTCGCCCGCTCGGGCCGAGCCGACTGCGACCATCGCGCCGGTCGCTCCTCCTTCCTCCGACATGGAATCCAGATGACACCAGCCGCCGCAAGCGGGAGCACCGGTCCCGCCCCCATCGACTGCAAGACAGCCGTGATGCGCCTCTGGGATTACCTGGATGGCCGGCTGCCCGACATGGCGCGAGAGGACGTCGAGTCGCACCTCGCCACCTGCGCACTCTGCCCGCCTCACTTCGCTTTCGCGAGCGAGATGCGGCGTGCGCTCGCCAGCTCCGCGCCGCAACGCCTCCCAGCCGGCGAGGAGGCCGGGTTGCGCGAGCGCGTGCGCAGTGCGCTCGCGCAACTGGATGACAGAGATGACTAGTGTGGCGCGGCGAGCGAATCGGCTCGCTGCTCGAGTCTCGCCAGCTCCCTCAGTTCATCTTCGTCGAGGTCGGAGATCGCCCAGCGGGTCATCCCACCGCTCGTCCACGAGAGCATGTGATAGCCCTGTTGCGTCAACCCGGGTGTGCGCTTCGCGGGACTCGTCGCAGCACCGAGATCCCGGGTGGACGGCCACACGTACACACTGATGAGATGCTGCCGGCGCTGGTACACGAGCACGGCCACCGCGCGGTTCCCCACGTAATCGATGCGTCCACCCACGAGGGGGAAGCCGGCGTCGGAGAGGTCGTAGACCGGCGGCGAGTAGTCGAGCCGTCCATTGAACCACGGCTTCACGTTGTGCCGGTTGCTCGAAGCGACATCGGTGAGGTGACCCGGCATCAGCGATCTCACATGGCTCGCCAGCACATCGTGTGCGATCGCGTCGTCTACGAGCGCGGAACGCTGGGCGCCACCGCCTCGTGCATCGCGAGTAGAGACGACACCGTAAGTGGTGGAAGCCACGAAGAGCACCGTTGCCGCGAGCGCCGCCAGCCGCCAGCGTCGCGCACTCTTCAGGGCGGCGCCACCATCGGCCGTAGAGGTGCTCGGCGAGTCGGCGGCACCTCTCGAGCCGCGCCCGGCCCCGACTCTCAGCGCATTGCCGATCCGCGCCCGCAGCAGATCGGGCGCACTGTAGGTGGGCAGCTTCTGGCGGAGCGTCTCGCCCAGGGCGCGCTGGCGCTCGTGCCGGGCGGTGCACATCGGGCAGCTGGCGAGATGCGCGCTCACCGCCCGACGGTCGGGCGCATCGAGCTCGTCGTCGAGGTACGGAGCGAGTCGCTCCCGGCACTCTTCGCAGGTCAGGCCTGGCTCGTCCGGTCCCATGTGCGGGCGCGGTTCGGGGCTCATGTCAGATCGTCTCCGCCGACTCGCGGCCGAGCGCGTGCTGCAGCCGCTGGCGGGCACGCGAGAGCCGCGACATCACGGTGCCTATCGGCACGCCGGTGATCTCGCTGATCTCCCTGTACGACATCTCCTGCAGCTCGCGCAGCACGATCACCTCGCGGAACTCCTCGGGGAGCCGGCGGAGAGCATCTTCCAGCGCTTCCCGCGTCGCCATGCGCAGCGTGGCGGCATCGGTCGGTTCCGCGTCGCTTTCATCGCTGTGCAGCGTCTCGTCGAAGACGACCGCCGACCGATCGTGGCGGCTGCGACGTTCGTCACGGAGGGAGAGACAGCGATTCCGCACGATCGCGAGCAGCCACGCGCGCGCGTCGCCACCGCGGAAGGTGTCGAAGTAGCGGAGAGCGCGCAGACAGGCGTCCTGCACCGCGTCTTCCGCGTCGTGCGGGTCGCGCATGAGATAGCGCGCCAGTGTGTATGCGGCGTCGAGGTGCGGCAGGATCACGGCCTCGAAGCTCGCGAGCTCGGTCGATTCCAGGGACCCCCTCGAACCTTGCGCACCGCTCCGCGCACCGCGCGTCATCGCAGAGCGCTCCAGTATACGCGCGCGTGCATCGGGGTGCCATGACATACAGGGCATAAACCTTCGCTGAAGCGTGTTTATTCCCGGCGCCGCCATGGCGAGCCCGGCCGGCAATGCACCGTGAGCGGCCGGGAATAACCGCGGTGCAACTCCGGTACTGCTAGCCGCGCACCACGGCGCACCCGATTCATATCACGCCGGAGTACTTTCATGTCGAACTACATCACGGACGACCGGAGCGACGACGGGGTCGACCGTCGCGGCTTCCTCAAATGCATGGCCTGGGCTGGAACCGGTATGCTCTGGAGCATCAGCGGCGGCGTGCTCAGCTCGAGTGCACTCGGCCGCATCGGGAGCCTCGGATCGAGCTTCGCCAACGACGACCTCTTCTTCGTCCAGATCAGCGACAGCCACATCGGCTTCAGCAAGGCGGCGAACAAGGATGTCACGGCCACGCTGCAGGAGGCGGTCGACCGCATCAACACGCTGCCGCGCCGCCCCTCCTTCCTCGTTCACACCGGCGACATCTCGCAGCTTTCCAAGGCGGGCGAGTTCGACACGGCGCAGCAGATCATAGCGACTGCCCGGACCGAAACCGGACACACCTTCTACGTACCCGGCGAACACGACGTGCTCGGCGACAACGGGGCCGCGTACCTGCGGCGTTACGGGAAGGGCGCCACCGGCGGCGGCTGGTACAGCTTCGACCATCAGGGTGTGCACTTCATCGCGCTCGTGAACGTGCTCGACCTGAAGCCGGGAGGACTCGGGAACCTCGGACGCGAGCAGCTCGAGTGGCTCGAGCGCGACGTGAAGGGGCTGCCGAGCAGCACGCCCATCGTCGTCTTCGCCCACGTCCCATTGTGGAGCGTGTATCCCGAATGGGGGTGGGGGACGGATGACGGCGCGCAGGCGCTCCTCTATCTACGGCGCTTCGGATCGGTGACTGTGCTCAACGGGCACATCCACCAGGTCGTGCAGAAGGTCGAAGGGAACGTGCGCTTCCACACCGCCATGTCCACCGCCTTCCCGCAACCAGCGCCGGGTACTGCACCGGCGCCCGGACCGGTCACCGTTCCCGCCGAGCAGCTGCGCAACTTCCTCGGCGTCACCAGTGTCACCGTCGTGCCGCGGCAGCACTCGCTGGCGCTGGTGGACTCCACGCTTTCGGGAGTGGCCGGTGCAATGGGCGCCCATGCCATGCACGCGGAGGATGGTGAGCGGCGCGCACCGAAGCGCCTGCTCCCCGGAGCAGTAGGCATCGACAACTTCAGCTTCGCACCCGAGGCGGCCGCGATCGCCGCCGGCCATCGATTGACCTGGACGAACCACGACGACGTTCCGCATCAGATCGTGAGCTCGGATGGGCGCTTCCCACCCTCGCCGGTGCTCGATACTGGCCAGCGCTACGAGCACGTCTTCGCGAAGCCCGGAGAGTACCCGTACTTCTGTTCCATACATCCCACGATGACGGGAAAGGTGGTGGTAGGGTAAGCGATGCTCGACTCTCCGTGCCGGCTCCGAGGCAGGCGTTGCACCGACGCAGCCAACGAGCTGGGCGGCCGGTACGCTATTTGATGCGGTGGCGGTGGAGCTCGATCCACCGCCCCGCCACCAATGCACACGGCATACACTCTCTTCTCCGGCACCGCGAACCCGGCTCTGGCGACGGCCGTCGCACAGAGGCTCGGCGTGTCACCCGCCCGCTGCCACGTGGAGCGCTTTCCCGACGGCGAGCTCTCGGTGACGCTCGGCGAGTCGGTACGTGCACGCGAAGTTTTCGTGGTGCAGCCGACTTCTCCGCCCGTCAACGATCACCTGATCGAGCTGCTCGCCTTCGTCGACGCCTGCCGGCGTGCGTCGGCCGAACGGGTGACGGCGGTCATCCCGTACTTCGGTTATGCGCGCGCGG
>JBIQMO010000157.1:0-8634 GCA_044463245.1 Gemmatimonas aurantiaca
TTTCTCTGCGTTCTCTGCGCTCCTCCCCTAGAGGAGCCCCGACCCCGCGATGCGCCTCGGATCGGGATCGCGACCCCAGCCCGTAAAGGTTTTCTCCGCGTCCTCTCGCCGTTCCCTCCGCGCCCTCCGCGTGCGCAGTTATGTGCTGGTGCGATGAACCAAGCCCCCCGATGCACCGCGTCTCACTACCCCGAACTCCACATGCGACGAGGTTCAAGGAGATGCGGCATGCCCCCGATCTACCGCCTCCACGAAGTGGCGCGGAGCGATGAGTACTACGCAGACGGTGAGGAGTGCGACGATTACCGCTCCGGCGTAGACGTGGTGTGTGGCGACGAACATCGACCTGCGCAGGTATTCGTCGGCGGCGCCGGCGAGGTCATGGCGTTCGAGTGCACCGATGACTGCGTCCACGTCGTGCGGAAGTGCTTGGCGCAGCTCGGCGGGCGCGCTTGCGAGCTGGCGTGACATGGCGTTGTTGAACACGGCACCGAAGATGGCTGCGCCCAGGCTCTGTCCGAGGTAGCGCGAGAAGATGTTCGCGCCGGTCACCACTCCGCGGTCGTGCCAGGTCACGGTGGTCTGGACGCCCACCAGGAGTGGAGTCGAGAGGAGGCCGAAGCCCGCGCCGAGCAGCGTCTGGTCTATCAGCAGAGGAACGAGTTTGCCAGGGTAGGGCACGAGCAGGAAGCCGACCGTGGCGAGTACCATGAGAGCCGCGCCGGCGAGCGCCGTGTCACGAAAGCCGATTCGAAGGTAGAGTCGGCCGGATAGCGACGAGGCCACCGGCCAGCCGATGCTCATCGTCGCGAGGAGAAAGCCCGCCGCGATCGCGCCGAGGCCGAGCACGGACTGCCCGAAGGTAGGCAGGTAGGTGTTCGGCCCCATCATCACGAGACCCATCCCGACCATGGCGAGATTGCTCCCGGCGAGCACGCGATGCCGCCAGAGCCACGAGGGCATGATCGGCTCCGGAGCGCTCCGCTCGCGCCATACAGCGGCCGCCACCAGAACGGCTGCGAGTGCGAGCACGATCACACTGGGTCTGGACAGCCAGGGCCACGCCTGGCCGCCCTGCAGCAGGCCGAAGATCACCGATCCGCCGGCGAACAGCATGAGCACCGCACCGACGTAATCGATGCTGTGCCGGTGGTGCGGCGACTGCTCGTGGAGGTACCGTACCAGGAGCGTCAGCGAGACCGCGCCCACCGGGACATTGATGAGAAATATCCACCGCCACGATGCATATTCGGCGAAGGCGCCGCCGAGCGTCGGACCGACGATCGCGGCAACACCCCACACGCTCGAGAGCCACCCCTCGATCCGCGCACGCTCGCGCACTGAGTAGAGGTCGCCGGCGAGAGTGTTCACCGTGGCCATGATGGAGCCCGCACCGAGCCCCTGGAGGCCGCGGAAGGCGATCAGCGTGACCATGCTCCACGCGAACGCCGACGAGACCGACCCGATGAGGAAGATAACGGTGCCGACGATGAGGATCGGCTTGCGGCCGAAGACGTCGGCCAGCTTCCCATAGATGGGGATCGTCACCGTCTGCGCTAGCAGGTAGATCGAGAAGACCCACGAGAAGAGCGCGAAGCCGCCGAGGTCGCCGACGATCTGCGGGATCGCCGTGGAGACGATGGTCGTGTCCATCGCCGCGAGCATGACGGTCATCATGAGTGCGGCGAGGATCCAGCGTCGCTGCACGGGGTCGAGCGTTCGAGGCTGCGTCCGTTGCGGCGGGGGTGGTGCGGAGATCGGTTCGTTCACCACGGCAATCTACGCGACTGCTTCATAGCCGGCTGACTTGTCGCATCCAGCAGGAGTGCTGTAAGCTACGCGGTATGCCGCGTTCAACGATGGGACCGACGCTGGTAGTGGTCGGCGTGCTCGTGATAGTGGTGGGGTTGCTGGTATGGTCCGGCGCTCTATCCTGGTTCGGCCGCCTCCCCGGTGACATCCGAGTGGAGCGGCCGAACGCCAGCTTCTACTTCCCGATCACGTCGATGGTGTTGATCTCCATAGTGCTCTCCGTGATTCTGGCCATCATTCAACGCTTCAGGTAAGCAACGGGGTCAGGTCTTTAATTTCTAGGGGGCTGAGCGACTGCTCAGCCCCCTCGAAATTAAAGACCTGACCCCGTTGCTTACTCCACCACCTGACACCCCTCTGCCTTGGCACACGCGGGTTCGACGGGGAGAAGTCCGGCGTCCGACAGCTCGCGATTCAGCGATGCGAGATCTCCCTTCCAGAGCTGCGCGAGCTCCGCGGTGTAACCGTCGAGCTCCTTCGCTAGGATCTGATAGATCTCCGGCATGTTGCTCGTCGGTCGGCCATCGCCCCGCTCGGCCATCGACAGGAGCGTGGCGAGCCGGTTGTTGACCTTGATGGGGAAGTTGAGCGGGTCCTGGCCGCTCCGGTTCCGCACCTGGTAGATCCTCTCCTCGATCGCCGATGCCTTGCCATCGAGCGCGGCGATCGCGGCCTTCAGCGTGGAGTCACTGGTCTTCTTCCCGCGCTCGTCCAACTGCTTCTTCACGCGCCGGATGGCGATTACCGCCTCGTTCGCGTCGTTGGTCTTGTCGCGGACCTTCTTCGAGAAGGCGTACTGCGCACGCAGATCCGCGTCGGACACGTCGGCGAACCATGGATTGCGCTTCACGACTACCGGAACCGTCGACGTGCGGCCGTCGGCCACGAGGCGCGCCGTGTAGCGACCCGGCGGCACCGCCGGTCCACGGGCGCGAGCTCCCCACAGGATCATCCCGGGGAAGGTCGCGAACCCCTCGGTGCGGAGATCCCAGTTGATGTGGTTCAGCCCCGCGCGTACGGGGAGGTACGTGGCAGAGTTCCGACCACGCCGCTGCTGCGCGCGGCTGGTGGTGTCGCTCTTCGTGCTGTCGCGCTTCGACGTGTCCGGAAGGAAAGTGCGAAGCACCGCGCCGGTGGAGTCCACTATCTCGAGCCTGGCCTTCTCAGGTGCTTCAGCGAGCCACCAGCTGATGGCGACCTCCGGCCCCGACCGCACACCGACGGGGGGTTGGAAGAGCTGTACGCCGGAGGCGAGCGTCTGCGGTGTTACCTGCCGGAGTGGCGCGATGTTGTCGAGCACCCAGAAGCCGCGCCCGTGTGATGCCACCACCAGCTCGTTGTCCTCGACCACGAGATCGACGATCGGAACGTCCGGCATGTTCAGCACGAGCGATTGCCACGACGAGCCATCGTCGTACGAGATGTAGACGCCGTGCTGCGTGGCGGCGTAGAGGAGCCCGCGACGGTGCGGGTCCTCACGTACCGCGTGCACATATGCGTCGGGACGAATCCCGTTCACGATCTTCGTCCAGCTCTTGCCGAAGTCCGTGGTCTTGAAGATGTACGGCGCGAAGTCGTCGAAGAGCGGCCGGCGCACGGAGAGGTACGCGGTGCCGGCATCGAACGCCGACGCGTCGATCTGGCTCACGCGACCGAAGTCGGGCATCTCCTTCGGGGTCACGTTCGTCCAGCTCTTTCCGCCGTTTCGCGTGACGTACACGAGGCCATCGTCCGAGCCGGTCCAGATGACGTTCACGTCCTTCTTGCTGGGACCGACGCTGAAGATCACCCCGTACACCTCGGGGCCGTTCATGTCGCCGGTGATCGGGCCGCCCGACTTCCCCTGCGTCTTCGGGTCGTGCCGGGTGAGATCTCCGCTCAGCGCCGTCCATGTCTGGCCGCCATCCGTGGTGCGCCAGAGGCGCTGCGAAGACGTGTAGAGCGTCTTGGCGTCTAGCGGCGAGAAGATGATCGGGAAGGTCCACTGCCAGCGCTCCCTGATGTCCTTCGACGGTTCGCCGGAGTAGAACCAGGGATACGGGTTCACCTCGCGCGACTGTCCCGTGCGCCGGTCGTACTTGTCTATGTAGCCGCCGTTGTTCGTCCCCGAGTAGAAGATCTCGGGATGGAGCGGGTCCGGTGCGATGTAGCCTGGCTCGCCGCCGCCCGCGTCGTACGCGAGTGCCATACCTCCCGCGGTGATGTCGCTCGGTGATGCACCGCGATCGTCGTCGTCATCAGCGTCGTTCGCGTCGGCCCGCTGGCGTTGCGCCGCCTCGAATGCACGCACGTTCCAGTCGAAGGGGACGCAGAGCGTCGAGTTGTCCTGCTGCGCGCCGCACACGTGATACGGAATGTGCGAGGTGGTAGCCACATGGTAGAACTGCCCCGTCGGATAATCCTCGGCCGTCCAGAGCTTCCCCGTGTTCGTGGAGACCGCTCCGCCGCCGTCGTTGCCGACCACGAGATGCTCCGGCTGGTCGGGATCGATCCAGAGATCGTGGAAGTCGCCGTGCGTTCCGCGGATCGCCTTCGTGGTCTTCCCACCATCCTCGGACCGGAAGAGCGAAGTGTTCTCCACGTAGACCACATCCGCGTTCCTGGTGTCGGCGAATACGTGCGTGTAATAGAAGGCGCGCTGACGTATGGAGCGGTCGTCGTTCACCAGCTTCCAGGTGGCTCCCGCGTCATCGCTGCGGAAGAGCCCACCGCTGTCGTTCTCCACGAGCGCGTACACCCTCTTCGAGTCGGCCGGAGATACGGCCACGCCTATCCGCCCCACCACGCCCGACGGCATACCCTGATTGCGAGTGATCTCCTTCCACGTCTCGCCGCCGTCGGTGCTCTTGAACAGACCGCTCCCCGGCCCGCCGCTCGACATGTGGTATTCGTTGCGGTACGCCTCCCAGAGCGCGGCGTAGAGCACGTTCGGGTCGTTCTGGTCGATGCTGATGTCGATCGCGCCCGTCTTGTCGTCGCGGTAGAGCACCTTGCGCCAGCTCTTGCCACCGTCGGTGCTCTTGAACACTCCACGCTCCGCACTCGGCTCGCTGTACTTGCCGAAGGCGGCAACGTAGATGATGTCCGGGTTCGTCGGGTTAATGCGGATCTTCGAGATCGCATCCACTCCCTCGAAGCCGGCGTGCGTCCACGTCTTTCCACCGTCCGTGCTCTTGTAGACGCCATCGCCGGGCATGATGTTGTTGCGGATGCAGCTCTCGCCCGTGCCGATGAACACTATGTTCGGGTTGCTCTCGCTCACCGCCACCGCCCCAACCGAAGCACTCGAGATCTGGCCGTCAGTAACCGGGAACCAGCTCTCGCCGCCGTCGGTGGTCTTCCAGAGGCCGCCGCCCACCGCGCCGAAGTATGCCTCGTTGGGGCGACCCTTCACACCGGCCACCGCTATCGAGCGCCCGCCGCGGTCCGGTCCGATGTTGCGCCAGCGGTAGCCGGCGAGGAATGCCGAGTCGAGGACCACCGGGGCGAGGAGCGCCGGGGAGGCGCGAGCGATGTCGACCGAGTCGGTTTGCGGCCGCGCGTAGCGCGCGGAGAGAATCGGCGTACTGGCCGTCGCCGGGATGAACGTGGAAAGTGCTGCGACGATCAGGGAACGCGACGTGAGCATGGCAGGAGGCGTTGACTGGGGTAGTTGACTCGGGCTGCGAGCGAGCGGGAGGTGCCGCTGTCGGAGAACGTACGCGGCCATACCAACGTTGGATGGTGATACGTTGGAGGGCAAGACTCTTCCTGCTTCATCCGAACTACAACCCTTGGGGAGGAATTATCGCATGGGCACCTGGGGCACCGAAGTCTTCGCCAACGACGATGCGATGGACTGGATTGCCGCTCTCGAGGACACCGACGACATCAGCGTGGTCGAAGGCGCGCTGAGCGCGGTCAACGATGCCGAGGGTCATCTCGAGGCGCCGGAGTGCAGCGTCGCCCTCGCTGCCGCCGAGGTGGTCGCGACGATTCTCAAGAAGCCCGGCGCGGATGTGCCGTCCGAAGTCTTCGAGTGGATCGCTCGCGTGGGCCGCGAGATGCCGACCTCGCTCCCCGATGCGGCACGCCGTGCGATAGATCGCGTCTCTGCCGATTCGGAGCTGTTCGAGCTCTGGGAGGAGGCTGGGGATCCGGGGCTCGCCGAGTGGCGAGCCACGCTGAGCGAGCTGCGCGGACGCCTCGAGTAGTAGTTTGGCAGCGTCCGGATGACCACCATCGGCTGGCGGGGAGGCCGGTGGCATCCACCCGAAGCAACCGGAGCCAGGCCGGCATCGGGCGCCAGTTGCTGACGAGATTGCCCGGTCATCTGGCCCTCGCACGACATTTTCACTACCATATCGCCCATGACATTCGTGATCGTGTTAGTCGTGGCGGTGCTCATCGCCGGCTGGCTCGCGATGACGTTCAACCGCCTCGTCGCGATGCGCAATCGCATGCGCGGCGCCTGGGCCGATGTGGACACTCTCCTCAAGCGACGGGCGGATCTCATCCCCAACCTCGTGCAATCAGTGCGCGGCTACATGGATCACGAGGAGGGAACGCTCCAACGTGTGACCGAGGCGCGTGCGCGCGCCGCGAGCGCCGGCTCCGGCCCCGAGAACGCGGCCTCCCGCGCAGAAGCGGAGAACGCGCTCACTGCGGGGCTGCGGCAGCTCTTCGCCGTCGCCGAGAGCTACCCGGACCTCAAGGCCAACCAGAACGTTCTCGATCTGCAACAGCAGCTCGGTGAGACCGAGAACGACATCGCCAGCGCACGGCGCTACTACAATGCCGTGGTCCGCGACTTCAACACTCTTCGCGAGACCTTCCCGAACGTCCTGATCGCGGGGCCGTTCGGCTTCCGCCCGGGCGAGTTCTTCGAGCTCGCGGATCAGGCGCAGCGTGAGGTCCCGAAGGTCGACCTGGGTAGAAGCCGGTGACACTCCGCGCCGCACGCCTCTGGGCGCTGCTGACGCTGATCGCACTCGTCTTCCTCCCCCTCTCGTCAGCGCTCCTCCTCGCGCAGGACACGGGGTGGACGATCACCTCGTTCAGCTCCAGCTACACCGTGCGGCCCGACCGCACGATCGACGTGGTGGAGACGATCCTCGTCGACTTCGGCCCGCTCGAGAAGCACGGAATCTACCGCGAGATCCCCGTGCGCTACCGCAAGGTGGTGCGCCCCGGTCTCCCGATCGGCGCTGGTACCGTGAAGGTGGATCTCGACGTGCTGAGCGTGACCGACGCAGCGGGGCGCAGTCTCCCGATCAAGGTCAAGCGCGGGAGTCGCGTGCGAATCCGCATCGGCGATGCCGATGCGCTGGTGACCGGAAAGCAGAGCTACATAATCCACTATCGTCTGGCGAGCGGGCTCGGCTTCTTTCAGGATCACGATGAGCTCTACTGGCAGGTGACGGGAACGGAGTGGCCGGTGCCCATCCTGCACGCGGAGGCAAATGTCTCGATCGCGACTCCCGCCGCGGCCATCGCCTCCGACACCGCGGGCTGGTCGGCATGGTGCTACGCCGGCTGGGCGGAAAGCTCGAGCAACGAGCGCTGCACTGCCGCGCTCACCGGCACCGGTGAGTATCACTTCGAGTCCGGGCGGCTCGACCCAGGGGAGGGACTCACTCTCGTTGCCGCCTTCCCCAAGGGGATCGTCCACGCGCCCACGGCCGTCGACGAGGCCGCATCCGCGGCGGCAACGTGGTGGCCCGTGGCGCTTCCGCCGATCGTGCTCCTCTTCATGGTCAGCCTCTGGTGGCGCAACGGACGCGAGCCGCCGGTGGGGAGCATCGTCCCGATGTGGCGCCCGCCGGAGGGACTACCGCCGGGTGCCGCGGGTGCGCTCGTGGACCAGAAGGCCGACATGGACGACGTCGTCGCCACTCTCCTCGACATGGCGGTGCGCGGCTACATCACCATCCACGAGGTGCAGCTCGGTGGTCCGATGGGAATCGCCTCGGGTGATTCCTTCCTTGCGAAGACGCTACGTTCGATCGGGATAGGCGACACCGACTGGGAGCTGCGGCGCACGGACAAGCCCGCGAACAGCGATCTCGCACCGTACGAGCGGAGCGTGCTGGACGGCGTGTTCGAAGGGATGCCCTGTCGCCGCATGAGCGATCTGCACAACGAGTTCTACAGGCATCTCCCCGACATTAGGAAGCGGATGTACGACTTCCTTGTGGAGAAGGGACTCTTTCCGAAGAGTCCGCAGAGGGTGCGCAACCGCTACACCGTCATCGGCGTGCTCTTCGGCGTACTGGGCTTCTGGCTCGCGATCGGTCTCCAGAACGTGATCGTGGGAATCGGGCTGGTGGTCACGGGGCTGGTCTTCTTCGGCTTCGCGAATGCGATGCCCAGGAAAACGCTGGCGGGCGCGCGCGCCTGGCGCGACCTCGAGGGATTGAAGGAGTACATCCGTCGCGCCGAGAAGTCGCAGCTGGAGTTCTCTCAGGGCCCCGAGCGCACAACGCAGCTCTTCGAGGCGCTCCTCCCGTACGCCGTCGCACTCGATGTGAGCGACATCTGGGTGAAGCAGTTCGCGACCATCCTCGCCTCGTCGCCGCCCACCTGGTACACGGGGAACACGCCCGGTCGCTTCGATGTGCACCACTTCCAGAGTGGGATCAGCGACTTCCGCAGCGCGGCCGCGAAAACCATGGGTTCCTCGCCCGGCTCCAGCTCCGGCTCCGGAGGCGGCGGCTCCGTCGGCGGTGGCGGCGGTGGTGGTGGGGGAGGGAGCTGGTAGCCACCCAGGGCTTGGATCGCGGTCTAGAGACCGGCTGCATCGCGGGGGCCTGCATCATCGCGCCGGGCCGTAACTGCGCACGC
>JBIQMO010000158.1:0-8632 GCA_044463245.1 Gemmatimonas aurantiaca
TGCCGCGAGCTGGTGGACAGGGCGAACGAGCAGGGTGGCACCGACAACATCACGGTGATCGCCGCACGCTTCGAGGGCGAGGGGCTGAGCGTGGCCGAGCCGCACGATCGCGTGGGACACGCGGTGTACCGGCTTCCCGGCTCCGAGACTCCCACCGAGCCGCATGGAGAGTTCGTCCCGCGCGATCGCGCGAAGTCCGGCGGCGCGGCGCGGGGAGCCAACCCCGGCGAGCGTACGAGCACGAGCGGCTCGCGCCTATGGACGCTGCTCCTCCTCGTGCTCGTGCTGATAGCGGCGCTCCTGCTCGCGGTGCGCGAGATGCACGACGGCGCGCCCGTGCAGGGAACAGAGACGCAGTTGCAGTCGCAATAGGGGGCGGCGCCCGCCAGCGGCTCGCGTGCCGCGGGCGAATTTCGTATGTTTGTCGGCGCCCGGCCAGGGCGCAGCCGCGACAACCCCATTGCCGTCCGAGGTGTCCCACTACCGACGGGATCGCGACCGCGTCGCGCCATCGTATGTTCGTCTCCCCGGAGGGGAAGCCCCCGGGCTTCCACTCCCCACTCGCAGTACCGCGAGCCAGCCAATGATCCGACTCCCGCGCAGACGCTGGATGGCGCTTCTGGGCGCCGTTCTCCTCGTGGCCGCAGTCATCGCCTGGTACATCGGACCGGCAACCGCAGCCCACGCCGGCGACGTCGTAGTCACCGTGAAGCGAGGAGATTTCGACGTCATCGTCACCACTTCGGGAGAGCTGCAGGCGCAGAATTTCGTGCGCATCCAGGGACCGTCGAACGCACAGCAGGCCGAGATCTATCAGATGAAGATCTCGTCCATCATCCCCGAGGGCACGGTCGTGAAGGAAGGCGACATCGTCGCGCAGCTCGATCGCTCGACGATAGCCGCCAAGGTGGCCGAAGTGTCGCTCGCGCTTCAGAAAGCCGAAGCCCAGTACACCCAGGCGCAGCTGGATTCGACGCTGACCCTTTCCCAGGCGCGCGATCAGATCCACAACCTGGAGCTCGCGCTCGAGGAAGCGCGACTCACCAAGGAGCAGTCTACCTACGAGGCGCCGACCATCCGACGACAGGCCGACATCAGTCTGGAGAAGGCGCAGCGCGCACTCGCGCAGGCGAAGCTCGACTACAAGACCAAGACCGGTCAGGCGATCGCGAAGATGGCCGAGGTCTCCACCGAGGTCGAACGCCAGCGCAACAAGCTCCAGCTCGTCCAGAGCGTGGCGCAGGACTTCACCATCCGTGCTCCCGCGCCGGGAATGGTGATCTACATCAAGGAGTGGAACGGGAAGAAGAGAGGCACCGGATCACCGGTATCGCCATGGGATCCGGCCGTGGCGACTCTCCCCGATCTCACCCACATGGAGTCCGTCACCTACGTGAACGAGATCGACGTGCGGAAGGTCGCCGTAGGACAGCCGGTCACGATCGCGCTCGATGCCGACCCGTCCAAGCGACTCACCGGCAAGGTGATCTCGGTTGCCAACGTGGGCGAGCAGCGCCCCAACAACGACGCCAAGGTCTTCGAGGTGAAGGTGTCGGTGGAGCAGGCGGACACCACCCTCCGCCCGGGGATGACCACATCGAACGCGATCGAGACGCTCGCGCTGCACGATGTTCTCTCGGTGCCGCTCGAGGCGGTCGTGATCCAGGACAGCGTGCCGTACGTGTACAGGGTCTCCGGCCCGCGCATCGTGCGGCAGGAGGTGGAGACGGGCGTGATGAACGACAACGAGATAGTGGTCGCCCGCGGCCTCTCGGCGGGAGACCACGTGCTTCTCGATCCGCCGGTGGGGAAGGAGAAGCCGCCCACGGAGAATCTGCCTCCATTGGACTCGCGCCGGGCGGAGCGCTGAGCGAGGGTCGCGTGGAATCGTCCATATCTCGCGCGCCGGCCGCCTTCCTGCGGAAGGTCCGCACCGAGAGGGCTGCGCAGGCCGTGTTCATCCTGAGCACCGCCCTGCAAGCCGTGGCGCACAACAAGCTGCGCGCGGCGCTCACATCGCTCGGAATCCTCTTCGGCGTGGCGTCGGTGATCGCGATGCTCGCCATCGGCAACGGCGCCGAACAGGAGATCCTGTCGCAGATGCAGCTGCTCGGGACGAACAACGTGGTGGTCACACCCGTGGTCGAGCAGAAGGAGGAGAAGGCGACGGATCAGCCGGAGCGCGAGAAGAATCGCTTCTCTCCTGGTCTCACGGTTCTCGACGCGAAAAGCATCGAGGAGATCATCCCCTCGGTCGAGATCACGAGCGGCGAGGTGGTGCTGCAGACGCGCATAACGCGCGAAGGGCACCGTCGCTCGGGGCGGCTGGTCGGAGTGGACACGGCCTACTTCCGACTCTTCAATCTCGCCGTTGCCGAGGGGAGCAGCTTCAGTCCGGCGCAGGTGGCGATCGGATCCTCCGTCTGCATCATCGGCTACGGCGTGAAGACACGCTTCTTCACCACGGAGGAACCGATCGGGCGACCCATCAAGGTCGGCGATAGCTGGCTCACTGTCGTGGGCGTCCTGGAAGATCGCAAGGTCTCGGCGCAGAACGCGACGCGGCTCGGCATCCGGGATGCCAACATGGACGTCTACGTTCCGCTCTCTACGATGCTCGGCCGCTATCGTGACAGGGCCCGGGTGACCGAGCGTGACGTCGAGGCGGCCGGCCAGATGATCGTGGTGCCCACCGGCGATGCGAATCCCGAGGATGACGAGGTGCGCAAGGAGCGCGAGAACCCCAACCAGCTCGACCGCATCATCGTGCGCGTGAGCGACTCCGAGCACGTGCCGGCCGTCGCATCGATAGTGCGGCGAATGCTCGAGCGGCGCCACAACCAGGTGATCGACTTCGAGGTCACGGTGCCGGAGCTCCTGCTGAAGCAGGAGCAGCGCACCAGGACGATCTTCAACATCGTACTCGGAGCGATCGCCTCCATCTCGCTCATCGTGGGCGGGATCGGGATAATGAACATCATGCTCGCCAGCGTCCTCGAGCGGATCCGCGAGATCGGCGTCCGCCGCGCGGTGGGCGCGACGCGGCGCGACATCGTCGCGCAGTTCCTCACCGAGGCGGTACTCATCAGTACCACCGGGGGCGTGGCGGGCATCGTCATCGGGGTCGCGCTCAGCTTCGCGATCGAGCGCATCGCGGGGATACACTCGATCGTCTCCACGCCATCCGTGATCGTGGCCTTCGGCGTCTCGCTCGCCGTGGGACTGGTGTTCGGGATAGTGCCGGCATGGCACGCGGCACAGGAGGATCCGGTCGCCTGTCTCCGCCACGAATGACGCACCGAGCGATGCCATCCCGGCCTCGAACCACGTCCCTCGAACATCGGCTCACCTCACACCTCCCCTTCGCCATGGCACTGTCTCTCGCGCAGCGGGGAGCGGCGCGCGCGCTCGTCGCATCTCTCGTGCTCGTCATCGCTGCGAGTCTACCGAGCTCGCTCGATGCGCAGGATTCGCTCACGCTGCGCGACGCGATAGGAATGGCGCAGGAGCGCGGCCTCGCCGGACGCGCCGCACGCAACGCGCGCGAGGCGGCGCACTGGCGGCACCAGGCGTTCTCCGCGCGGCGACTCCCACAGCTCTCGCTGACGGGGAATCTCCCGCAGTACAATCGCGCCATCATCCCCGTCGTGCAGCCCGGCGGCGAGACGCAGTTTCGCACCCAGAGCCAGACCACATCGTCACTGGGTCTGCAGCTCTCCCAGGTCATTCCGTTGACCGGAGGCCAGGTATTCCTTTCGTCCGAGCTCACACGCGTGGATCAGAACGGGAGCGGGCTCGGCAGGCTCTGGCAATCCACTCCGGTGATGATCGGGATCCAACAGGAGCTCTTCCGCCCGAACGAGCTCGCGTGGGATGGACGCGAGCAGACGCTCGACGATGAGATAGCGCAGCGTCAGTACCTCGAGGCACGCGAGGATGTGGCCATCGCCACGGCGACGGCCTTCTTCGATCTCTACGCCGCGCGGCTCCGGCTCGAGAACGCGACCGCCAACGTCGCCGTGAACGACACGCTGTACACCCTCTCGCAGGGTCGCTACCAGGTTGGCAAGATCGGCGAGAACGACCTGCTCCAGAGCGAGCTGGCGCTCCTCCGCGCGCGCTCGTCGCTCGACGGCGCGCGGCTCGAGTACGACCGCGCGATGGCAGCGTTGCGGCTGCAGTTGAAGGTGCCGGCCGACAGCAATCTCGCGATCGCCGCTCCGGTGAACGTGCCGGTGATGACGGTGGACACCGCGGTCGCGGTGGCCGAGGCGCTTCGTAATCGGAGCCAGATGGTGAGCTTCGACCTGCAGAAGCTCCAGGCGGAGCGCCGCGTCAACGCAGCGCGCCTGAACAACGGCTTCGGCGCCACCATCACGGCGAGGGCGGGATTCAACCAGACGGCGCCCTTCCTCAACGATGCGTACCAGTCGCTCCTCAATCAGCAGGCGCTCAGCGTCAGCATCTCCATGCCGCTCGTGCAGTGGGGAGCCCGGCACGCGGACGTCGAGGCGGCACGTGCGGACAAGCGGCGCATCGAGAACACCACCGATCAGTCGAGAGAGCAGGCGGCGCAGGAAGCGCACTTCGCGGCGCTCGAGTTCATGCAGGCGGCGCGCATACTCCAGATCTCTGCCAAGGCCGACACCGTAGGGTCGAAGCGCTTCGAGGTGGCCAAGAACCGCTACGTCATAGGCAAGATCGGGATCAGCGATCTCTACATCGCGCAGAGCGAGAAGGACGGCGCACTCGAGAGCTACGTCCAGGCGCTCCGCGCGTACTGGCTATCGTACTACCGTCTGCGCCGGCTCACCCTGTACGATTTCGCGGAGGGGCGCCGGGTCACCCCCTGACGCACGCGCGGCCGCACGTTCGGAACTGCGGTTCAGCTGCCGCCAGCGAGCCAGCGCGCGGCCGCCTCCTGCATGGCGCTCTCTCCGCCCCATGCGGTGGCGATCGGCGGGCCGGCCGGGAGATCCCTGATCAGGCGCGGATGCCCGAACTGCATGAGCAGCGCGCCCGGAGCGCGCTGCGCTGCGCGCTCCACCGACGCCCTGGCTGCGGCGCTGTACCCCTTCTCATCGTCGAAGCGTCCCTCCCCGAAGAGTGCGATCACCCGCGAGCGCGGCTGCTTCGCGCGCTCCGTCGCCTCGACATCATCGGCCGCGACGTCGAGTGGCTCCACGCCCCACCCGGCCTCGCGGAGCGCCCGGATGAAGGGGTCCGCTGCGAGAGCGGAGCCCGCGGACTCGGGCCCGTCGACTATCACCAGTACTTCGAGCGGCGGCTCCACTCGCGGGCGAACTCCGCGCACCATGCGCACCACGCTGTCGGCGAGGCGGCGGCCCCACGCCACGTCGGCCGCGGCCGGTTTGCGCCACTCGTTGGGTGGCGATGCCCACTGCGCCCACTTGAGACGGCGGCGGAGCGAGCTGCGCACGTTCTCCTCGAGCAGTCGTCGCTGGGATATGGCGCGCCTGAGCGTCTCCACCATCGCCTCGAGATCCGCTGGCTCGAGGATCACGTCGCACCCCGCGTTGATCGCCTCCACCGCGACGTCGCCCTCGCCATGACCAGCGAGCAGGGCGTGGCTGTCGAGTGCATCGGTGAGCACCAGCCCATCGAAGCCGAGCTGCTGGCGCAGGAGCCACTGCACTATCTCGCGCGACGTGGTCGCTGGCGCGTTGCTCGCGTCGAGCGCCGGGTAGATCACATGCGCCATCATGATCGACGCCACGCCTGCATCTATCGCGGCGCGGAAGGGGTGAATGTCCTGCTCGGTGAGCACATGCCGCGGCGCGTCCACCACGGGCACTTCCGTGCGAGGATCGACTCTTGTGCGGCCGTGCCCCGGGAAGTGCTTCGCGCAGGCGAGCACGCCCTCCTCCTGACACGCCGTGATCCACGTGGCGGCCAGCGCCGCCACACGCTCGGCGTCACCCCCGAGAACCCGCGTGCCAGTGATCGGATTGTCCGGCTCGATGTCCAGATCACAGACCGGCGCGAAGGCAAAGTTCACTCCCATGGTGCGCGCTTCGCGAGCCGTGAGGCGCGCGGCGCGGCGCAGAGCATCGGGATCGTTGAGCGAGGCGATCGCCGACGCGGGAGGGAGCCCCGTGGCGCCCACGAACTGCTGCCCTGCGCCGCGCTCCATCTCCGAGGCGATGAGCAACGGGATGCGCGAGCGCCGGCGCAGCTCCTTGGTGAGCTGCCGCACCCTTTCTTCGTCGCCGCCATGAAGGACGAAGCCGCCCACCTCGAGCTGGAGCGCGCGCTCGATGAACGGGCGCGATCCGTCGTAGCCGCGCGATGCTTCCCACCGGATGGCCGGGATGACGAGGTTCGCTACGTTCATGCCGGAGTGAGCTTGCCGAGCACCCGCGCGCCACGCGCCCCGGTAGCTACGGGCACGTTTCCGGCGCGGTGCTCGAGGTGCAGCCAGCCGAGTAGCGCGAACGCCACCGCTTCCTTCGCCTCACCGTCGAAGAATATATCGTCGAAGCTGCGAACCGTTGCTGGCTCCACGGCGGCCGCTATCGCATCCACCAGCGCTGGGTTGCGCGCCCCGCCACCGGAGAGCACGATCTCGGTGATCGGCTCGCGCACGAAGCGCCGCAGGGCATCACCTATGCTCGATGCGGTGAGCGCTACGGCGGTGGCGATGATGTCCTCGCTCGAAGTATCGGGATTCGCGCGCCGACAACGCTGGATGAATCGCGCGATGTACGAGCTGCTGAAGAGCTCCCGCCCCGTGGACTTGGGCGGCGGCGCCGCGAAGTAAGGCTCGGCGAGGAGCTCATCCACCACTCCCGTGATCGCCGTCCCGGCGCGCGCCAGCCTTCCATCCACGTCGTACGGGAGCCCCGGGTACAGCGCGCGCGTGACGCCGTCGATCACCGCGCACCCCGGTCCGGTGTCGAAGGCACGAACGTCGGTCCCATTGGGCGATGGTGGAACGATGCTCACGTTCCCGATCCCTCCCAGATTCTGCAGCGCGCGCCAGTGCCCCGACGCAGCGAATAGCAGCGCGTCGGCCATGGGAACGAGCGGCGCTCCCTGCCCTCCCGCCGCGACATCGCGCACACGGAAGTCGCTCACCACGTCCACGCCCGTACGCTCCGCGATGACCGCGGCCTCGCCGAACTGCCAGGTGGAGTGTGGCGGCTCGTGCCACACGGTATGCCCGTGCGACGCGATGGCGGTCACGTCGCCCGGCGCGAGCCGCGCCTTCGCCATGGTCGCGAGCGCGGCATCGGCCAGCCAGCTCCCGAGGTCGAAGTTGAGGCGGCAATATTCCTCGGGCGTCCCCGACTCGATGGCGCGGAGGAGACGCTCACGCTCGGCCGGACTGTACGACCTCGAGTGAAAGGCGAGGAGCTCGGCGCGTACCCGGCCACCTTCCGTACGATCGAAGCTCGCTACCGCGGCGGAGATCCCATCGACCGACGTGCCGGACATGAGTCCGACCATGATCGCGGCGCCGCTCGTGACCCGCGGCGCCCGCCCGTGCGAAGCCGCGTTCTCCCTCACTCGGCCGGCGGCGGCGGTTCGGACACCACTCGGCGAACGACACCTCCTGCCTCGCTCAGCTTGCGCTCCGCCTCCTCGCGCGAGACGCCGAGCTTCTGCATCACGATCGCCGTCTTCACCGCCCCGCCCGCGGCATCGATCAGCCGGCGTGCCTCCTCGCGCGATACGCCGCAGACTTCCATCATGATGCGCTCGCCGCGGTCGACGAGCTTCTGGCTCATCGCGCGAAGATCGACCATCAGGTTGCCGAAAGTCTTCCCGATGCGGATCATCGCGCCGGTCGTGATCGTGTTGAGCACCAGCTTGGTCGCGGTGCCCGCCTTCATGCGCGTGGAGCCGGTCACCACCTCGGGTCCCGTGAGCGGTACGATCGCTACGTCCACCAGATCGAGTATCGACCGGGGTGGAGGCGAACAGGCGACGATCGCCGTGCGCGCACCGAGCTTCGCGGCGCGCTCGAGCGCCCCGTGCACGTAGGGCGTCGTGCCCGAAGCTGCAATTCCGACGACGAAGTCGCGCTCACCCACATGACGCGCATCCATCTGCGCGGCGCCGTCCGCCGCGATGTCCTCCGCACCTTCCTGCGACCGCACCAGCGCGTCGAGCCCCCCGGCGATGATCCCCTGGACCATCTCCGGGTCGGTGCCGAAGGTGGGCGGGCACTCACTCGCGTCGAGCACACCGAGCCGCCCCGACGTACCCGCACCGACGTAGAAGAGCCGCCCACCTGCGCGAAACGCCTCCTCGGCCAACTCCACCGCCCGCGCGATCTGCACCCGCTGCGTCGCCACCGCCTCCGGCACGGTACGATCTTCGGCGCCGATCAACTCCACGATCTCGAGCGGCGACGCCAGGTCGATCGCGGCAGTGCGCGGATTCCGACGCTCGGTGAGCCGAGGGTCGATGAAGGAGGTGGTCACAGGATGCGCGAGTGGGAGTGAATCGGAGGGCCTGCGGGCGGCCAGCCGCCCCGCGCAAAGTATCGGAGGCGTGGGGGAGCGGCAAGGGAGAGAGGAGGGGAGAAAGAAGAAAGCAGACAGCAGAAAGCAGAAAGGGCTCGAGGGTTCAGGGTTCAGGATTCAGGGTTCAGGAACCGCCCCGG
>JBIQMO010000159.1:0-8549 GCA_044463245.1 Gemmatimonas aurantiaca
TCTCCGCGTCCTCTCGCCGTTCCCTCCGCGCCCTCCGCGTGCGCAGTTATGGCCCAGCGCGATGCACCGAGCCCCCGCGATGACGCCGAACGGCGCGCCTTCAAAACGCATTACCTGACCCTCACGATAGCCGTCCGCACCGAGCTGTTCGCCGGCAGCGGGTCACCACCGGAGGCCGTGATCTGAATCGGCTGCCGCTCGGCGCTGGTGCTCCGGAGATCGAAGAGGGCAACGCCCCCGCCGTGGAGCAACTCGACGCTCGCGCGGAAGTCCCCGAACGAGAGCGTGTCGGGCACGAGCGGGTACACCCGCGGGAACGCCGGCTCACCGGTCGAAGCGAGCACCAGCTCGTCGTGCATCCCCGCGAAGATCTCCCCCTGCTTCCAGCTCGGGAAGGTGAGAAGGGGGTTCTCCGGCGTGAAGTTCGTCACCCCCGCCACCGCGCTCGCCAGCGACCACCCAGCCACCAGATCCGGGAAGGAAGCGTTGATCCTCGTCACGATGTTGTCGATTCCGAAAGTGCTGGTGGCCTGCGTCATCGCGTGCAGCATTCCCGACTCCGACGGCGCGTACTGGTCGATCACCCAGCGCACGAACGACCACCCACCGCCGTAGAAGGCGTTGCTCGATGAGCCGATCGGCGTCTCGGTTCCGCCGTCGCCGAGGTAGTCGTACAGGAAAGTGAAGTGATGCAGCATCACCTGCGGGTGGTCGCCGGTACACCCGTTGCGCGCGGTGAGCGGCGGCTCGCACCCGACGCTCGCGAGGAACGATGTGGGGTTCTTCCACGGCGAGTGCGAGAAGTTGCGCTGGTAGATCTCGGATGCGATCTGCGCAGTGGACTCCTCCAGCCAGCCCTCCTCGAGCGCGCTCGCACCATTGGCGAACTTGGCCGCGTACGACGACAGGTGCTTGGTCTCGTGCGCCAGCACGCCGCGCACGAAGGCCTGCCACCGATCTATCGAGGACATGGTCGCATCGTCGGGGACGTACGCGTAGAAGATCGCCGCGTCGTTCCCCACGGTGTTCTGGTCGGGCCCTTCGGCGGGATCGTAGGGGTAGAAGTCGCAGCCGCTCACGAAGCCGGCCACACCGCCGAACTGTTCGTTGAGCACGGGCGAGAAGAGCATCAGCACCTTCCCCTTCCCTCCCATCTGCGCGTCGAAGGCGAGCGGGTCGCCGAAGTTCTCCACGAGCAGCGGGTAGATCACGTCGTCGAACTCCTTGCCGATGCTGTCGTAGAACGAGTCGATCTGCCCCTTCACCGGCGAGTTCACGTCCTCGAACAGGATGGTCTTCTCGCCCACGTACACGGTGCGCGCCTGCACGTCGAACCCTCTCACGCAGATCGTGTCCCCCACATCGCTGTTGATGTCGCGGATGTGGAATGGAAGCACATCACCCACGCTGGGCGTGAGAGCGCGCGAGACCGTCGCGCTTCTCGCCGCGGTCCCCTCTCGCTGCGCGCGCGCACGGAGCCGTGCAATGGCGGCTGCCGGGTTCCCGCGGCGCTGCACCAGCCGTCGGTCGGCATCCAGCACGGCGCGATGGAGTCGAGCCGCCTCGCGCTGGTCGTGCTCGGGCGTCCCCACCAGCCAGTTGCGGAGGCTCGCCGATCCTGCGCCGGCCTGCGCGCGCGCCACGACGTTCGCCTGCGTTGCGGTCGGGTCACCACCGGTCATCCGGAACGAAGTCGTGGAAGCGCCGTTCGGCGTCACGTTCATCACGCCGAGCACGTAGCGGCTGTTCGCCTGTGGCTCGATCTCGAGACAACCCGCAGCGGCGGCAGAGGTGAGGAAGCTCACGGACTGACCAGGCTGAAGATCCACGATGGCCGCGGTCTGCCGTGCGCTCGTTGCCGTCGCGCAGGTGATCGGCGCGGGGCCGGAGCTGCTGTCGCCGCAGGCGGCCACGAGCGGGACGAGCCAGAGGAGGTGCTGCTTACGCATTGGGATCCCGATCCGGAATGGGGGCGGCCCGGCGGCACGCACCGAGCGTGGCGCGCCGTAGCCGACCCGGGAGTGTTGAAGCTTACGTGCCGAGCGACCTTTGTCGAGATTTTACCCCGCTCGCCATTGCCGGGCTCGGAGAGCGGCGGCGGAGTCCGCCGGAGCGGCCCGCCCATCGCGTAGATTTCCGGGAATCGCAGTCGCGCCCCTTTACGAGAATCGATGATCCTCACGCTCGCCGTACCACACACTCTCCTCTCTCATCTCTCGCACATCTGGGGATACGTCAGCCTTGGCGCCACCAGCATCGTCGCCGAGGAGGCAGCGCCGGTACTCGCGGGATTCGCCGCGCACCAGGGACATCTCCACCCCCTGCATGCCATGGTCGCGTGCGCGGTCGGGAGCTGGGTCGCCGACGTCGCGCTCTTCGGCCTGGGGCTCACGCGTGCTGCTTCGGCCGTCTCGCGGTGGCGCTGGCTGGCGGCGCCCACCGAGCGACTACTCGCTGCCGTCAGGCGACATCCCTGGCGTGCCTCGGTCGCGACGCGCTTCGCTTACGGAGCACGGCTCATCCTTCCGATCACCTGCGGGACCGCGCGGGTTCGAACCGGCACCTACATCATTGGCAGCTGCACGAGCGCCTTCGCCTGGAGCGCGCTCTTCACGGGGATGGGGTGGGTTTTCGGGCAGACCGCGGTGGAGCTCGTAGGCCACGTGCGCAGGCACGAGGATCTTCTCGCGGTCGTGCTCGTGGTGTTGGTGAGCATAGGCGTCTGGTTCATCACCAGACGCAACGAGAAGCGCGTCGTGGAAGAGATAGAAGGCACCGAAGACGCTGCCCGGGTGCCCTAGACTAGAGCAGAGTGCCGCGCAGGATAATGAGGGCGACGCTGAAGTAGATGATCAGCCCGGTCACGTCCACGAGCGTCGCCACGAACGGTGCCGAAGCGCTCGCTGGATCGAAGCCGAGACGACGCAGGATGAACGGGAGCATCGATCCGGCGAGCGATCCGAACGTGACAACACCCACGAGCGCGAAAGCGACTGTGAATGCCACGAGCACGTGGTGCTCGCCGTAGTCCTGCCAGCCGAGCATCTGCCAGAGACTGATCCTGGCGAACCCGATGATGCCGAGGATCGCACCGAGAATCACCCCCGAGGGAAGCTCACGCAGCGCCACGCGCCACCAATCCCGCAGTCGCACCTCGCGCAGCGCCATCGCGCGAATGATCAGCGACGTCGCCTGCGAACCCGAGTTGCCTCCCGAGCTGATGATGAGCGGAACGAAGAGCGCGAGCACGACAGCGCGGCTGATCTCGCTCTCGAAGTAGCCCATGGCGGTGGCGGTGAGCATCTCGCCGAGGAAGAGCGCCGCGAGCCAGCCGGCGCGTTTCCTGATCATCGCGAAGAGCCCCGCCTCCATGTACGGCTCCTCCAGCGCCTCGAGGCCGCCGAGCTTCTGCACGTCCTCGGTCTGCTCCTCCACGATGGCGTCAATCACGTCGTCCACCGTGACGATGCCCAGCATTCGTCCATCCGGATCGAGCACGGGAACCGCGAGGAGGTTGTACTTCGAGATCACGCGCGCCACATCCTCGCGATCCGTGTCCGGCGACACGCCGACCGGCTGCTGCTGGTCACCTACCTCACTCACGAGAAGGTTGCGCCGCGCCAGCACCAGCTCGCGCAGCGACACTACGTGTACGAGGCGCTGCGTCGCGGAATCGATCACGTAGATCGCGTAGACCGTCTCCTTCGCACCGCCGACCTGCGCGATGTAGTCGAGCGTGTGCTGCACGGTCCAGTCGGGCGGAACTCCCACGAACTCCGTGGTCATGATGCCGCCAGCCACGGTGTCGGGGTAGCGAAGCAGGAGCGAGAGCTCCTCGCGAGTGCCGGAATCGAGCGAGCGGAAGAGCCGCGCGCGCTCCCGCTCGGGCAGCTCGCGGAAGAGCTCCGCCTGCTGGTCCGCGGACATCGCTTCGATGATCGGCCCCGCGGTGTGCGGGTCCATGTGCTGGAAGATCTCCGTGCGATCCACCAGCTCCGGCTCATCGAAGACACGGACGGCGAGATCGAACGGGAGCGCCGCGAGCACGCGCGCCGCTGCTTCGGGGCGCAGGGCGTTCAGCGCCTCGGCCACGTCCGCCCCGTGCATCGACGAGAGCGTTTCAGCCAGCTCCGCCGGATCGCCGGCGAGCAGATACAGGAGCTCGGGAGGAGCCGTCATGCCATCTGACCTTCTCTCTCTACGGGAGTACGCACCGCCTCGGAGCTCCGACTCCATGCGGCCCAGCACCAGATCACGCCACCCACGAGCACCGCGGCCGGGATGATCATCACCGCGAGCTGCAGGTCGCGCGCATCGGAAATCTTTCCGATTATCGGGGGAGACGGCACGTCTCCGAGGATGTGAATGGTGAAGATGCAGAGCGCCATCGCCGATGCGCGCATCCGCGGAGGCACCTCGCTCACCACGGCCGAGTTCACCGGCCCGGTGCACGCGAAGACGAGGAGCTCGGCGATGACCAGCGCCGTCCAGTAGTGCGCCGGGCTCTCGAGGGTGAGTGCCAGCCAGGCGGCCGGCGCGGCCGCCAGTGTCGCCACGCCGGACACCCACAGGTACGCGCGCTTCGTGCGGCGCAGGAGATAGTCGCCCACCCAGCCGCCGATGAACGTCCCCACGAAGCCCGTGACGACGAGGATGGCGCCGAGCCGCACGGTAGCCACATCGCGCGGGAGGCCGCGCACGCGCTCGAGGAAGGTGGGCATCCAGAAGGCGATCCCGCCGAGCGCGAAGGTGTAGGCCGCGTAGCCCAGGATGGTGAGGCGGTAGAGCCGGTTCTTCGCCAGCTCCACGTAACGCCGGACACCAGAGAGCTTCACGCCAGACCCGCGTCCGGCGGATGGAGTCGCCGCATCGCCGTCCTCGCGTGAAGCGGCGTGCGGCTCGAAGAGAGTGAGCGCGAGCACCGCGAGGAGGAGGCCGGGGAGGCCGGCGACGTAAAAGGCGTGCCGCCACCCGTAGTGCTTGTCGACCAGACCGCCCACCACGTAGCCGAGCGCGGAGCCAACCGGAGTCGCCGCGAAGAAGATCGCGAAGACGCGTCCGCGCAGCCGCTCGGGGAAGTAGTCGGCCAGCAGCGCCGGAGCGATGGTACCGTAAGCGGCCTCGCCGATCCCCACGGCCGCGCGCGAGGCGAGAAGCGAGCCGTAGCTCGAAGCGAGACCACCGGCCGCGGTTGCGAGGCTCCAGACTCCCACGCCGAGCGCGAGAATCCGCGGCCGCGATGCACGATCGGCGTACACCCCTATGAACGGCGCGGCGATCATGTAGACGATGACGAATCCGCTCGCCAGGAAGCCGAACTGCTCGTCGGTCGGACGGATCTCCGAATGCTTGAGGCTCTCCCCGATCGCCGGGACGACGAACCTGTCCAGGTAATTGAATAGGTTGATGAGCGTGAGGAGCGCTAGCCCCGTCCACGCCGCGCGCGTGGGAGTGACGACGGTACCGTCCGCGGGTGAAGTGTGGCTATCGAGCAGCGCCTGGGCCACGGGAAATCTCCGGGGCGGGGGTGAGCGAGGAGGAGGATGCGACTCTGCTTCCCACTACGACGGCCCAAAGCTAGTGCGGACAGCCTTGACGCGCGAGGCGCCAAGTGCCGAGCTTACCTTCTTCCCGCCACTGAAGATCCGCCTTCCGGAGTTAGCCTTGAGAAAAGACTACGATGCCATCATAATCGGGGCCGGTCACAACGGCCTCGTGACCGCCGCGTACCTGGCCCGCGCCGGCAAGAGAGTACTGGTGCTCGAGCGCCGCGAGATGGTCGGCGGCGCGTGCGTCACCGAAGAGGTCTTCCCTGGCTTCAGGGTGTCCACCGGGGCGTACGTCAACAGCCTTCTCCGCCCCGAGATCATTCGCGACCTGGCGCTGCACCGCCACGGATTCGAGCTACTGCCGCGCAATCCGTCGTCCTTCACTCCCTTCCCGGACGGGCGCTACCTGATGCTGGGACCCGATATGGCCTTCAATCAGAAGGAGATCGGGAAGTTTTCCGCGCGCGACGCCGAAGCCTTTCCGCGCTACGAGGCGATGCTCGAGCGCGTGGCCGACTTCATCGAGCCCACGCTCATGCAGACGCCGCCAGACCCGTGGTCGAAGCGGCCGCGCGACCTGCTGCAGCTCGCGAAGCTCGGCCTCGGCTTCAGAAAGCTCGGCCCCGAGCTTGGTGCGCGAGCGATCGAGATTCTCACTGGTGACGCGCGCTCGGTGCTGGAACGCTGGTTCGAGTCGGAGCAGCTCCGCGCGCCGCTCGCCACAGACGCGATCATCGGCGCCGCCGCATCGCCTTCCACTCCTGGTACGGCTTACGTCCTCTTCCACCACGTGATGGGCGAGTGCAATGGTGCGCGTGGCGTGTGGGGGTACGTCCGCGGCGGTATGGGCGGTATCTCCGACTCCATCGCGGCGGCCGCGCGCGAGCGCGGCGTCGAGATCCGCACCAACACCCCCGTCGCGCGCATCCTCACGCGTGGGCGAACCGCGTACGGTGTGGCGCTCGCCGATGGTACCGAGTTCCACGCACGCCAGATCGCGTCCAACGCCGATGCACACCACACTTTCGTGGGTCTGGTGGCCGAGGACGCGCTCCCCGAGCAGTTCCTCTCGGACATCCGCGCGATCGACTACTCCAGCGCGACACTCAAGATCAACGTCGCGCTCAGCGAGCTTCCCCGCTTCCCTGCCATCAACGGTGCGTCCTCCAACGGCCAGCCGGGACCGGAGCACCGCGGAACGATTCACATCGCTCCGACCATCGACTACATGGAACGCGCCTTCGACGACTCCAAGTACGGTGCGCCCTCGCGCTCGCCGATACTGGAGTGCACGATTCCGTCGGCGGTCGACCCATCGGTGGCGCCCGCGGGCAAGCATCTCATGTCCATGTTCATCCAGTACGCTCCCGCGCGACTGCGCGAGGGGAGCTGGGATGAGGTGAAGGAATCGTTCGCGGATCGCTGCTTCGAGATCCTGGATGAGTACGCGCCCAACTTCAGCCGCTCGGTGATCGACCGCCAGGTCCTTTCGCCGACGGATCTCGAGAGGCGCTTCGGCCTTTACGGCGGCAACATCTTCCAGGGTGCGATGAACCTCGACCAGCTCTTCTTCATGCGCCCGCTCCCCGGCTACGCCGACTACCGCACGCCCGTGCGCGGACTCTACCTCTGCGGTGCCGCGACGCACCCCGGAGGCGGCGTGATGGGCGCCTGCGGATACAACGCCGCGAGAGAGATGCTGAGGGACGCGTGAACGTCCTGGAGCTCAGCATCCTGATCTTCAGCGGCGCGCTCGCCGCGGGGTTGCTCGGGGCTCTCACCGGGCTCGGGGGCGGGATAGTGATCGTCCCGCTCCTGACGCTCGTCTTCAAGGTGGACATCCGCTACGCCATCGGCGCGTCGCTCGTGTCGGTGATCGCGACATCGTCCGGGGCTGCCGCGGCGTACGTGAAAGAGGGCTACACCAACTTGCGGGTAGGGATGTTCCTCGAGATGGCCACCACTGTAGGAGCGCTCACCGGCGCTTTCGTGGCGGGCCTCGTCTCGCCGCGCGTGATAGCGACCATCTTCGGCCTCGTGCTGCTGCAGTCCGCGTGGCAGACCACGCGGCCGCGTGTAGAGCACGCGGTGGATGACCGCTCGGATCGCATCGCTACCTGGCTCAAGCTCGACTCGTCGTACCCCACACGCGACGGACCGCAGCGCTACCGGGTACGGCGCGTCCCGCTCGGATTCGGAATCATGTACGTCGCGGGAATCCTCTCCGGCCTGCTGGGAATCGGCTCCGGCGTGGTGAAGGTGCTGGCCATGGACCGCGCAATGCGTCTCCCGTTCAAGGTATCCACCACTACCAGCAACTTCATGATCGGTGTCACCGCGGCAGCCAGCGCCGGCGTCTACTTGCATCGCGGTTACATCGACCCGGGACTCGCCTTCCCCGTCATGCTCGGCGTCCTCTGCGGCGCTCTCGGAGGTGCGAGGGTGCTTCCCAACTTCAGGACTCCGCGACTTCGCCTCATCTTCGCGATCGTCGTGGTGGTGATAGCCTTCGAGATGCTCTACAATGGCCTCACCGGAAATATCTGAGCCGAAGACGACCGCGTCGGGCCACCCTCCGGCGCAGGAGCACGTGGAGCAGATCGTGGGCAACCTGCTCCGCATCGGAGTGCTGGTCGCCGCCGCCGTCACCCTCGCCGGTGGGATCGCTTTCATGATCCACCACGGCTCGCTCGTCCCGTCCCACTCGGTCTTCCGCGGCGAGCCCGAGATGCTGAGCACTCTCACGGGGGTGATAACTGGCGCCATCGCGCTCCAGCCGGCGGCGATCGTCCAGCTGGGAATCGTTCTCCTCATCGCCACCCCCGTAGCTCGCGTCCTTCTCACCCTCATCGCATTCGCGATCCAGCGCGACTGGATGTACGTTCTCATCTCCGCCATCGTATTGGTGTTGTTGACGTACAGTCTCGTAGTGGGGTGATGGGGAGCGGTCCGACGGGGTCAGGTCTTTGATTTCGAGCCGTATGGCCACTGGCCATACGG
>JBIQMO010000160.1:0-8529 GCA_044463245.1 Gemmatimonas aurantiaca
GCCTCCATGACACGATACCCGAAATGCTGCAGTATTGTGGAATAAACGATGCGGTTGTCCTCGTTGTCTTCCACGAGCAGTACTGTCTTACCCGAGGGACTCATGCATTTCCTCATTCGTGTGTAGCGCCGGTACCAGCGGCGTGGGTCGAACAAGCAATTTCCTTACCAAGGTCAACACCCGGAGCATTCACCGGATAAAATCTTTCAGATATCACAGGAGGATCCCCGAGCGATGTCCCATTATAGCGAACTGACCAGTCCTTCGGCACGTCGTGGGGCCCGTCGCGGCGGCAACCGTCGAGGCGAGGGGATGAATGCGGCTGGCAATGGCTACGACACGGATGCCATGGGGAGCAGCTACGAGGAGACGATGGAGTGGGACAACATCGGCATCTTCGGTGCCGGTCTCGCTGCAGGCCTCGCCCTCGGTGCCGCCCTCGCCCTCCTTCTGGCGCCCCGAAGTGGCGAGGAGACCCGCGAGCTCCTCGGCGAGCGCTCCCGCTGGGTCACCGATCGCGTCTCCGATCGTTTCGACGATCTCCGCGAAAACGTGGAACGCGCCACCCGCCGCAGCCGCCGCAAGCTCCGCCGCGGCATCACGCGGGGGAGGTGGATGGTGGAGGATATGAGGGGGCGGTGACCACAGGGTTCAGGAGGCAGGGTTCAGGGTTCAGGAACTGCCTCGGGGGAGAGATCTCGATCGCTGGGTAGTTCCTGAACCCTGAACCCTGCCTCCTGAACCCTGCTGTTACAGCTTCTTCACCTCCGCCTCCGCCTGCTGCTTGTAGAACTTGTCGTTGTAGTCCAGGGGCTTGCCGTCGATCACGAACTGGAACTGCTCGCGGGCGCGCTCGCGGTCGCCGTCGGAGTTGCGGTCGCGGTAGATCTCGGCGAGGTCGAGGTGGTGGACCAGGCGAGTGGGGTCCACCTTCACCGACTTCTCCATGTAGTCCACGGCCTTGTCCCAGCTGGCCTGCGAGAAGACGTCGCCGCCGAGGAAGTTCCTGGCGAAGAAGCGGGAAAAGCCGCTCAGGCGCATGATCTCGGCGTTCCAGCGTCCCATCACGTGGAGCGCGCCGGGGTGCAGAGAGTCGTACTTCAACGCATCGAGCGCCTGCTCACGAACCTCCTTGGCGTAGTTGACTCGCTGCTTCACGCCGAGCGTGAGAGCCACGCGGCCGAGCGCGCGGGCGAGCACGAAGTGGCCCTCGGCGTCGTTGGGGTTCACCGCCACCGCGCGGCGTGCGTACTTCTCACCGTCGGCGAAGTACTGCTCGCGCTGCGTCGGGTCGGCGTTGAACTCTCCCAGATCGACCGCGTCGCGCGACGCCTTCCAGAGTGCCTCGTACGACATGGAGTCGATCGCCAGTGCCGCCTTGTAGTGGGCCAGTGCGAACGCGGGGCTCATCGCGTCGTGCGCGCTATCACCCTGCGCTATCCGAGCGGCGACAGTCTGCGGTCCCCCCTGGCTGGTGGTCTGCGCACCGGCGGCCTGAGCCAGCAGTAACATCCCGGCGGATATGGCGAGGTAGCGCAAGAGCATGGAACCTCCGACATTGTGGCATGTGAGTCGAGGAGCACGTGAGCTGTGCACCTCGCGGCGGCGGGGAGTGCCGACGCCGAGCCAGGTATACCCCAAAGGACTGCCAATGCTCGCGCAACGTCTCATCGAGCGCAAGCGGAATGGAGGAAGGATAGACCCCGGAGAGTGGCGCGCGCTCGTGCACGCCTACTCGTCGGGGCACGTGGCGGATCACGAGCTGGCGGCCTTCCTGATGGCGGCGTACCTGCGCGGCCTCGATCTTACCGAGGCGCATGCGCTGACGGAAGCGCTCCTCGGCCTCGGCGCGCCGCTCTTTCCCGACTCCACCGACGCCGTGCGGATGGACCTCCACTCCACCGGCGGGGTCAGCGACAAGGCGTGGCTGGTGGTGGCTCCACTGGTCGCATCGCTCGGCGTGCAGCTTCCCATGGTGCTGGGGCGCGGATGCGACCCTGTTGGCGGACCGCTCGAGAAGCTGCAGGCGATTCCCGGCTTTCGCACCCGCCTCACGCCCAACGAGGCGCGCGTACAGCTGGACCGGCTCGGCTGCGCGATCCTCGAGTGCCCGCTCGAAGCGGCTCCTCTCGACGCCCGGCTGAGCGCCCTGCGCCACGCTACCGCGACGGTGGAGTCCACCGTGCTCGTCGCCATCGAGATCGCTGCGCGTAAGCTCGTGGCGGGGCTCGGCGGTCTCGTGCTCGACATCAAGGTTGGTTCGGGGACATTCGTCCACGCGCCGCGCGACGGGCTCGCGCTGGCCGTTCTCGTAGCGGAGCTGGTCGGAGTGCACGGCTGCCAGAGCGTATCGCTCCTGACGGCGATGGACAGACCGCTTGGGCGCGCCGTGGGAGGTGCTCTGGAGGTGGAGGAGGCGATACACGCCCTGCAAGGCGAAGGGCCGCCCGACCTGGTGGAGCTGAGCTTCGCGCTCGGAGTGGAGATGCTGCTCCTGGCGCGTCGCGCTTCCTCGCGCGAGGAAGCGCGACGTCTCCTGGTAACCGCGGTCGACTCCGGCGCGGCCGCGGAGAAGCTGCGTCGGCTCATCGAGGCGCAGGGAGGGAATCCGGATGTGGTGGATGATCCGGCGCTGCTCCCGCAGGCGGAGGAATGCGAGCTCTTCGTCGCACCGCAGCGCGGCTTCGTGGCGAACGTGGAGCCTCGTGCGATCGCACGCGGGCTCGCGGCGCTCACGGCGGGCGCGGCAGCTCCTGGCGGCGCCGGCGCGGAAGCCGTCGGCTTCGTGGTGAGCGCGAAGCCCGGTGACTGGGTGGAGGCGGGCGAGCCGCTCGCCACCGTGTTCGCGCGCACGCAGCAGGACATATCGCGCGGGCGCGCGGCACTCGCGGAGGCGATTCGCATCGCGGAGGAAGTCGAGACTCCGCTTCCGCTCGTCTCGCACCGGGTGGATGCAGGTCGTACGACATCGTACGATGAGGGCCTCCCGGACCCCGGCACGTGACCGACGATGCTGCCGCAATCTCGCTCTGGTGCGACTGCACGGCTCCGCGATATGTTGGCGGATCTTTGTGCCGCATGCATTCGTCAACCCGGGCGAGTTCCGACACGAATCCCGCATGGAAGAGGAGCGGTCGTCGAATATGAGGGCGCGCGCGTCACGCGATATCGCGTTGCGGCTCCTTGCGGCGGAGGGAGCGCCGCATGGCTCGTCGTCCGATATGGTGGCGCGGGCGGGCGCGATGGTGCTCGAGCGACTGCAGAGCACACTCGCTCGGTGGTTCGGCGCCGATGGAGCCCGCGCCCTGCTCTCGCGGGCACTCGACAAGGCGCGTGGCGCCTCGCCGGGACTGGAAGGCGTCAAGGTTCCTTCGCTGGCACGAGACAATGGCCTCGCCATTTCACCGGACACGTTCGCAGCCCTTCGGTCGCTGCCTCCCGACGAAGCCACGGAGGCGTGCGCGGCAGCGATTGCCGAAGTAGTAGCCCTGCTGGGGCGCCTGGTCGGTGACGACGTAGCCGCACGCCTGGTGGAGCACGGGTGGCCAGGACAGGAGTCGGAGGCAAATCCCACATATCCAGAGAGGACCCGAGAGTGACTGCACCAGAGCCCGTCCCGATAAGGAAATTGCCTTCCGGCGTGCCGGGGCTCGACGAAGTGCTCGGCGGCGGGATCGCCGAGTACTCGTTCAACATCATCGCAGGGGCTCCGGGCACCGGGAAGACCACGCTGGCCGAGCAGATCCTCTTCGCCAACGCGACCGCCGAGCGCCCGGCTCTGCACTTCACCGTGCTCGGTGAGCCGTCCTTCAAGATGCTGCGCTATCAGCAGCAGTTCGGGTTCTTCGACATCGCCAGGGTAGGGAGCGAAGTACGATTCCTGAACCTCAGCCAGGAGGCGCTGGATCGCGACTTCGACGTGGTGCTGGAGCGCATCGCGCGTGAGGTGGAGGACGCGAACGCCGGAATGGTGGTGGTGGATTCATTCCGAACCATGATCCCCATGGTAGGACGTACCGCCGATGCGGAGCTGGCATTGCAGTATTTCGTCCAGCGTCTGGCGCTGCGACTCACCACCTGGGAAGCGACCACCTTCCTGGTCGGAGAGTACGCCGAACACGAGGCGCGTAGTCCGGTATTTACCGTCGCCGATGGGATCGTCTGGCTACTGAACGAGGTCGAGCGCAACTCGACCCAGCGCAAGTTGCGCGTGACCAAGGTTCGCGGGCAGGCGCCGCTGCCGGGGCTGCACGCCATGCGTATCTCGAGCGTCGGAGTCGAGGTCTTCCCTCGTTACTCCCGCCGGACGCAGCAGCATCCGGTCAACCTGCCATCGGAGCGCATCTCCATCGGCGTGCCCGGGCTCGATGACCTGATGGACGGCGGTGTGCCGCGCGGGGACTCCGTACTCGTGGCGGGACCGACCGGGGCCGGCAAGAGCATGCTCGCGCTTCAGTTTGCGGCGGCTGGTCTCGAGGTGGGCGATCGCTCCGTGATCGCCGTGTTCGAGGAGCGGCCGGCTACCTATGTAGCCACCGCCAGACGGCTCGGCATCGACCTCGAGAAGCTCATCGCCGAAGGGGAGATGGAGGTGCAGTATCTTCGGCTGGTGGACGTCTCCGCTGAAGAAACGCTGCACAGGATCCGCGATGCCGTTGAGAGGATCGGCGCGAAGCGGGTGGTGATCGATTCGCTCACCGGCTTCGAGGCCGTCCTCGCGCCAAGCTTCCGCCTCGATTTTCGCGATTCGTACTACCGGCTCCTTCAGGATCTGTCCAGGCTCGGCATATCGCTTCTCTCCACCGTCGAGCGCAGCGAGTCGGAGGGGTTCCTCGATTTCTCGACGTTCAACGCTTCCATCATCTCCGATGATATCCTGGCAATGCGCTACATCGAGTTGGACGGCGAGCTTCAAAGGGTGCTTGCCGTGGTGAAGATGCGAGGAAGCGATCACAGCCGCGATCTCCGCATCTACACGGTCGATGAAGACGGTGTGCACGTAGGCGAGCCACTCCGCCAGTATCGTGGCGTCATCACGGGGGTGCCGCAGCCGAGCGAAGACCCTTAGTTGGCCTCTCAGCGGGCGCGGCACGTAACGGCACCCTAATCGCGTAGAGCAGAAACGGGTGAGAGACGTACGAGGAACCATGCCGTTAGCGGAAAGTGGAGGCCGTGGACGTGGCCGGCACGGCTCTGGGCGATCGGCCGACGCCGGTTGCACGGGGATTCCCGGAGCTCGGGAATCGAATGAAAGCGTGGATGCGCGGCTGCCGGACGCGGTAGCAAGCGTTCTTGCCGCGGTAGCTGCCGCGCCGCACGGCGTGGTGGTCACTCGGGGCCCTGATTTCGATGTCGTGTACGCCAATCCGGCCTCAGAGAGACTGCTCGGGGCGGGTCGCGAGATCGTCCCTGGTCGTCCGTTCGAGGAGGTCTTCGCGGACTCGGATGCGAGCCGAGGCGTGACACTGTTGCGCCGGGTCGGCGAGACCGGTCGCGCACTGCACGAGGTCGGGATGCGCCTCGACGGGCGCGGGAGTGCGGGTGCCACGAACGACGATCGAGATGAGGGGGCTCCGCGCTCCTACCGACTCCTGCGCCTCACCGCGTGGCCGCTTACGAACGTCGGCCCATCGGAAATGGGGCCGCATCTCGTGCTCAGCATTCGCGATGCATCCGCGACCGAGAGCCGCGCGGTCGAGTACGCATCGCTCGTCGCCGCGATGCGCGCCCTGAACGAACGTCTCCTCCTCGCAGCACTCAGGGAGCAGGAGGAGACCGAGCGCGCCAGGGCATCCAGCGAGAGCATGTCCAACTTCCTCGCCACGTTGAGCCACGAGCTTCGCACTCCTCTCACGGCCATCATGGGCTACGAGGAGCTGCTGGCGGAGCAGATCTCGGGGCCCATAACGGATGCCCAGGCGCGGCAGCTCGAACGCATCAGAGTCAGCGCGCAGCACCTCCTGAGTGTCATCAACGATGTACTGAGAACCGCGCGCATGGACGCTGGACGGGAAACGGCCGCCGTCTCCCCAGTGGACGCGGCCGAGCTGTTGCAGGAGACGATGGAGCTCGTGCTCCCGATGGCCAGCAACCGGGCTCTCTCCCTGCGACTCGATGCGCCGGTGCCGGCCTTCACGATCGAAACCGATCGTGACAAGGTCCGGCAGATCCTGGTGAACCTCGCGGCTAACGCGGTGAAGTTCACCGAACGAGGTGAAATCTCACTCGCGGCGTGTGCGGGCGACGCGGGCTTCGCCGAGTTCCGGGTGAAGGATACCGGGATCGGGATCGAGCGAGAGCATCTCGAGCGCATCTTCGATCCTTTCTGGCGCGTCGAGGACGTGCACGGCCGCATCGTGGGTGGTACTGGGCTGGGGCTGAGCGTGTCGCAGCGCCTGGCGCACCTGCTTGGCGGCGATCTTACCGTACGGAGCGCGAAGGGGGAGGGCAGCGAGTTCACGCTGCGCCTCCCCCTTCGCTCGTCCGGAACTAGCCGGGCGTGAGGAATCGTCAGACGTCCAGGTTACGCACGAACCTGGCGTTCGACTCGATGAAGATCCTACGCGGCTCGACCGAATCGCCCATGAGCGTCTGGAAGATCTCGTCGGCCTTCACGGCGTCGTCCATGTCCACCTTGAGAAGCGTGCGGCGCTCGGGGTCCATGGTGGTGTCCCAGAGCTGGTCGGGGTTCATCTCGCCCAGTCCCTTGTAGCGCTGGAGCGAGACGCTCCCGCGGCCGTCGCCATTCCCCATGCGAGCCATGTACGCATCGCGCTCCTCCTCGCTGTAGGCGTACTGCTCCTCCTTCCCCTTGGCGACGCGGTAGAGCGGCGGTTGGGCGATGTAGACGTAGCCCGCGTCGATCAGCTCGCGCATCTGGCGGAAGAAGAAGGTCAGCAGGAGGGTACGGATGTGCGCGCCGTCCACGTCGGCATCGGTCATGATGATGATCTTGTGGTAGCGCGACTGGTCGATCTGGAAGTCGTCCTTGATCCCCGTGCCGATGGCGGTGATGATGGTGCGGATCTCCTCGTTGGAGAGCACCTTGTCGATGCGTGCCTTCTCGACGTTTATGATCTTGCCTCGCAGCGGCAAGATCGCCTGGAAGGAGCGGTCGCGCCCCTGCTTCGCCGAGCCGCCGGCGGAGTCGCCCTCCACCAGATAGAGCTCGCAGAGCGAAGGGTCGGAAAGCGAACAGTCGGCGAGCTTGCCCGGCAGGACGTTCCCCTCGAGCGCGGACTTCTTGCGCGTGAGGTCACGCGCCTTGCGCGCGGCTTCTCTCGCGCGCGCGGCGGAGACGGCCTTCTCGACGATGATGTTGGCCGAGCGCGGGTGCTCCTCGAGGTAGGTGGCGAGGTGCTCGTTCACCACCGTCTTGACCGCGGTCTCGACCTCGGAGTTGCCGAGCTTCGTCTTCGTCTGCCCCTCGAACTGCGGCTCGCGCACCTTCACCGACAGCACCGCGGTGAGTCCCTCGCGGACGTCGTCGCCCGAGAGCGTGAAGTCCGCCTTCTTGAGGAAGTTTCCCTTCTGCGCGTACTGGTTCACGACGCGGGTGAGCGCACTCTTGAAGCCGGTGAGGTGCGTCCCGCCCTCGATCGTGTTGATGTTGTTGACGAACGAGAAGATGTTGTCGTTGTAGCCGTCGTTGTACTGCATCGCGAGCTCGATCTCGATGTCATCGCGCTCGGTGTCGATCTGGACGACGTCGGAGTGCAGCGCCTTCTTGTTCTTGGAGAGGAAGGCGATGAACTCCTTGAGCCCGCCCTTCGCGTGGAAGGTCTCGTTGCGCACCGGGTCGGCACGCTCGTCCGTGAGCGTGATCGTCACTCCCTTGTTCAGGAAGGCGAGCTCGCGCAGGCGAGTGGCGAGGATGTCGTAGTCGTAGACCAGCTCGGTGAAGATCGTCGGATCGGGGGAGAACCAGACCTTCGTCCCCGTGTCGTTCTTGGCGACCTTCTTCAAGGCCTTGAGCTTCGTCGTGGTGACGCCACGAGCAAAGTCCATGTAGTGCTCCTGGCCGCCGCGCTTGACCCACACCTTGAGCTGCGTGGAAAGCGCGTTCACGACCGACACGCCCACGCCGTGCAGACCGCCCGACACCTTGTACGAATTCTTGTCGAACTTTCCGCCGGCGTGCAGAACCGTCAACGCCAGCTCGACGCCAGGCAGCTTCTCGATCGGGTGGACGTCCACCGGAATTCCACGACCGTTATCGATCGCGGTGATGGAGTTGTCCTTGTGGATGATGACCTCGATACGGTCGGCGTAGCCGGCCATCGCCTCGTCGATCGAGTTGTCCACGACCTCGTAGACCAGGTGGTGCAGACCGCGCCCCGACGTGGAACCGATGTACATCCCGGGCCGCTTCCGGACCGCCTCGAGACCCTTGAGAACCTGTATTTGCCCCGCGTCGTACTGCGAGGGCGTGCTTGCTGTCTTGGCCATTTGCACCCTTGTTTCGCTGGAACCTTCCTACCGAATACAACCCGAATCGCCCGACTTCAGGCGAACATCGAAATATAGCGT
>JBIQMO010000161.1:0-8513 GCA_044463245.1 Gemmatimonas aurantiaca
ACGTCGTCCTCGCAGCGCACGCCCTCGTAGATGCTCACGTTGTTCTGGACCTTCACGTTGCGGCCCAGGACTACGCCCGGCATAACGACAACGTTCTGACCGAGGCTGCACTGCTCGCCGATCTCCGCGCCCTTCATGATGTGGCAGAAGTGCCAGATCCTGGTTCCCTTCCCCACGATGGCGCCATCGTCCACGTAGCTCGATTCGTGGACCAGCGCGCCGCCGGGAAGCTCGCGCATCTCGCTCATGCGAGCGTCGGGGTGTTCAGCGTCGCCTGCCCGCGGCCGCGATTGCCGCCGCGGCGTCGGGATCGCGCGAGAAGGTGCGCAACGGTAGCGCGATCTGGTGCTCCGAGCGGGCCGACTCGTAGATGGCGAGGATGAGCTCGAGCGACTTGCGCCCCTCGCGGCCATCGGTGTCGGCGGCCGCTTCGTGACGCAGCGCTCGCAGCACATTCGCGTAATATGGTCCGTGACCCGAGCCGTAGACGGAGAGCGGGTTCGGCGCTGCCTTGAGGAGCTCCGCCTCGCGGTCGATGTCGTCGTAGTCGGCGAAGTCCCAGTGGTCGATCCGGTTGAGCGCGGTGCCGCCGACCTTCACCGTCCCGCGCTCGCCGATGATGGTGATCGAGCCTTCCATGTTGCGCGGGTAGGTCAGCATGGTGACCTCGATGGTTCCCAGAGCGCCGTTGCGGAAGTGCAGGAGCGCGATCCCCGTGTCCTCGCTCTCGATCCTGCGCGCGAGCGTCGCCGTGCGAGCCACCACCGATTCCACCGGTCCCACGAGCCACTGGATCATGTCCACGTAGTGGCTCGCCTGGTTCATGAACGCACCGCCGTCGAATTCCCAAGTGCCACGCCAGGGCGCCATGTCGTAGTACGACTGCGGCCGGTTCCAGCGCACGGTGGTGTTGGCCAGGTAGATGCGGCCGAAGCGGCCCATCTCCACCGAGCGCTTGAGGAGCTGGATGGCCGGATTGAGCCGGTTCTGCTTCACGACGAAGAGCTGTACGCCCGCCTCGTCGCACGCGCGAACCAGCGCGTCGGCATCCTCGAGCCGCGTGGCCATCGGCTTCTCGCAGATGACGTGCATCCCGTGCTCGGCTGCCATGATGCCGTGGCGCGGATGCAGGCCGCTCGGAGTGCACACGGCCATGATGTCGGCCGGTACTTCATCGAGCATGGTGGCGTAAGTGGTGAACCAGGGTACGCCCCACTTCTCTCCCGCCGCGCGGGCGCGCTCCTCGATCTCGTCGCATACCGCGACGAGCCGGAGCGCGCTCTGGCCGGCGATCGCTTCGAAGTGGCGCTCGCTGATTCGGCCGCAGCCGACGAGCGCTATCGAATAGCGCTGGGCGCCGCTCTCAGACACGTGCGGGCACCGCTGCCGCCCCCTCGAGCTTCGGCGACGAGCCGCGTGCGCAGGCGTTCCGTGTGTCGATGACGATGGATGCCATCTGGCAGACTCGCGCGTAGTCGATGGCCGTGTGATCAGTCACTATCACCACCGCATCCGACTCGCGAAGCAGCTCGTCGGTGAGCGGAACGGACTTCCCGACGGCCCCGAGCGGAGTGTGGCCGTCGTCCACGATCTCCTTGATATACGGATCATGGAAACTCACCCGGGCGCCCTTCTTCGTGAGCAGGTCGAGGATCTCCAGCGCGGGCGATTCGCGGAGGTCGTCGATATCCTTCTTGTACGCCACGCCGAGCACCAGCACGCGCGACCCGCGCAGCGGTTTCGACACCTCGTTCAGCGCGTCGGCAACCTTCCCCACCCAGAATGCCGGCATCTCGGTGTTGATCTCGCCAGCCAGCTCGATCATCCGCGTCTTGTAGTGCAGCGTGCGCATCTTCCAGGCGAGATAGTGCGGGTCGAGCGGGATGCAGTGGCCGCCGAGCCCCGGCCCCGGGACGAACTTCATGAAGCCGAACGGCTTGGTCGACGCGGCATCGATTACCTCCCAGACACTCACGCCGAGCTTGTCGCAGATCACGGCCATCTCGTTCACGAGGCCGATGTTGATCATGCGGAAGGTGTTCTCGAGAAGCTTCGCGAGCTCGGCCGCCTCCGGCGAGCTCACCGGGACTATCTCGTCTATGAAGCGCTCGTAGAGGAGCTTGCCGAGCTCGGTGCAGCGAGGCGTGACCCCACCGAGCACCTTGGGAGTGTTCTTCGTATGCCAGCGGGCGTTGCCCGGGTCCACGCGTTCGGGAGAGAAGCAGAGGAAGAAGTCCTCTCCCACGGCGAGCCCCTTGCGCTCGAAGCTCGGGAGGAGCAGCTCCCGGGTGGTGCCCGGATATGTCGTGGACTCCAGTACGACGAGCTGACCGGGGCGCAGGGCATCTGCCACCGCATCGGTGGCCGCCACGACGAAGGACATGTCGGGATCCTTCGTCTTGCCGAGTGGGGTTGGAACGCAGATCGAGATCACATCGCACTCGGCCAGCCGCGACATGTCGAGCGTCGCTTCCAGGAGACCCTTCTTTCGCAGCGCGGCCACGTCCGAGGCGTGCACATCCCCGATGTGGCTGCGACCCGCGTTGACGCCCTCGACTACCTGAGGCGACTTCTCGAACCCGACGACCCGCAGCCCCGCCTTCCCCATTTCGACGGCCAGCGGGAGACCCACGTATCCGAGTCCTACGACACCGCAGACCGCGCGACCATCCTGGATGGTCTGCGCTAGTGCTTCGTATGTGGTCATCAATGCAAGATATGTAGCGCCGGAGCTCGGCGCGGCCAGTAACTTCAGGAGCCAGTCGGCAGTCTTTCCCGCGTATGACTCCTCGCGCGCCGTCCACGAAACGTCCGCCGGCGCGCGCGTACCGGCCAATCGCGAGAACTTAACGGAAGCCGATTGAGCGATCAAGCGAAAAGCTACCCCCTACCGCTGGCGAGCGCGGGCGTCGATTCGCTGGTGCCCTGCTCGCGCGGCAACGGCTGCCCTCTCGGTGTGGATGCGCCGGCGATGGCCGCCGCGCTTCGCGCGGGGGATCGGGAGAGCGCCTATGCGATAGCGCGCGCGGCCAATCCCTTCGCCAGCAGCTGCGGCCACGGCTGCCATGCTCCGTGCGAGAGCGCGTGCCGCCGCCGCTACTTCGGGGCGCCGGTGAACATCGCCGGGCTGGAGAGCTTTGCCGCGGGATTCTCACCTCCAGCCACCCCCAGCTTTCCTGAAGGGGGCTCGTGCACCAGCGCGCACGACGTGCGCTCTGTAGCCGGGCTTCGAGGACTGGACCCGCGCTCCGCCATCTCCGCACCGCGTTCGGGGAAGCGTGTGGCTGTTGTGGGCGCCGGCGTGGCTGGCCTCGCCTGTGCACACGACCTCATCCTCCTCGGCCACGAGTGCGTGATCTTCGAGTCGGCCAGCGAGCCAGGAGGGGTTCTGACGCACGCCATCCCCGCCTTTCGCTTCCCTGTGAACGGTGCACGAGCGGAGTGCGCGGCGATCCTCGCCATGGGCGCGGTATTCGAGGGCGGTCGGCAGATCGCCGGCAGCGACGACGTGCGCGCCCTGCTCTCCGAGGGCTTCGATGCGGTCTTCCTGGCCATCGGCGCGGCAACTCCACGAGAGCCGGCTTTCGGCGCCCAGCGGGCGCACCCGCGTGTGCTGGACGCGCTGGAGCTCCTCGCCGGAAATACCGCACCGATGGGTAGCACGGTAGTGGTGGGCGAGGGAGTGCTGGCGGTGGATGCGGCACGCACGGTGGTGCGGCGCGCGCTGCGAGCTGGCCGCCCCGGTGCTCGGGTGCGGCTCGTGCTTCGGGAGGAGGCGGTAGCCTGCGCGGTCCCGCCCGAGATGCTCGCCGCCGCGGCCGAGGAGGGCGTACTTCTCGACTTCGGGTGGGAGAGCTCGCGCTACATGGACGGAGCTACGGGAGATCTACTCGCCGTGGAGGTGGTACGCCCGCACGATCGCTTGGCCAGGGTGATCCCGTGTGACGACATCGTCGCCGCCGGCGCGCGCTCCGCGAACGTCATGGCATTCTGGCCGGAGATCGCGAGCGGCGCCGACCGCCTCATCGCCGTGGATCCCGAGACTCTCCAGACATCCATGTTCGGCGTCTGGGCCGGCGGCGCCTGCGCCTTTGGACACCGGTCCATCGCCCACGCCGCGGCCGACGGAAAGCGGGCCGCCTGGCAGATCCACGCGGCGTTCACGGGCCGCTCGGTGACGACCGCAGTATCCTCCGCGTGGGTGGAGCTCGAGTCGTGGAGTGCCGCGAGCACCCCGCGCGCGCTCGCCACGCCGCGCGGAGCACCGCCGGCAGGTGCGCTCCCTCCCGCCGATCCCTTCGGCGAGCCGCTCCCGCCGGTGGACCCGTTTGCAGACGCCTCGTCCAGCGCCGCCGAGGCGGCACGTAACGAAGCGGCACGCTGCTTCGACTGCACCGTGCTTCCGCACGTGGACGACTCCTGCACGAGTTGTGGGAAGTGCGTGAAGGTCTGCGAGCCTCGAGCGCTCTCGCTCACCGCCGGGCCGCCGGCCCGACTGACCCTGGATCAGGATGTTTGCACCCGCTGCGGGGAGTGCGTACACGCCTGTCCCGAGGGTGCGATCGCCATGCTGCGTCTCGTGTGGGAGGAGCGCCTGGTCGGGGTCAGGTCTTGACGGGGTCAGGTCTTTAATTTCGAGCGGCCACGGCAGTTGCCGTGGCCGCTCGAAATTAAAGACCTGACCCCGTTTGACCGTCCGGAGCGGCAGCGACATCGCTCGCCGGTGAGTCCCCGTCGCCGTTCATGATGCTCGCGTGGCTGTTGCGCAGCCGGCCGAGCGTCGCGGGGTCGAGGCGCGCTGTCACGACCCACTCGTTGCCATCCGCCTCCTGCGACAACACCTCGCCCGAGCGGTGCAGCTCCGCAAGCAGCTTCCCGTCGCCGAGCGGGATGCGAACGGTGGTGGTGGGACGAAGCCGGCGCCGCGCTGTGAGCAGCGCGCGGCGCAGCGGCTCGAGGCCATCGGGGAGCACCGCCGACACGAATACCGAGTTCGGTATGGAGCGCTGCAGGCGATCCTCCAGCGCGATCAGCTCGCCGTGCTCCAGCTGATCGATCTTGTTGAAGACGTGCAGGATCGGCACCTCCCCCACCTCCAGATCGGCGAGCACCTGCTCGACCACGTCCACCCGCTCTTCCCAGCCGGGGTGCGCGATGTCGATCACGTGCAGCAGCAGGTCGGCTTCGCCGACTTCCTCGAGTGTCGCCCTGAACGATGCCACGAGGTGGTGCGGCAGCTTGCGGATGAAGCCGACCGTGTCCGTGACCAGCACGCTCCGTCCATCGCCCAGCGCGACCTCGCGCGTGAGCGGATCGAGCGTGGCGAAGAGGCGGTCCTCCACGAACACGTCGTTCGCCTCGGCGATCGCGCGGAGGATGGACGACTTGCCCGCGTTGGTGTAGCCCACGAGTGCCGCGCGGAAGTAGCTGTCGCGCGACTGGCGCTGCACGGCGCGCGCCTTCTGTACACCGGAAAGTCGCTCATCGAGCACGCGTATCCGGTGCGAGATGAGGCGCCGGTCGGTCTCGAGCTGCGTCTCGCCGGGTCCGCGCATTCCGATGCCGCCGCGGAACTTCTCGAGGTGAGTCCACATCCGGGTGAGCCGCGGTAGCATGTAGCGGAGCTGCGCGAGCTCCACCTGCATACGCGCCTCGCTCGTGCGAGCGCGCGTGGCGAAGATGTCGAGTATGAGTTCGGCGCGGTCCATGACGCGCACGCCGATCGCCTGCTCCACGTTCCTGGCCTGTGCGGGCGAGAGCTCGTCATCGAAGATGATGAGCGTAGCCGCATCGCGTCCCGCCGCATCGCGCAGCTCGTCCAGCTTTCCCTTCCCGAGGTAGGTGGAGGGGTTCGGCTTGTCCAGCGCCTGCGTGACTTCTCCGACGACGACAGCGCCGGCCGTGTCGGCCAGCTCCGCCAACTCCTCGAGATGTTCAGCGAGCTCCAGCCGCGCGCGCTTCCCCTTGATCGGCGCTCCCACGAGCACCGCGCGCTCCACCGGCGGAGCGAGAGAGATGGTCTGCTTTGTTATCGAAAACTCCTTGTGCTATTTGATGTCGGGGACAACGAAAAGAAGACGGCAGAAAGCAGTGAGCTGCCTACGAGGCCGTCATCCCCGCGCGAGCGGGGATCCGGGTTGCTCAGCCGAACATGGATCCCCGCTTGCGCGGGGATGACGTAGAGAATGGATCCCCGTTTACGCGGGGATGACTGCGTTTCACGAGCAGTTCCTGTTTCCTGTGTCCTGCTTCCTGCTTCCTGTTCTCTCATGCCCTCTCCACTAGCGTCTCTCATTCCCCAGCGCCGAAAATCTTCCCGTCCGATCGTACGGGAGCGTGAAGGTTCCCAGCGACGAACCGACGGTGATGTCGCCGGCCACGCGGTAATTCACGGTACCGGTGTTCATCAGCGAGCGCGCGGCCTGGCTGGCGCCGGCCCAGGTGAAGCTGAGCGGGAGCGCGACCTGGGTGGTGTCACCGTTGGAGACCGTGAAGTTCGAGTCCGTGGCACCGGTTCCCAGTGGGATGGTATCCACGTAGAGCTTGTAGGTGACGCGCGTTGCGTCGAGGTCGAATCGATTCGGGTTGTACACGTTCAGCAGTATGTCCACCGAGCCGCCGTTGAAGCCGAGCCCGTTCACGTGCACGTCCTTCAGCGAGACCACCGGCTGCTGGAATGCGGCCCTGCCGAACGTCGCGCAGGCAGCCACGAGTCCCGCCGACACCACTGCCGTGTACAGCCACAACCTTCGCATTCGTCCTCCACGATGTAGAGACCTGGGGCGCGACCGCTCTCAGTCGCGCGATTCGCCCTTCTCCTTCAACCCCGCCCACCACGCGAGACGTTTCGCGATCTCCCGCTCGAAGCCGAAGCGTCCGGGTTCGTAGAGCGGCTGCCCCCGCAGAGACTCCGGCAGATATTCCTGCGGGATGTATGCCTCCGTGGAGTCGTGCGCATATTGATACCCGCGTCCATAGCCCAGTTCCTTCATGAGCCGGGTGGGAGCGTTACGGATGTGCAGCGGGACGGGTTCGCCCGGCGTCTCGCGCGCGGCTCGCAGAGCGGCGTCCAGCGCCATCTTCGAGCTGTTCGACTTGGGTGCGGTGGCCAGATAGATCGTCATCTCCGCGAGCGGGAGATATCCCTCCGGTGCACCCAGCATGTGGTATGCATCACGTGCGGCGATGGCGAGCTTCAGCGCTTCCGGATCCGCGAGCCCGATGTCCTCCGCGGCCATCGCGATCGCCCGGCGGAAGATGGTCATCGGGTCCTCGCCGCCGTCGAGCATGCGCGCCATCCAGTACAGCGCGCCGTCAGGGTCGCTCCCGCGCAGCGACTTGTGATACGCGGAGAGGATGTTGTAGTGCTCCTCTCCTCCCTTGTCGTGCCGCGCGAAGCGCAGCTGCAGCGCCTCGCGTGCCACGTCGGTGGTGATGCGACCGCCGCCACCGACGGAGTCGGCCGCCGCCTCGAGCGCCGTCAGCGCGCGGCGCGCGTCGCCGTCCGACTCGCGCGCCATGAGCGTCAGCGCATCTTCGTCGATCGCGATGTCCATCGCGCCGAGCCCACGCTCGCGATCCTCGAGCGCGCGCTTCAGCACGATCGCGACGTCCGCCTCCCCGAGCGGCCGAAGCACGAACACCCGCGCGCGCGAGAGCAACGCTCCGTTGATCTCGAAGGATGGGTTCTCCGTGGTGGCGCCGATGAGCGTGACCGTCCCCGCCTCGACGTGCGGAAGGAAGGCGTCCTGCTGCGCCTTGTTCAGGCGATGGATCTCGTCCACGAAGAGGATCGTCCCCCGTCCGGACATCGCGAGCCGCTCCTCCGCTTCCGCCACTATCACGCGCACGCGCGGGACCCCCTCCGTGACCGCGGAGAATGGCACGAACTCACGGTCGGTGTAGCGGGCGATCATCCGCGCGAGCGTCGTCTTCCCAGTTCCCGGCGGACCCCAGAGGATCATCGAGCCGATGCTCCCCTTCTCTATCGCCCTGCGCAGCGGCTTCCCTGTCTGGAGGATGTGCTCCTGCCCTACCAGCTCGTCGAGCGAGCGCGGACGCATTCGGTCGGCGAGCGGGCGCGCGCTATCGGGCACCTGGAAGAGCGAGGGCGCGTCGCCGCCCTGACGCGCGCGCGAGCGTGAAGCGCGATCCGCCATCGGCTACATCCCCACGGCAGCGCGTGACACGAAGTACAGCCCGCACCCCGCGAAAAATGCGATCTGCGGCCGCCAGGCGTGCTTCGCCTGGAACTCGGGCACCAGATTCGACGCGCCCACGTAGAGCGTCACACCCGCCGATATCGCCAATCCGTACTCCACCAGCACGCCCAGATAGTCGGTCAGCAGCACTCCGAAGATCGTCGCGATCCCGAGCGATGTCCCCGCGTAGATCGCGCGCCGACGCCCCGCGCCGGCAGCCATGAAGAGGCTGGATATGGCCAGCCCCTCGGGGAACTTGTGCAAGACGATAGCCATGAAGACCAGAACGCCCAGCGCCTCGCTCACATGGAA
>JBIQMO010000162.1:0-8501 GCA_044463245.1 Gemmatimonas aurantiaca
CGGGGAAGAAAGTCCCCGCTTTGAACAAGGGCCAGCGCATCAGGATTTCGGTGTCGCGTTCCGGTCGGAACGGGGTCGGCAGGAATACACGTTGGTCGGGCGAACGCGGTTTAAGCTAGCCATGAGGCAATGCCGCGACAAGGCATTCACTTGACGCATCATAGTGGCAACAGGTATCGTCGCGCGCATGAAGATTCCTCACCTCCCCGAAATCGCCGTGGTGGACGCACGGCTCTGCGATGCATGTGGGCTCTGCCTTCCGCTCTGTCCCCCCGCCGCGATAGGGATGCGGCGGGAGGGGCTCCTGATAGACGATTCAACCTGCACGGGGTGTCGGAAGTGCGTCGCCCCCTGCCCCGTGGGCGCGCTGTCCATGATTCCACGCCCGGGAGTCGCCGGCGAGAGCGCTGACCTGGAGCCGGCGACGGACGCTCGATGACGTCGGTCGGATGTGACGTTCTGGTCATCGGCGGTGGACCGGGAGGACTCGTCGCCGCGCGCGAGGTTGCCGCGGGGAGCCCCGAGCTCGACGTGCTCCTCATCGAGCGCGACCGGGCCATAGGCGCGCCGGTGCGCTGCGGCGAGGGCGTCGGGAGCGCCGGCCTCACGGAGTTCATCGACCCGGCGGGTGCCAACTGGATTTCGCGGCGTATTACCCGCGTGATCTTCCGTTCGCCGAGCGGCACCGAGGTGCGGGTGGCGGAGGGAGACGTGGGCTACATCCTCGACCGCACCCGCTTCGAGCCGGCGCTCGCCCTGGAAGCAGGGCGTGCCGGCGCCGAGATACTGGTAGGCACGGAGGCGACCGGCATGCGCCGCTCGGGCGATCGCTGGGAGGTGGCCATTCGCGGTCCGAACGGTGAGGGGAGCGTCTCGGCGCGGCTGGTGATCGGCGCCGACGGGGTGGACGGGATGGTAGGGCGCTGGGCCGGTCTCGACACCCGCGTCCCCTCGCGCGACATGGAGAGCTGCGCGCAGTACGTGGTGGCGGGGATCGACTTCGATCCCGACGCGATCTACCTGCACTTCGGCCAGGAGATCGCGCCGGGCGGGTACGCGTGGATCTTCCCCAAGGGCGTGGGCGTGGCGAACGTCGGGCTCGGCATCGTGGCGCTGCGGGCAGAGCCGGGAGTGCCCGCACGCCGCTACCTCGATCGTTACATGTCGGAGTATTTCCCCACCGGCGTACGAACCGGCTACACCGTGGGCGGCGTTATCGTGCATCCTACGGTGAAGCGCACGGTGGCCGACGGCGTCATCCTCTGCGGCGATGCGGCCCACATGGTGAACCCGCTCTCGGGCGGCGGGATCGTGAACGCGATGAAGGCCGGCCGCCTCGCCGCTGGCGTGGCCAGGGCGGCGCTCGCCGCGGGCGACACGAGCTCCGCGCGACTCCGGCGCTACCACGACGAGTGGATGACCCTCCTCGGCGACGACCACGTCCGATTCCACAGACTCAAGGAAACGCTCGGCAAATTCGACGATCGCTTCTTCGATCAGCTCGCCCTTTCGGTAAACAGGATCCCCGAGGACAAGCGCACCCTTCGCCGCATCTTCGCGACTGCCCTCACCCGGCATCCAGCGCTGCTTCCCGTCGTGGTGAAGTACTTCGTGTGAGCACGGGGTCAGGTCTTTAATTTCGAGCCGTATTGGCTGCAGCCCATACGGCTCGAAATTAAAGACCTGACCCCGTCGGACCCCGTCTGACCCTACTCCCGCCCAGCCACCGGACTCCCATCCGGATTCAGGATCTTCACCTCCCCGAGATCAAGGGAGCGAATTCCCTCCTCGATCCTGGCGCGGTCGCCGGCGATCACCCAGATCTCGTGGGAGGGATCGAGGTAGCTCGCGATGGCTTTCGCCAGGTCGTCGGTGGTGAGGGCGCGAACGCGCTGCTGGTAGGTGGCGTAGTAGTCGTCGGGGAGGCCGTAAGTGACGATCTCGCGCAGCGCGCTCGACACGGCGCTACCCGTCTCCCACCTGCCCGCGAGGGTGAGAGTCTGGCGGCCCTTTGCCGCCTCCAGCTCATCGGCTGTGATCGGACGCGTCGAAGTGACGTCGTTCAGCTCCTTCACGAGCTCTTGCAGCGACTCCTTCGTCTTGTCGGTCTGCACTGGGGCGTAGATGATCCAGGGCCGCTGGCCGCGCGCGTCGTAGGCGAAGCTCTGAACGCCGTACGACCAGTGCTTTCCCTCGCGCAGATTCATGTTGATGCGCGAGACGAAGGCGCCGCCGAACGCGTTGTTGAAGGTGTCGAAGGCCAGGTCGCGTGCGTCGGAGCGCGGCGCTATGACGGCGCCGCCGAAGATGATCGATTGGTCGGCGCCTGGACGGTCGAGGATGTAAACCCTGGTCGCCGATGGCCCCTTGACCGTAGCGATGTTCTTGGCGGGTACGGCCCCGGGCTTCCATGCAGAGAAGGCACGCTCGAGCTTCGGCTTCAGCTCCGACATGGTGATGTCGCCCACCACGACCAGCGTCGAGTGATTCGGCTTGAACCAGGCGTCGTGGAAGCGAGCGAGATCCTCGCGCGTCATGGCATTCACCGATGCTTCCGTGCCGCTCCCGGTGAGCGGCTGAGCGTAGGCGTGCCCCTCGTCGTAGAGCAGCACCGGGAGCACGCGGAGCGCCATCCCCACCGGCTGCACCTTCTCCTGCTTGATTCTCGCAAGGGTGGTCCGCTTCACACGCGCCAGGTCGGCCGCCGGGAAGGCCGGATGAAGGATCACGTCGGCAAAGAGGTCGAGCGACGGATCCAGCTTGTCCTTCAGCACGGAGAGCGAGACGGTGGATGCGTCGAGACCGGACCCCGTGAAGAGGTCCGCGCCCAGCGACGCCAGCTCGTCGCCGATCTGGAGCGCGCTCCGGCGCGTCGTGCCTTCGTCGAGCATGCTCATCGTCATCGACGCGGTGCCGGGGCTGGCGCTGGCGTCGGCCGCATAGCCCGCATCGAGAACCAGGGACATGCTGACCACTGGTACCGCGCTTCGCCGGGCGAGCACGATCTTCAGCCCATTCGAGAGCGTCGAATGCTCCGCTGCCGCGAGGGGCGCATCGGGAGGCGTCCCCACGGCGGGCAGCGTCTTCCGGTCCACATCGCTCGGCGTCGTGGCGTACTCGGGGAATGGATGGACCGAGAGGATGTACACTCCATCGTCGAGCCAGCGCCTGGCGGCCGACTTCACCGCCGCTGGCGTCGCGGCGAGCACTCGCTGGAGAGAGGTCTTGTACCCCTCGGGGTCGCCCAGGTAGACCTGTCCCTGCGCCAGGATGTCGGACTTCCCGCCGAAGCCGCCTATCCGCTCCATTCCACGAATGAAGTCGGCGCGCATCCCGGTGCGCGCGCGGTCCAACTCCGCTGCCGTCGGGCCGTTGGCGAGGAAGGTGGCGAGCTCCTCGTCGAGCGCCTTCTCCACGGCCGCGAGATCGCCGCCCGGCTGCGCGGTTGCCATGAGCATGAACTGTCCGCCCAGCTCGCGCTGGCGCACGAACGCGGACACGCTCGTGGCGATGCGGTCGCGGTAGACGAGCCGCTTGTAGAGGCGTGAAGACTTCCCTCCCCCGAGGACGTCGGCGGCGAGGCGCAGGAAGTCGGCATCAGCAGTACCGTATCCGGGGACGTTCCAGACCTTGTAGACCCTCGCCTGCGGGACTCGGTCCTGCATGCTCTGCCGATGCGTGCCGGTCATCTTCGCGATCCACGCATCCTGCGCCGCGATGGGCGGTCCGCTCGGGATGTCGCCGAAGTAGCGCTCCACTTTTCGGCGGATATCCTCCGTGTCCACGTCGCCTGCGATGGAAAGTGTCGCGTTGGCGGGGCCGTAGTAGGTGCGGAACCATTCCTTCACGTCATCGAGAGAAGCCGCGTCGAGATCGTCCATCGATCCGATGACATCCCACGAATACGGATGTCCGGCGGGATATGTGTTCTCCGAGATCGTGATACCGACCTTGCCGTACGGCTGATTCTCGCCCTGTCGCTTCTCGTTCTGCACGACGCCGCGCTGCTCGTCGAGCAGCGCCTGATCGATCACGCCGAGGAGGTGCCCCATGCGATCGGACTCGAGCCAGAGCACGCGGTCCAGAGCCGACACGGGAACGGTTTCGAAGTAGTTCGTGCGGTCGGAGTTGGTCGTGCCGTTCAGGTCCGTAGCCCCGATCGGCTCCACCGCCTTGAAGTAGTCGTCGTTGTAGTTCTCGCTGCCGTTGAACATGAGATGCTCGAAGAGGTGCGCGAAGCCGGTCTTGCCGAGCTTCTCGTTCTTCGATCCCACGTGGTACCAGATGTTGACCGCAGCGATGGGCGCCTTGTGATCCTCGTGTACGAGGAGCGTGAGTCCGTTCTTCAGCACGAACTTCTTGTACGGTATGTCTGGGATGGCGGCTTCGGCCGCCTTCGCCGCGCGCGATGTACCGGGGCCGGCACCCTGCGAGTACGTGCCGGAGGGGAGAGCGAGCGCGAGAGGAGCCAGGAGAGCGACCGCACGACTACGACGCATCGAGGACCTCCGGGAAGGGATATGGCGGGAAAATGTTGTTCCGGGCAAGCGACCGCAAGCGATCGCACGATCAGCTTCGACTCTCGCTTCGGCGGGCTGTGAGGAGAGTGGTCCCTACGGCGCAGCGGTTCGCAATCGCTCCAGCGAATCGCTCCAGCGGCGCGAGGGGTCCCACGGCGGGGCGCGGAGGGGCCCACATGTAGACCGGTGTGCGGGGTGCGAGGAGTGCGTCGCCCCTCCAGCGCCGGGCCAGTGTGAAGCCGACGTCGTACCCCTCGCTCTCGGCGCGGTCGCGCTCGCGTCGCGCGCAGGCGCCGAAGGGGTAGCTCAGCGCGGAGGTGCGGATGTCCAGCGCTCGCTCGAGCGCCGCGCGGGAGGAGGCGAGCTCGTAGGCGAGGCGGTCGTCGTCCACCCAGGTGAGCCGGGGGTGCGTGGCGGTGTGCGAGGCGAAGTCCATCCCGCGCTCCTGCCACCTGCGCATGTCGCGCCAGGCGAGATGCGCGAAGCGGCGGCCGCCGTAGGCCACGTCCCAGCGGTTGAGCCGCCCCGCGTACTCCGTGATGACGAAGCAGATCGCGTTGAAGCCGTAAGCCTCGAGGACGGGGAAGGCGTGGTCGCGCAGGCCGCGGTAGGCATCGTCGAAGGTGATGGCGAGCTCCCCTGGCCGCACGTGCCGCTCGCCGCGTACACATGCGGTGAGCTCGGCGAGGGTGAGCGTGCGCCAGCCGGCGGCGCTCAGCCGCTCGATCTGCCTGGCGAAGCGACGAGGTGAGATGCGGGTGACGCCCAGCTCGCGCCTCCGCTCGACCTTGTGATAGCAGAGGATCGGTGGGAGATGCGCCCGAGGGGACGGCGAGGCACCGGTAGTGCCCTCCGTCCCCTCACCAGGTAAGGGGAGATCCGCACCCTCCCCCGTGCTCCGGGTTGCGGGAGCCGCGCTACCGCGCGACAGCACGGCAGCGTGCGGCCGGCCCTCCCGCCACCCGGAAGCACGCCATCACAGCACGTCGGAGATCGGCGTGCGCGGAAGCCCGAACACCTCCGCCACCGCGGGATACACGACCTTGCCGTTCACCACGTTCAATCCCTTCGCCAGCGCGGGATCGTCGCGGAGCGCCTGCTTCCACCCCTTGTTCGCGAGCTGCAGCGCATACGGAAGAGTGGCGTTGGTGAGAGCGAGCGTCGAGGTGCGCGGCACACCGCCCGGCATGTTCGCCACCGCGTAGTGGAGGATGCCATCCACCTCGTAGGTGGGGTTCTCGTGCGTGGTGGGGTGCACGGTCTCGATCGAGCCGCCCTGGTCCACGGCCACGTCCACCACGACCGCGCCGGGCTGCATGAGCTTGAGATCCTCGCGGCGAACGAGCCGCGGCGCCTTGGCGCCAGCCACGAGAACGGCACCGATCACGAGATCGGCGGTGGGGAGCAGATCGAGGATGGCGTGACGGTTGGAGTGCACCAGCGTGACGTTGGCCGGCATCACATCGGCGAGGTAGCGCAGCCGGTCGAGCGAGATGTCGAGGATCGTCACGCGCGCGCCCAATCCGGCGGCCATCTTCGCTGCGTTGGTTCCGACGACCCCGCCCCCGAGGATGACCACGTTCGCGGGCGGCACGCCGGGCACGCCGCCCAGGAGAACGCCGCGGCCGCCGAAGAGCTTCTCCAGGTACTTGGCTCCCTCCTGGACGGCCATGCGTCCAGCGACTTCCGACATCGGCGTGAGGAGCGGCAGCTCGCCGCTGGAGAGCTGGACAGTCTCGTACGCGATGCAGGTCGCGCCGCTAGCGATGTGCGCCCTGGTGAGCTTCTCGTCCGCGGCGAAGTGGAAATAGGTGAATATCGTCTGGCCGGCACGCAGGCAGCCCCATTCCTTCTCGATGGGCTCCTTCACCTTCATGATCATGTCGGCTTTCGCCCACACCGTCTGGGCGTCCGGCGCGATCGAGGCACCCGCATTCCCGTAGAGCTCATCCGGGAAACCGCTTCCCTCTCCCGCTCCCTTCTCGATGAGCACCTTGTGCCCCGCAGCTACCATCGCCTCCGCACCCGCCGGCACCAGCGCGACGCGGTTCTCGTTGGTCTTTATCTCCTTCGGAACGCCTATGAGCATGTTGTGAGTGTTGTAGATGTTTTTGGTCGCCTGCTGCGAAGAGGAAGCAGAAAGCAGACAGCAGAAAGCAGGAACAGCAGGAACAGCAGGAACAGCAGGAACAGCAGGAACAGCTCCGGTAAGTTAGCCACGAAAGCAGTTCACTGCTTTCCGCGTTCTGCCGTCTGCTTGCTCTTCCCCGTCACGGTCCCAGACTGACTACCGTCTGCTTCTCCGGCGCGTAGAAGTCCCGGCTGACGGACGCCACGTCCTCCGGGGTGATGGCGTCGATCAGGGCGAGGACCTCGTCGAGGGTCCGATACGGTTCATCGTAGAGCGCGACGCCGGCAGCACGATACATCCGCGACGAGACGCTTTCCAGTGAGAGAGTCACCTGCCCCTTGAGCTGGCTCTTTCCCGCCTCCAGCTCCTCGGCCGTCAGGCTGTCGCTAGCCAGGCGCGCGAGCTCCTCGCGGATCGCCTCACGGGCGCGCTCCGCGGTTGCGGGCGCGGTCCCCACGTACACGCCGTGCGTCCCCGTGTCGGGGTGAAAGCACTGGAAGGCGTAGACGGCATAAGCCAGCCCCATCTCCTCGCGCACGCGCTGGAAGAGGCGCGAGCTCATCCCGCCGCCCAGGATCGCGTCCACGAGCGCTATCGCGTAGCGGCGCGGATCGTTGTGCGGGACGGTGGGCGAGCCGAAGACGATGTGTGTCTGCGCGCTCTCGCGCTCGATGTAGCGCTCGGTGGGTGGCGGAGCCACGGGCGGCGGAGCGACGAGCGGGAGCTCTTCGCCTCTCGGTACCGCCATCCACCCCGTGCGCTCCAGCGTCTCGAGGAGCTTCTCGTGCTCCACGTGGCCCGCCGCGGCGACGACGATCTGCGGCGGATGATAGGCGCGGTCGTGCAGCTCGCGCAGCTCCTTCACACCGAGCGACGAGACGGTCTCGCGAGTGCCGAGGATGGGGTAGCCGTACGGATGGCCGCCCCACATCACCTCGCTGTGGATGTCGAAGACGAGATCGTCGGGCGTGTCGTCCACCATCGCGATCTCCTCGAGCACCACCTTGCGCTCCAGGCGCAGGTCGGCCGCGCGCAGAGTGGGCCGGAAGAGAAGGTCTCCGATCACATCGGCCGCGCGCTCGAGGTCCTCGTCGAGCACGCGCGCCTGATACGACGTGTGCTCGCGCGCGGTGTACGCATCGAGCGAGCCGCCCACGACCTCGAGGGCGAGCGCGATGTCGCGCGCGCTCCGGCCCGCCGTCCCCTTGAACACCATGTGCTCGAGGAGGTGCGAGACGCCCATCCTCTCGGGCCGCTCGTGGACCGAGGCGGCCTTGACCCACGCCCCGAAACTCACTGACCGCGCTCCCGGCATGTATTCCGAGAGCACGGTCAGTCCAGAGGGGAGGTCGGTGCGCCGGAGCCCGCTATCGGCTCTGACAGTTCCCGCGGTCACCGGCGCGATCGCCCTCCGCCGCCGCGCCGCGGACGTGAGCGGGAGCCGCCCTCGCCGCGCTCCGCGCCGCCCTCCTCGCCCTTCCCTTCCGGGGCGGCGGCAGCGGCGGTGGCGTGCTCGCCGGACTCGCGTCTGCGCCCGCCGCGCTCGCCCCGCTCGCCGTTGGCCTGCTCCTGCTCGGCGCCTTCCGGCTTCGGGATGAGTGCCTTCATCGAGAGGCGGAGGCGCCCGCGCTCGTCACGATCGATGAGCTTCACCTGTACGCGATCGCCCTTGTTGACCACGTCCTCGGTGCGCTCGGTGCGACCGTGCTGGAGCTCGGAGATGTGCACGAGCCCCTCGGTCCCGGGGAGGATCTCCACGAAAGCGCCGAAGGGCGTGGTGCTCTTCACCACTGCATCGTACGTGGCGCCGATCTCGGGCTCCTGCGTGAGCGCCTGGACCATGCTGCGCG
>JBIQMO010000163.1:0-8472 GCA_044463245.1 Gemmatimonas aurantiaca
CGCCGTTGTCCACGAAGTTCGCCACCATCCAGCCGGCCATCAGCGAATCGAAGGGGACGCCGGCGCGCTTGGTGAGGTTGGCCACTCCCGTCTCCGGACCGGCGACGAGCGCGCGCGTGAATGTCGGAAGATCGTTCTTCCCGTACTGGTCCGCGCTCCACCGCAGCAGCGCCCAGGCGGCACCGCGCACGGCGAGCGACGTATCCGCGTGCTCGCTCGTGGCACCGAGCTCCCCCGGGGCGCGGAGCCAGTTGCGGAAGCGCACGAGGTTCTGGCCGAAGAAGGCGTTGAAGTCCTTGAGACCGTTCGCCTGATCGGCCACGTCGGTGATCGTGAGCTCCTTGTCGTCGCTGAAGCCGTGCTCCGCGCGCCCCACGATCTCCTCGGCGAAGTGAGACAGCCCTTCGTTCAGCCAAGTGTCCTCGTCCGGGGCGTTATCGCGGATGCGCACGCCGAGGTTGATCATGTGCTGGAACTCGTGCGCTATCGTGCCGCGCGTGTTCTCTCGCACATCCGCCGATGTACGCTTGTCGCTGAATTGCCCGTTGGGATCGGGAACGATGAGGTAGAAGATCTCGGCCAGGTTGCTCTGCGCGCACGCGCTCGTGGGGAAGAGGTCACCGCCGAAGAAGAATCCCTGCGTTACCGACTCCGAACCGCGCTTGGTGGCCGCGTTCACGACGGGCGTGTAGAGCAGCACTACGTGACTGTTCGCGTCGATGTCGGAGGGATTCCCGAAGTGCTGTATGTCCGTCGGATAGATGTGTTCATCGAACTCCGCGGCTATCGCCGTGAAGTCCGACGCCGTGAAGCCGCCGGACGGCGCCTTCACATCCTGCGCGAGGATGCCGTGCTCACCCACGGCCTTCACCACGGCCTTCACGGTCGTGAAATCGGTGCAGGCGTTGGAGGCGTTGGGGTTGGGAACCTTGTATGTGAGCGTATCGCCGACGCCGGGGACCGCCGCAGCACTGACGCCGCCCATAGGGCCGGCCGAACGGAGGAGCGACGCGGCGGTCTGCAGGCTTCCCGCGCTCCCCAGACGCAGTACGCGGCGCTCCATCGCACGGAAGCGCGCTTCGGCAGCGACACTGGCTCTCGCTTCGGCGATCAGCGTGGATGGCTCGATCGGTGTGACATCGGTGCGCGAGAGCGCGAGCGGCGAGACGTTCGCGACCGCCGCCGCACCGCCCGACGAGTCGGCGACCACGAAGCTCGGAATGCTGTCGGGATCCGTGTTGGCATTCGCGGCGATCACCACGAAGGTGCCCGCGCCGCCGTCGCTCGTGGCGAGCTCGGTACAACCGATGGCGGCCGGGTCACTGACTACGCGCACACCGCCCACAGGAAGCGTGACCACAGTTGGGGTGCCGCCGTCGCTGCAGGGGTTGAGCCCACCACCCGGGGGCGGCGGGCCGACGGCATCCCCGCCACCGCATGCACAGACGGCGAGGAGGGCGACCGACGAGGACGTCCGAACGATGCTCATAAGATGGGCGCGTAGGATGCAGAGAGTGTGCTAGCTTCTTCGCCGAAGGGGGTCGGAAGTTCCATCGCGACGGAGTCACGCTCCGGTCCGGTAGCCGTCGGACGAGCTAAGTTTAGTGCATGAACCGTAAGGCCGTGAGCCATCTTCGGCGCGTCGACCCCGTGATGGCGGGGATAATAGAACGCGTGGGTGCGTGCCGCTTTCGAGTGAGCGATGGCGGAACGCACTTCGATGCCATCACTCGGTCGATCGTCTATCAGCAGCTCTCGGGAAGCGCGGCGGCAACGATCCACTCGCGACTGATGGCGCTCTACGATGGAGCGACCCCCGAGCCCGCGCTGCTCCTCGCGATCTCGGATGAGGTGCTGCGCGGCGCGGGCCTCTCGCGCCAGAAGATTTCCTACCTGCGAGATCTGGCCGAGCGCGTCGAATCAGGCGACATCCCGCTCGAATCGATTCACGAGCTGGATGACGAAGCGGTGATCGAGGCGTTGACCCGGATCAGGGGTGTGGGACGCTGGACGGCTCAGATGTTCTTGATGTTCCGGCTCGGCAGGCCCGACGTGCTCCCCGAGCTGGATCTCGGCGTGCGCAAGGCGATCCAGATCGCTTACCGTACGCGCGGGCTTCCCACCACCGAGCGTGTGCATCGGATAGGGAAGTGCTGGGCACCCTATCGCACCATCGCGAGCTGGTATCTCTGGGCGAGCATCGACATGAAGGACTCGCTGCCGGTGCGGCGCAAGGCGGCACGCCGAGCGCGTTCGCCACGCGCGAAGTGAGTCCGGACGAGGAAGGGCAGCGGGCGCTGTCGCGCGAGGTGAGCGTGAACGTTGGCGAGACCGCGACGTACCGCTGTTTCGCCGTCTGCGCCCTCGGACTCGAGGAGCTGGTGGCCGGCGAACTTCGCTCGCTCGGCACCGATGCGAGGGTCACCGACGAGGAACCCGGCGGCGTCGCGTTCGATGCTACAGCGGCAGCTCTCTACCGGGCGAACCTCCACCTGCGGACGGCGAGCCGGGTGCTCGTACGAATCGCCTCTTTCCACGTGCGCGCTCTCGGCGAGTTGGAGCGGAGGGCGATGGAGCTTCCGTGGGAGCGCTTCATGGCGCCGGGCCACTCGGTGCGCCTGCGCGTGACATGTCGGAAGTCGCGGCTCTATCACACCGGTGCGGTAGCCGAGCGTATGGCGAATGCATTGACGAAACGGAGCGGGGCTCTCACCGACGCGGCGACGACAGGTGACGCGGTGGGCGTGCGCGGCGAGCGCGAGGCTGCGCCGCCCGATGATGAAGACGTGGATGACGACGAGAGCCAGCTCGTGGTCGTGCGCATCTTCCACGACCGGTGCACCGTGAGCATCGACTCATCCGGTGCGCTCCTGCACCGCCGCGGCTATCGTCTCGCCACGGCGAAGGCGCCGCTTCGTGAGACGCTCGCCGCCGCTCTGCTGCTCGCGAGTGGGTGGGACCCGCGCTCGCCGCTCCTCGATCCGATGTGCGGCTCGGGTACGATCGCCATCGAAGGCGCCCTGCTCGCGCGCCGCATCGCACCCGGCTTGCGACGGAGCTTCGCGTTCGTGGAGTGGCCGGAGTTCGATGGCGCGCTCTGGGAGAGCGTGCTCGATGCGGCGCGCTCGAGGATACTTCCGGTCGCGCCGGCAGCGATACAGGCGTCTGACCGTGACGCCGGGGCGATCGAAGCCGCCGTTGCCAACGCCGAGCGCGCGGGCGTGACCGGCGACATCGACTTCAGGCGCCGATCGATTTCGGCGATCGAGCCCCCGCCGGGACCGGGCTGGGTCGTGACCAACCCACCGTACGGTGCGCGCGTGGGAGAGCGCGACCGCCTGCGCGATCTGTACTCCCAGCTCGGCAAGGTGCTGAGGGAGAAGTGTCCCGGCTGGACAGTCGCGCTTCTCTCCGCCGACGCGCGGCTCGATTCACGACTCGGAGCTCGGCTCGCGCCGATGCTGAAGACGCGAAACGGTGGGATAGCCGTGCGCGCGGCCATTGGAGTGGTGGATCGGGACTAGCGCCGGCTGGCGGTTCGTCTACTTCTTCGACGCGCTCTTTTTGCTGGATGAGGAGCTGCGTTTTCTGGTGGAGCTCTTCTTTCGCGATGAGCTCTTCTTCCGGGGCACCTTCTCCCCCGCCTCCCTCGCCTCCGAAAGTCCGATCGCGATGGCCTGCTCGCGGCTCTTTACCTTACCGCCGTGCCCACTCTTGCCGCTGCGGAGAGTGCCGTGCTTCTGCTTCCTCACCGCACGCGCGACTTTCTTGCTCGCCCCTTTGCTGTACTTCCGCCCACTCGACTTCCTGCTGGCCCGCTTGGTGGTAGCCATGGTCGATCTCCGGAGGAAGGTGTGTCGCTACGTCGCTCCCTCAGTGCAACTGGCGAGCCGTAAGTGACCGACGGGGTCAGGTCTTTAATTTCGAGCCGTTTGGGCGACTGCCCAAACGGCTCGAAATTAAAGACCTGACCCCGTCTCCTCGTCTCGAACGAAGATCGACAGCAGCACGCTCACGATGCTGACTACGAGGGCGCCCCAGAAGGCAGCGGCGAAGCCGGAGACGTGGAAGCCGAGGCCGAGGGAGCCGGAGAGGGCGCTCGTGAGCCAGAGCATCAACGCGTTGATCACGAAGATGAAGAGCCCGAGCGTGAGTAGGATGAAGGGGCAGGTGAGGAGCTTGAGGAGCGGGCGGACGAAGGCGTTGACGATGCCGAAGATCAGCGCCACGACCAGGAGGGAGAGCCAGCCACCGGTGAAGGTGATGCCGTTCACGAGCGCCACGGCTGCCCAGAGCGCGACGGCGGTGATGACGAGCCGTACGAGGAAGCGCATTGGCGGAGCTCCGTGTTGAAGTGGGTGGCGGTGAGCAGCGAGCGGCCACCCCGGCCGCTCGCCGCCGGGGTCAGCGTGACGCGCTGCCTCTGTAAGTCACCTTCCAGATGCGGCCGCCCTTGTCGTCGGTGATGAAGAGCGAGCCATCGGGGCCCTGCGCGACTCCCATCGGGCGATGCGCCGCACTGTTGCGCGACTTGTCCGATCCGGCGAAACCATCGGCAAAGGTTTCGTACTCCGCGCCCGGTGCGCCGTTCTTCATCGGGACGAACGCCACCATGAAGCCCGCCTGCGGCTCCGGTGCGCGGTTCCACGAGCCGTGGAAGGCGATGAATACGCCGCCGCGGTAGCGCTCGGGGAACTGCGTGCCCGTGTAGAAGATCGCGGACTCCGGCGCCCAGTGGCCCGGGAAGACGGTGACCGGTTCCTTCTTGTCGGAGCAGCGGCCGATCTTCTTGCCATCGCCGCCGTACTCGGGTGCGAGCACCAGACGCTTCGCCTCGAAGCTGTAGAAGCAGTATGGCCATCCGAAGTCGTCGCCCTTGTTCACCTGCACCAGCTCCTCGGCGGGGTTCTCCGCGCTCTGCTCGGCGTTGAAGTGCTGAGGCCAGCTCTGGAAGAGCTGGTCGCGGCCGTGCTGCGTGGCGTAGAGCTTTCCGTCCACCGGGTTGATGGCGAGCCCCATGGCGTTGCGGATCCCCGTCGCGAAGTGGGTATCGTCGGACGGCTTCTGATTCTGCTTGTTCGCGTCGAACTTCCAGATCCCCGCGCGCGTGCGAAGCTCGGTGCACGGATCGTGACCAGGCGATCCCTTCTCACGGTCCTTCACCTGACAGGAGTTGGTGCGCGACCCGATGTTCACGTAGATGGCGCCCGAGCTGTCGAAGGTGAAGTTGCGCGCGCCGTGGCCACTGGTGGGAAGATCGGCAACGATCGTCTGGGCGTCGCCGGATGGGGTGAGACTCCCGGCCGCGAGCGGGTAGCGGACGATACGGCTCTTCGCGTCGGCGTAGAGGAAGCCGCCGTGGAGCCCGATCCCGGTGCCTCCGGCGTCCCCGAAGGCCACGCTCGAGTCGGCGCGTCCATCGTGGTTCACATCGCGTAGCGCCACGATCCCGCCCTTGCCGCTCCCCTTCTCGAGTCCTCCCCCCGATTCGAGCATCTGCACGAAGACGTCGCCGTTGGGCGCGACAGCGATGTGCCGCAGTCCTCCCGAGAGATCCGCGAACACGCTGGCGCAGAAACCATCGGGGAGCGTGATCCCGCCGTTATCCGGGGCACACGCGGTCGCGACGGTGCCGGTCGCCGTGTCGGCGGTGGTGCTGCCATCATCGCTGCCGTCGGATGCGGCTGCACCATCCGAACCCTTCCCGCCGCACGCCGCCAGCAAGGCCGCCAGCGCGATCATCGTCAAGCCACGTCCCTGGATCAGCATCGTTCGAGGCCCTCGCTCGATAGTGATTCGTCCTCCTGCACCAGTTCTCCTCCCGCGCGTCGCACGTGACCCACGCATGCTACAGCCCGTACGGGCGCACGATTCGGATAAGTTAATGTGAAGGGCTCATCGCGCGTTCGCGAGGCGTTGCTCGGCTGGTTGGGCGCATCGGTGGGGTCAGTTCATCTCGTTTCAACTGCGCACGCGGAGGGCGCGGAGGGATCGCGGCGCTGGGCCGTAACTGCGCACGCGGAGGGCGCGGAGGGGAACGGCGAGAGGACGCGGAGAACGGCCTGTGGGAGCGAGCATCGCGATCCTGATGTCGGCCGCGTCGCAACTTCCGGGTTTCTTGAAGAGCAGGAACGCGGAGAACGCAGAGAACTGCAGAGAGAACGCAGAGGGTGCGGCACGGTCAGCTATTAGCCGGAAGCGGCCGAGAGAAAAAGGGGGAACTGCTCCCGCGCCCTATGTCCTGCCCAGGTGGGCAGAGCTCCATCTGCGGGAGCAGCTCCCCCAAAAACCCCTCATTCGAGATCTCGCCTTTCGGGTTTTCTCTGCGTTCTCTCGTTTTTCTCCGCGTTCTCTGCGCTCCTCCCCTAGAGGAGCCCCGACCGCGCGACGCGGCCGGTATCAGGATCGCGATCCCGGCCCGTAACGGTTTTCTCCGCGTCCTCTAGCCGTTCCCTCCGCGCCCTCCGCGTGCGCAGTTACGGCCCAGCGCCGCGATCCCTCCGCGCTCTCCGCGTGCGCAGTTGAAACGATATGAACTTTGTTTAGAGCCGCACCCGGTCCAGCGCGCCTCGCCGCGGCGGTCGAGATGATGCGCGCCACGAAGAGCGCCCCGATGATGAGCGCGTAGATGAGCGGCTCGCGGATGTCCTTCTTCACGGCCCACCAGAAGTGGATCACGCCGAAGACGGCCACGACGTACACCAGGCGGTGCAGCGAACGCCAGCGAGCGCCGCCGAGTCGGCGGACCATGGCGTTGGTGGAGGTGACCGCGAGCGGGATGAGGAGGAGGAATGCCGCCATCCCGATCGTGATGTAGGGGTGCTTCACCACATCGTGCACGATGTCCCCGAAATCGAACCACATGTCGACGCCGATGTACATCGAGAGATGGAGCGCCGCGTAGAAGAAGGCGAAGAGTCCGAACATGCGGCGGTAGCGCACCAGCCAGTTCCAGCCGGTGAGGCGCCTGAGCGGCGTGATCGAGAGCGTCACGATCAGAAAGCGAAGCGTCCACTTTCCAGTGAAGTGCTCGGCTTCCGTTATCGGGTTGGCGCCGAGCATGCTCGTGCCGCGGGCGTAGTCGGAGTAGAGCGCCCAGATCACCCATGCGGCGGGGATCAGCGACAGAGCGAAGAGCGTCGGCTTGAGCCAGCGTGGCGGGCGGAAGGCGCGCGCACTACCGCGGCGCGCATCGGCGCGCGCTGCCCCCGCGAGGCGCGCACCGCGTTCCGCGCGTACCGCTGCCTCGCTCAAAAGTTCTTCCTCAGATCCAATCCGGAGTAGAGACTCGCGACCTGGTCGCCGTAGCCGTTGAACATCAACGTGGGGCGGCGGCGGAACTCGCCGATGCGGCGCTCCTTCGCCTGGCTCCAGCGCGGGTGGTCCACGTCGGGGTTCACGTTCGCGTAGAAGCCGTATTCGTTGGGCGCCGCGATGTTCCATGTCGTGGCGGGCTGCTGCTCGGTGAAGGTGATCTTCACGATCGATTTGGCGCCCTTGAAGCCGTACTTCCAGGGAATCACGTGCCGAAGCGGCGCTCCGTTCTGGTTGGGCAGCTGCTTCCCGTAGAGTCCCACGGCGAAGATGGCGAGCGGATTCATGGCTTCATCGAGTCGCAGCCCCTCCGTGTACGGCCAGTCGAGGATCGGGCGCCTCTGCCCCGGCATCTGCTTCGGGTCGAGGAGCGTGGTGAGCTGGATGTACCTGGCGGACGACTTTGGCTGCACCGCCTTGATCACGTTCGCCATCGGGAATCCGAGCCAGGGGATCACCATGGACCACCCTTCCACGCAGCGGTGGCGATACACGCGCTCCTCGAGCTTGTACGGCTTGATGAAATCCTCGAGGTGATACTTCGCCGGCTTGTCGACGAGGCCGGTAACTTCGAGCGTCCACGGCTCGGTGCGGAAGTTCTTCGCGTTGGCGGCGGGATCGCTCTTGTCGGTGCCGAACTCGTAGAAGTTGTTGTAGGTGGTGACGTCCTCGTATGGCGTGAGCTTGTCTTCCAGCGGTCCGTCGTCGGCCGCATCCAGCGAGTCGGCGCGAGCGGGCGCGGCGTCGCACCCGGCTGGCGTTGCCCCGAGGAGCGACGGCCCCGCCAGTGCGGCCATGCCAATTCCTCCCACCTTGCCGAGGAATTTCCGCCGGCTCAGGTAATCCTTCTCGTCGGTTATTTCCGACGCGCGTACGTCACTGGCCTTCCTGATGAGCATGGCGATAGTCCTCGGTTTCGGAGCTTGGACCTAACATACAACCCATCATGGGAAGGAGTTCCCGGGGACGGAGGGAAGAGAGCCGGCGGGGTCAGGTCTTTAATTTCTAGTCCCGTGGACGGCCGTCCACGGGACTAGAAATTAAAGACCTGACCCCGCCGGCTCTCGGGGAAGGAGGGCGTCCGTTGACATTCACACCCACCCCTCCCACATTCCGGAAACACGTTCCGCGGTGATTTGTAGCGATTGCGACCGCGTT
>JBIQMO010000164.1:0-8406 GCA_044463245.1 Gemmatimonas aurantiaca
AACCGTTCGCGTGATCTGTGTAAACAGCCCGGGAGCGGTAGTCGCTCACCGGGCTTCTTTTGTCGTGCCCAGTGGGCTCAACTTCAGGGGCCTGATTCCATGACTCATTCGCCGGCCGATTCCTTTGTCTTCTCCAGCGAGTCGGTGTCCGAAGGACATCCGGACAAGCTCGCCGACCGCATAAGCGATGCGGTGCTGGACCTTCACCTGCGCTACGATCCACGCTCTCGCGTAGCGTGCGAGGTGCTGGTGACCCACAACTTCGTTTGCATCGCTGGCGAGACGCGCTGCAACAGCACGGTGACGAAGGAGGAGATCGAGCTGGCGGCCCGCAAGGTCATCCTTGAGACGGGTTACACGGGCTTCGATCCACGCTTCGGCTACGAGAGCGCGGTGATCGACGTGCGCCTGCAGCCTCAGTCGAACGAGATCGGCTGCGCGGTGGATGAGAAGCTCAGCGCGGAGCTGCAGGGCGCGGGAGACCAGGGGCTGATGTTCGGCTACGCGACCAACGAGACGCCGTCGCTGATGCCCGCGCCGATCACCTACGCGCATGGTCTGGTGCACGAGCTCTCTCGTGCGCGCAAGGCGGAGGAAGTCGCCTGGCTCCGTCCCGATGCGAAGTCGCAGGTGTCGATCCGCTATGTGGACGGCAAGCCGGTGGAAGCGACGCGCATCGTGGTCTCCACGCAGCACTCGCCCTCCGCTCGTCAGCCGGAGATCCGCGACTACATAGTGGGCACCACCATCCCCGCGGTCGTTCCCGCCGAGCTGCTCACCGCTGGGTGGGAGGACCGGGTGCTGGTGAACCCGTCGGGTGCGTTCACGGAGGGTGGTCCGGCCACCGACACGGGTCTAACCGGCCGCAAGATCATCGTGGACACTTATGGCGGTATGGCTCGCCATGGCGGCGGCGCATTCAGCGGGAAGGATCCCTCGAAGGTCGACCGCTCTGCCGCGTACGCCGCGCGCTGGGTGGCGAAGAACATCGTTGCGGCGGGGCTCGCCGAGCGCTGCGAGGTACAGGTGGCCTACGCGATCGGCGTCGCCGAGCCGGTGAGCATTATGGTTGAGACCTTCGGTACGTCCTCGGCGACTCGACGCGAGCTCGAGGAGAGAGTCGCGGAGGTCTTCGACCTCACGCCGTACGGAATCATTCGCGATCTCTGCCTGCTGCAGCCGATCTACTTCCCGACCGCCGCGTACGGCCACTTCGGTCGTGCGCCCGACGCAACCGGGACGTTCACCTGGGAGAAGGCGTCGAAGGTGGCCGAGCTGCGCGCGGGGCCGACTGTGCCGGCAGGCGTCTGAGCGAACGGGGGCAGGCGGCGAGCGTCCGAGCTCCGGGCGCCCCGCCTCCATCCGAGGTACGTACGATAGAGCGCGCCGCGATCCGGCGCGCTCTATTGCGCATCCGAGGGGAAGCTTGTACGAATAGTGCCCCATGAATGCGCTCCATTTTGCGGCGGCGCTGACAGTAGTGATGGGTGGGTGCATGCGCACTCCCGAGGCGTCGCCCAGCGACAGCGTGCAGGTACGGACCGGCGCCCAGAAGGCGGAACAGCTGGCGAGCGCTGCGGGCGTAGAGCGCGTCTTCCTGCCGGCTCCGCCGGACTCGGAAATTCCCCCTGGCCCGCTCGGCAATTCCATCCGCCGCGGGCGCGCGCTCTTCGAGGCGACGCGTGACAGTCTCCCGTCGAACGTCGGCAACCGGCTGCGCTGCCTGAGCTGTCATCTCGACGGGGGGCGGCGCGCCAATGCGTCCCCTCTCGTTGGCGCGTTCCTCGCCTACCCCGCGTACAGCGCGCGGGCGGGGAGGGTCATCACGATCGAGGATCGCGTCAACGGCTGCTTCCGCAGGAGCATGGCGGGGCGGGCACTTCCGATCGCGAGCTCGGAGATGCGCGACATGGTTTCGTATCTCGCGTTTCTCTCGCGCGGCGTCACGGCGGGGCGGGAGCTGAAAGGGAGTGGCCTCCCGAAGATGGAGCCACTCGATCCCGACACCGCGCGCGGACGAGAGATCTATTCGTCCACGTGCGCGCGCTGTCACGGCGGGAGCGGGGAGGGGAGGTCGTTTGCGCCGCCGCTCTGGGGCTCCGGCTCCTACAGTATCGGCGCCGGGATGGCGCGGCTGCCCACGGCGGCGAGCTTCATCCGGCACAACATGCCGTACGACCTCCCCGGCACACTCACCGACCAGCAGGCGTTCGACGTGGCTGCGTACGTGAACTCGCATCCCCGTCCCGACCTGGCCGGGAAGGAAAATGACTGGCCCAACGGTGACGCGCCACCCGACGCAGCGTACCCGACTCGCGCGTCACCCAATCGCCGAGTTGCGGCGAGCACGAACCCCTGAACGGAGACCGATCGCACCTGCAGCCCGCAGCGCCGGCAAGACGCGCTGGGGCAGCAACAGTTGGACGGATGTTCTTGTAGTCAGTGTGCGAGACGCTCCCAACCACATCGAACGGAGGGTTCACCAATGCTGAACGCCAACGGCTACACCACGCATCGACGCGGCTTTCTGGCGCGACTCGCGGCCGGCTCGGTCGCACTGGGCCTCGGCGCGGTCCCGTCTCCGCTACGTGCCTCGAGCTGGAGAGATGCCGACGGAAGAGTCGGAGGTGCGCCGGGACCCGACGAGTGGCTCGATGGCGTGAATGGTAAGCACCGCCAGGTGCTCGATGCGGTGTCGGTCAACAACGGCATGTCGCTGGTCTGGTCGACGGTCTTCCTCAATTCGCACAACCGGGCGAGCGAGCCCCCGGACAAGGAGCTGAGCGCGGTGACGGTGCTGCGACACGAGGCAATCCCCATCGCGTACACCGATCCTATCTGGAAGAAGTACAAGTTGGGCGAGGCGTTTCACGTTACGGATCCGGCGACGAAGAAGCCGGCGGAGCGCAATCCGTTCTTCCACCCGAAGAAGGGGGAGCTCATGCTCCCGGGCATGGAGGTCGAGGCACTCCTCGGGCGCGGCGTGATCTTCGGCGTGTGCAACCTGGCGACGACGATCTTCAGCGCCATGCGCGCAGATGCGATCGGGGTGCCGAAGGACGAAGCGTACAAGGAGTGGGTGGACGCCCTCATTCCCGGAATGACGCTGGTTCCATCCGGGATCTGGGCAGTGAACAACGCGCAGGAGCACGGCTGCAGCTACGCCTATGCCGGTTGATGCGTTCGTGGTGTTCCGGCGCGGGTGAGATGTGTGCCGGATCACCACGTCGTATTTGTGTGATGTGCATCCGCGAAGATCCACCGTAGCGAGTAACCGCTGCACGCTGGCGGAAAATGTTCCCACGTCGCACTATGGAGCGCGGCGTGGCGGTGGGGTATATTCCGCGTCCCTCGCTGCGTCCCGTGCTTCAGGGCGGGCGCCCGATGTTGACTGTCTACCGGCGAGACCTATGCGAGCTGTTTGCATTTCTCGACATCGCATCCTCAGCGATCACGTCTGCTCGATCTTCAACGACACCGGTGTGGAGTGCCAGCCGGTAGTCGGTTTTCAGGAAGGGATGACCGTCGCCCGCTCGTCTTTCCCCGATGTAGTCATCTGCGATTACGACCTCCTCGTGGCCGCTCCGCTGGCCGACTGGGAGCGCGACCCGATACTCTGCGAAGTTCCCATCATCGCCGTCAGTCTAACGCGTCGTCCCGAGGAGGCGCACTTCGTGGATGCCAACGGGATCGCGGGCTTCCTCTACCTGCCGCTCGTCGACGACGAAGCGGCGGTGCGGATGGTGAAAGCCGCGTGCTCGCGCGGCGCCGGCGGTGAGCGGGTGCACGGCGTCCGCGTTCCCGACAGCGCCTTTCGGTGGCCGCAGATCGACGAGCCGGAGCGGATGAAACGCGAGTGACCGATGGAGGTGTGTGGCGGGTAATGGGACGATCGCTCGAACTGTTCGCTCTCGCGGCTCTCGCGGCTTCGGTCGCCGCATGCGGCGGCAAGGAAGGGAGTGCGGCGCATCCCGGTTCGCGCGCTGCGGCCGGTGGTGGCGCGGATGCTGGCGCTGCATCGCCGGGCGCCGTCACGGCGGAGAAAGCGGCCATCACACGCGATGTGTGGAACAAGGCCGAGGTGGTACGGCGGCTCGAGGAGGCGGGGCTCGTCGTGACCGACTCGGGGAAGAAGGTGCACAACGCCGCGTTGAAGCTGGAGGGCGAGGAACTGGGGGTGAGCGGGGGGCAGCTCGAGATCTACGTCTACCCCGATGACGCGGCACGCGAGCGGGACGCGGCGGGGCTGGATACGACGCGCAAAGGGCTGCCGAGCATCTACGATCCGAAGTACATCATCTCGGGAAACCTCGTCGCGATACTACACACGCCTAAGGATCGGCTGGCGGAGAGGGTGAGGCTGGTGCTGTTGTCGCGACATGGGGGGTGAAGAGTCCCGGCGGTGTTCCAGCGGTTGGCATTCGAGGATGCGAAGAGGGGCAGCCGGTTAACCGACTGCCCCTTTCCCTTCTAAAACGCCAGCACGTCCGGGTGAAACTGGACTTACCCTTACGGAGCTGCCGGCGCCGTGCCCGCGGGGCACGTGATCACGCCGTCGGTAGCGACGCCGGTGTTGTTCGTTACCGAGCAATCCTTCGGATCAGTCGAAATCGTACTGTTCGTGATCGTCACGCGGTACCCACCGGTGCCCTCCGAAGCGAGGGTCGCAGTATTGCCCTGGGAAAGGGTCATGAGTGGGTTCGTTCCCCCGGTGATGTCGGTGAGCGTGGCGGTGTAGCTCCCGTGATCGGAGAAGTACGCCTCCTGTGCCGTCATGAAGTTCCTGATGTCTGTCTTGACCGAGGCCAGCTTCGCCTTGTCCTTGGTGCTCGAGAACTTCGGGATCGCGATAGCGGCGAGAATGCCGATGATGACCACGACGATCAGAAGCTCGATCAGCGTGAAGCCCTTCTTCGCAGTGTGAAGCATGAGTGTTGATCCTCCTGGATCGTGATTCGCGGGCATCGTGCTCGCGAGGTGGAGTGCTGCCAGCCACTGGGAGGCGACTGTGTAACTCTGGACGGGTGCTAAAGCATGGTGGGTGCCAGACTGGACCGTTTCCGTAACTCCTTGATTTGGACCACTTTGCCGCGAGGCCCGTCGCCGGGCTCACCGTCGGTTGCATGGCGATTTGCAACCTGCATGGTGGATTGCAATGCTCCGCCATCCCTCGCGCCGCTTCTCCTTGCCCGGCGTCCGCCCGGTACCCAACCCCGCGGCGAAGCCAGCTCCCACCGACCACCGGAAGCACCTGTCCCGGTGTCGTTCGAAGACGATTGGAATTCCGCGAGGTAAACCCCGCCTGACGGCGGCGCCCCCTCTGATCCACCTCTTGTCGCCCCCTCGTCACCTTGTCCCGGACACCGTAACACTCGTTGCCATGCCCTCCATCGCCGTTCGGATGCGCCGCGCATCGATCGGATGCGGGGCGGAACAGGCCGACGGGGTCAGGTCTTGAATTTCGAGTACGACGGGCGGCCGCCCGTCGTACTCGAAATTCAAGACCTGACCCCGTCGGCACTGCTGTCTGCTGTCTGCTTTGCTCTCTGCTCTCCCCCTCCCACCTCCATTAGATTACGCGGCATGAGTGAACTCCCCATCACCAGTGCATTCAACGACGCGTACATCGAGGAGATGTACGAGTCGTTCCTCCGCGACCCGTTCTCGGTGGACGAGTCGTGGCGACAGTATTTCCAGCTCGGCCGCCGGCTCTCGGGAGCGGCGCCGGCCGGCCTGGCTGCCCCCGGTGCCGCTGCCTCGGGCGTGGCACTCGCTACTGTAGATACCGCTTACCTCCGCAAGGTCGCGGGCGCGGCGGGGCTGGTTCAGGCGGTCCGGCAGTACGGGCACCTGGACGTCCAGCTCGATCCACTTGGCTCGCCGCCGCTCGGTGCCGCGGAGCTGAAGCCGGAGTTCCACGGGATCAGCGAGGCGGATCTCGCCACGATCCCGGGAGCCGCGCTGGGCTTCGATGACATGCCTACCGCCGCCGACGCCGTCGCGCGTCTCCGCGAGCTCTACTCTTCCCGACTCGGCATCGAGTTCGAGCACATCGAGGAAGAGGACGAGCGCGAGTGGTTCCGCGATCAGATCGAGCGTGGCGGACTGAATCGAGAGATCACTCCCGAGGAGAAGAAGGCGGTCCTCCGCCGGCTCACTCAGGTGGATGGTCTGGAGCGATTCCTCGGTCGCGCCTATCAGGGGTACAAGCGCTTCTCGATCGAGGGGACCGATGCGCTGGTGCCGATGATCGACGCCGCCGTCGACGGCGCGGCTCGCAATGGCGCGCGCGACGTGGTGATCGGAATGGCACATCGCGGCCGCATCAACGTGCTCGCGCATGTGCTCGACAAGCCGGCCGCGACGATATTCGAGGAGTTCGCGGGGCGGCACGCCACGGGCGATGCCGCGAGCGACACGGGCGATGTGAAGTACCACCTGGGTGCTCGCACGCGCCGCACGGTGAAGCCTGGTCAGGCGGGGAACAACGGCGCGGAAGAAGCCTCTGTGAACGTGATGCTCGCGCCGAACCCGAGCCACCTCGAGTTCGTCGATCCCGTGGTGGAAGGAGTAGCGCGCGCACTGCAGCGCGTGCCGGGAGCGCCGGGTGAGCGCGACGCGCGCAGCACGCTCCCGATTCTCGTGCACGGCGATGCGTCGTTCCCGGGTGAGGGCGTGGTGGCGGAGAACCTCAACCTCTCGCACCTCGCCGGCTTCACCACGGGCGGTACGCTGCACATCATCTCGAACAACCAGGTGGGCTTCACCACCGACCCGCGCGACGGACGCTCCACGTACTACGCGAGCGACCTCGCGAAGGGCTTCGAGATCCCGATCGTGCACGTCAACGGCGATGACGCCGAGGCGTGCATCGTTGCGGTGCGCCTGGCTCTGGCCTACCGTGAGAGATTCGGGAAGGACTTCCTCGTGGATCTCGTCGGCTACCGTCGTCATGGACACAACGAAACGGACGAGCCGGTGTACACGCAGCCGCTCCTCTACGCCGCGATCAAGCAGCACCCGTCGCCGCGCGAAGTCTGGGGGCAGCGCCTCGTCCGGGAGGGACTCGTCACCGACGAAGTGGTGAAGGCGATCGACGCCGAGGTGCAGGCGGAGTTCGACCGGATCTACTCGGCCGTCAAGGCCGGCACGGCCGACGCGCCGCCGCACCTCCCCGGTAACCAGCGCGGTCCCAGCGGGCAACTGGGCGTGGACACCGCGGTGCCCGCCGATGACCTCATGGCGCTCAACGAGCGACTCCTGGATTGGCCGGAGAGCTTCAGGCCGCTCCCGAAGCTGGCGCGCCAGCTCGAGCGTCGCCGCACCGCGATGGGCGAGGGCGGAGGGATCGACTGGGGACACGCCGAGGCGCTCGCATGGGCTTCGCTCCTGAACGACGGCAAGTCCGTACGGATCAGCGGCCAGGACGCGGAGCGCGGTACCTTCTCGCACAGGCAGGCGGTGCTGCACGATCACGAGAGCGGTGAGACGTTCACACCGCTGCAGCACCTTCCCGGTGCGACCGGCGCCTTCGAGATCTACAACTCGCCGCTCTCCGAGACGGCAGTGCTCGGCTTCGAGTACGGCTATAGCGTGGCGGCCGCCGACACGCTCGTGCTGTGGGAAGCGCAGTTCGGCGACTTCGCCAACGTCGCGCAGCCGATCATCGATCAGTTCATCGCGTCGGATCGTGCGAAGTGGGGGCAGAACTCGGGTGTAGTTCTCCTCCTTCCGCACGGCTACGAGGGACAGGGGCCCGAGCACTCCAGCGCGCGGCTCGAGCGCTATCTGCAGCTCTGCGCCGAGCACAACCTGCGCGTGGCTTATCCCACGACGCCAGCGCAGTACTTCCACATTATCCGCCGGCAGGCGCTGCTCACCGAGCGTCGCCCGCTGGTGCTCATGCAGCCGAAGAGTCTACTCCGTCTCGCCGAGGCGGCGTCGCACCTGGCCGAGCTCTCGAGCGGTGCTTTCCAGTCGGTGATCGACGACCCGTCGAACACGGTGGTCCCCGACCAGGTTCGGCGGCTGGTGTTCTGCACGGGGAAGATCTATTACGATCTGGTCGGCGCCGAGCGTCCGCCGCAGCTCGCGATCGTTCGCGTGGAGGAGCTCTACCCCTGGCCGCACGAGGCGATTTCCGCGGTCCTGGAGCGCTATCCAGGTGTGGAGGAGGTCGTGTGGGCACAGGAGGAGCCGAAGAACGCCGGTGCCTGGAGCTTCGTAGCCCCGCGCCTGCGGGCCGCGGTCGGGAACACGGTACCTATCCGCTACGTTGGTAGGCCGGAGCGCGCCAGCCCCGCCGAGGGTTACGCGTCGGCGCACGCGGAGCAGCAGGCCGCGATCGTCGCCGAGGTGATGGCGGTGCCGGCGGTGGCGGCGCGGTGAAAGACGGGGTTCAGGAGG
>JBIQMO010000165.1:0-8400 GCA_044463245.1 Gemmatimonas aurantiaca
TGGGCATTCGCCCAGCCCGCTCGAAATTAAAGACCTGACCCCGCCGTTTACCCCCCGAACGGACCCCACATCCAGATCGACCACGGGTCCTGGGGCTGGGTGCCGTCGAGGAAGTACTCGGTGTAACGTCGGTCGGGTAGCGTAGAGGGGGTGGCGAGCTGGCCGGTGTCGCGGTCGAGCTGCGCCGCCACGAGGCCGGCGGGAGGGTTGTCCCAGGAGCCGGCATCGCGACCCTGGTAGTACCGGGCGATCATCTGACCCCAGATCGGGGCGGCGAGCGCGCCGCCGGCGGCGCCGTGCGCGGCGATCGACTGCGGCTTGTCGAAGCCGACCCAGACGCCCGCCACTACTTCCGGCGTCATCCCCACGAACCAGGCGTCGGTGTTGTCGTTGGTGGTGCCGGTCTTTCCGGCCACGGGGATGCGCTCGGGGACGTAGCGTCGGACGCTCGTGGCGGTGCCGCGCGTGACGACATCGCGCAGCATGTCGCGCACGATGAAGGCGATGCGCGGGTCGAGCGCGAAACGCGGCGCGCTGGCGGGCGCGGTCCACACCGTCCGGCCGGAGCGGTCTTCTATGCGCTCTATGAAGCGCGGCGCGACCACGGCGCCGAGGTTGTCGAAGACGGTGTACGCCGAGACGAGGTCGAGCGGGCTCACCGCGCTCGCGCCGATGGCGCTCGAGGGGTAGGGCGCGATCGGTGTGGAGATCCCGAGCCGGTGCGCGAGCAGCGCCACCGAATCCATCCCGGAGCGCATCCCCAGCTGCACCGCCACCGAGTTCCGCGACCTCACGAGCGCCTCGCGCATGGTCATCGGTCCGAGGAAGCGGCCGTCGTCATCCTGCGGACGGTAAATCGCGCCGTTGTCCATGAGGATCGCGAGCGCTGTGTCCCCCACGATCTCGTTGGCGGGAAGGCTGTCGCGCAGCGCTTCCGCATAGACGAACGGCTTGAAGGCGGACCCCGGCTGGCGCACCGCGTTCACGGCGCGATTGAAGGGCGACTGCACATAGTTCCGCCCGCCCACCATCGCCAGGACGTTCCCCGTGGCCGGGTCGACGGCGACCACCATCCCCTGCAGGTAGTTGGTGCTCCCCTTGGGGTGGTTGGCGTAGGTGGGATGGCGATAGTCCGGGCGCGCCTCCACCCGCTGGAGTCCGGCCACCAGCGCGTCCTGCGCGGCAATCTGGAGCGCGGAGTTGATGGTCGTGATGATGCGATAGCCACCATTCCCCACCGGGATCCCCGCTGCCTCGGCCTGGCGCTTCACCACGTCCACGAAGTACGGCGCGGCTGCCGGCATCCCCATGGCGGGCGCGGTCCTGACCGGCTCGCGCGACGCCGCGGCTGCCCGCTTCTTCGTGATGTACCCCTGCTGGGCCATCAACGAGAGCACCAAGTTCCGACGCGACTTCGCGCGATCGGGGTGTCGAATCGGATCCCAGATGGCGGGCCCCTTGGGGAGCGCCGCGAGCGTGGCCGCCTCGGCGAGCGTGAGCTCGGTGGCCGGCTTGCCGAAGTAGTGGCGGGAGGCAGCGTCGACCCCCGACCAGCCGTGACCGAAGTCGATCTGATTGAGGTAGGCCTCGAGGATCTGCGCCTTGGTGTAGTGCTTCTCCATCTCGCGAGCCGCGGCCTGCTCACGGAGCTTCCGCGGGATCCCCGAGATCCCGGTCTCGCTCCGGTCTATCTCATCGGGGTGCATGTTTCCAACGAGCTGCTGTGTGATGGTGCTCGCGCCGCGCGCGTGCCCACCGAGTGCGTCCTTGATGGCGGCCGCTACTCCGATGACATCCACGCCATCGTGCTCGTAGAAGCGCTGGTCCTCCACCGCCACGAACGCCTGGCCCACGTACCTCGGCAGCGAGCGCAATGCCACGCTCGTGCGCCATTGCTTACCGATCTCCCCGATGAGCGAGCCGTCCGCCGAGTAGACGAGCGATGACTGCGGGGGCTGGACGATCTGCCAGACCGCGCTCCCCCCGCTCCCCCCGCGCCCCTGCGCGGGGAGCGTACCCAACGATGGAACGGAGATCAGGGCGGCCACGGCGAGCGCGCGCGACGCGCAGCGCACGGGTGCGCTCCCACCGGCGAGCCAGCACGAGCCGCGCCCCCGGGGCCGCGCGGTGGCCGCCGACCGCCGCGCGTGCGGGCGACCGGATCCCGATCCATCCATATTGTTCATGTTGTCCATTTCTTTCTTGCCGGACGTGGAGCGGCCGGCACCGGTAACGCCTCGAGGGCCCGACGCCGTTCGCGCGAGCCCTGGAAGCCAGTCGACTCCCAAAGCTAACGGCCGTTCGATCTACCGACCGTGACGTTGCTCCCATATCGCTCGCGAGCCAACTTTCCTGCATGCCTCCCATTATCCAGTTGGCCACCGCGCAGTTCGCACCGATCAAGGGCGAATACACCGCGAACCTTCGCAGGGTCGGCGACATGCTCGCCCGGCTGGCGGTGCTCCCCTCGCCACCTCAGCTGGTCCACCTCCCAGAGGCGACACCCACCGGCTACTTCCTCGAGGGCGGCGTGCGCGAGCTCGCGGTCACCGCCGGAACGCTCGCGCGCGACCTGCACGCCAGCTACCTGGCCGCGATGCCCGACGCGCCCGGGGTGGAGCTGGTACTGGGCTTCTACGAGCTCTGGAGGCACAACCTCTACAACAGCGCGATGTGCGTCCGAATCGGCGGGGACGAGCCGATAATTCGCCAGGTGCACCGCAAGAACTTTCTCCCCACCTACGGCCTTTTCGACGAGGAGCGCTTCGTGGAGCGCGGCCAGAGCGTCCGTGCCTTCGATACCCCATGGGGGCGCTGCGGCGTGCTGGTGTGCGAGGATGCCTGGCATCCGCTGACCAGTACGCTTCTCGCGCTCGATGGTGCGCAGATCGTCTTCGTATCCGCGGCTGCGCCGGCGCGCGGCGTCTGGCCGCGGGACGAGGGCGCGTCGGGGCCCGCCAGCGTGGCCCGCTGGGAGCGGCTCGTTCGTGAGATCGCGAGCACTTACGGGGTCTTCGTTTCGCTCTCCAACCTCGCAGTGAGCGAGGCGGGGCGCTTCTTTCCGGGGGCATCCATGGTGGTCGATCCGCGCGGCGACGTCCGACTCCGCGGCCCGCTCTGGAAGGAGGCGGTGCTCTCGCTCCCGCTGGACCTGGACGATCTGACCACGGCTCGCGCGGACGCTCCGCTCCTCGCGGATCTGCGCGTCGCGCTCCCGCCACTGCTCGATTCGCTCGAGCAGATTCGCGATGGGGTAGCGACCGAGCTGTCGTACGATGCGGCCAGGTCGGAATATCCCGAACGTCACGCTTCGCCGGCCGGGAAATGCGCGCGGCCAACGTCGGACAACTGGTTCGAGCTCGTACGGGTGAGCGGGATCGAGCAGGGCGGGCCTCCGCCACTGGCAATCGATGCTCCACTGGTGGAGGAGTGGCTGCAGGAGTTTCTGCGCAGCGAGCTGGCGCAGCGCGGTTACAGTAAGGGGATCGTAGCCATCTCCGGCGGACTCGACTCCGCTGTAACAGCATTTCTCGCCGCCCGCGCTCTCGGACCTTCGAACGTGATCGGCGTCCGCCTCCCGTACGGAGATCTCGGAACGCAGAGTCTCGAGCACGGGCAGCTCGTCATAGATGCGCTCGGGATCGAGTCGCGCACGATAGACATCACACCGGCCGTGGACGCGTATCTCGCCAACGAGCCCGATGCCGATGCCACGCGTCGCGGGAACGTCATGGCGCGGATGCGGATGATCACCACCTTCGATCTCTCCGCGCGCTACGCGGCTCTTCCGCTCGGAACCGGGAACAAGACCGAGCGGCTGCTCGGCTACTTCACATGGCACGCGGACGATGCGCCCCCCGTGAACCCGCTCGGCGATCTTTACAAGACGCAGGTGCGCGAGCTCGCCTGGCACCTGGGAGTGCCGATGGAGATCATCCAGAAGCCGCCCACCGCGGACCTGGTGCGCGGACAGACCGACGAGGGCGACCTGGGCGTCAGCTACGAGAGCGCGGATGTCATCCTCCACTGGCTCCTCTCGGGTTACAGCGTGGAGCAGCTCACGGAGCGTGGCTTCACCACCGCGGACATCGCCATCGTGCGGCGACGGCTCGAGGGGACACACTGGAAGCGCCGGACACCGACCGTGGCCATGTTGAGCGCTACCGCCATCGGCGACAGTTATCTTCGTCCGGTGGACTACTGATGCGGAGCCGCCCGGGCGCGTGACCCAGCGGCGCGATGACGCGTCCCACGATTGCACGTCAATCCGCCAACAGCGCTTTCCGTTCCGCGTAGCGGGACTTCCAGCCGGCTCCGGAGTACATGACCACCGAGCGTCGCCGGATCACCGACGAGACCATCCGTAAATCCGTCGTCGCCTTCGCGGCGTTCAGCGTCCCCGTCGGGCTGGCGCTGCACCAGTACACGCGCCCCGTCCCCGTGCTGGGCGCGCTTCTCATCGTCACAGTCGTCGCGGCTACTCGCGCCTTCGGCATCCCGCTCCCCGGAAAGGGCTTCGCGAGCTTCGCGGTGGGAGGGGCCATCGCCGCCGTCCTCGCACTCGGCTGGGCCGGTGGCGCGCTGGTAGGAGCTATAGGGCTCATGGCGGGCGACATCTTCGTGAGGCGCCTCCCGCTCAGAAACGCGGTGGGAAACGCGGGGCACTTCGCCACCAGCTCCTGCCTCTCGGGGATCGTCTACTTCACCGTCCTGCGCGGAATGCCCGGGGTGCTCGCCTTCCAGAGCTCGAATCTCTGGCGGCTGGCGATCTTCATCGTCCTTTTCCTGGCGATCGTCAACACCACGTTCTATATCCAGCTCCTTCTGTCGCCCGCGATAGCGTGGGTGGATGCGCGCCTCACGGCGCGGTGGGAGAGCACGGTTGCCGTCCTCGCGACCCTGCTGGCGCTGATGGCGCTGCGAATCGCGTATGCGCACGACCTCGATGCGGCGTACATCGCGGGCACCGGCGTGCTGGTGGGGATCACCGTACTCGCGCACTGGCTCGTCAAACGCGCCGCGATAGGCGAAGGGCTGCAGCTCGTGCAGCGGCTCACACGCGCACTCACCGCGCGGCCGGAGCTGCACCGGGCGCTGGACGACATCCAGCGCATCACCAGATCGATCGTACCATGGGAGGAGATGCAGATCGCGCGCTACGACCGGGAGCGCGATGAGCTGGTAGTGGTAGATGACACGTCCCCCGCGATCGCCACCGGCGAGCGCTTCGCGGCTACGGAAGGACTCCCCGCTCTGGCGATCCAGCGCTCGGAACCGGTGGTCACGAAGCGTGGGACGCGGGCGTTGCCGAGCGCGACTCGCGGGATCGGATCGGAGATCGTGATCCCGCTCAAGCAGGGCAACCGCCTCGTCGGACTCTGGACGATCAGGCACACTCGCACCGACATGTATCGCGAATACGACGCCGCTCTGCTCGACGCCGTGGCTCCGCAGCTCGCACTCTCGCTGTCGCTCGATTCGCTGATCCGTCCGGTGCTCAATGCATCGGAGCTGGTGGCGCAGCACGTGGAATCCATCACGGCCACCACGCAGCAGCTGCGCGCCGCGTCGCAGGAGAGCGCGGAAACCGCACGGCGCCTCTCGAGCACCGTTCGCGACCTGTCGGAAACGCTGGCCGATGGCGCGCAGCAGGCGACGACCGCGCGCGACAGCGCCGATCAGACCGCTACCGAAGGGGGCGGGACGCGCGCGAGCGGCGAGGAGATGCTCGAGGATGCGCGCGCGGTGCGCAGCGCCACAGCACTCGCCGCGCGCCGGCTCACGGCGGCAGCCGACACCGCGCGCGCCGGTTCCGAGCAGGCCGCGCGACTCCGCGATGTCTCGAACGCGGTACGCGCATTCGGCGAGACGATCACATCGCTCGCCGACCAGACCGGGCTGCTCGCGCTCAACGCAGCCGTCGAAGCCGCGCGCGCGGGCGTACACGGCCGCGGCTTTGCAGTTGTCGCGCAGGAGATCCGCGACCTCGCCGACCGCAGTTCCGAGGAGGCCGAGGGGATGGACCGCGCGATTCGCGACATCCATGCGACACTCGAGCGTGCCATCGATCTCATGGAGCGCACGCGCTGCGACGTGCTGGAAGTGGCCGAGGAGAGCGGCAACTGGGTCGATGAGCTGGACCGCATCGTGGCCGCGTCGGAAGCAGTGGCAGCCGCGGGCATCCGAATCGCCGACGCATCACGCGCGAGCGCCGAGCACTCGGGCGTGATGGCGCTCGCTCTCGCCGGAGCCCGTCACGATGCCGAGCACGCCGCCGGCGAGACCGCCGTCGTGGCGGGCGCGAGCACCCAGCAGGAAGCCGCCATCGAAGCCCTCAACGACGCCGCCACCCAGCTGAGCCACACCGCCCATGAGCTGGCCGAGGCCGTGAGGGCGGTGAGAGCGAATTAAGACAGGGTTCAGGAGGCAGGGTTCAGGGTTCAGGGACTACCCAGCGATCGAGATCTCTCCCCCGAGGCAGTACCTGAACCCTGAACCCTGCCTCCTGAACCCTGCTTTCTCACGCCACCTTCACGCGCGCTCCCTTCGCCATGGGATCGCGCTGGGTGGAGATGATGCGGGCAGCCGTCGCATCGAGCTGGGTGCGGTCGGGCATCGAGGAACCCGAGAAGGGGAGGTCCACGGCGAAGCCATCGCCGGCACGGCGCGGGATCAGATGGATGTGGAAGTGATAGACATCCTGGCCCGCGGCTCTCCCGCTCGACACGACCAGGTTCATACCTTCCGCCGCCGAAACGCGCCGGACCACCGGCCCCAGGCGCATCGCCACCTCGAAGAGATGCATCCCCAGGTCGTGTGGGAGATCATCGAATGACTCGAAGTGTTGGCGCGGTACAACGAGAGTGTGGCCAGCATTCACCGGTTGGATGTCCATGAAGGCCAGTGCGTCGCTGTCCTCGTAGCACATCGACACCTCTGCGGCGCCATGAATGATGTCGCAGAAAATGCAATGGCCCGTAGCAGGCGTGGTCATCTTCTCTCCATTGAGGAATGGACCCGCCTTATACGCAGGCCGAGTGCCAGAGCGCGGCTGAGCGTCGCGGCGCTCTCGTGTGCTGGCCGGGCCCCGCGAGCAGGTGGTATATTCTGAACTGTAAGCGAGCCACTCAACTCACTCTGCTTTTTTCACATGGCTACTCAGACGCGTGCCGAACGCGGGAGCACCACGAGCCTCAATGGCGAGCAGCTCCTTGCAGCATTCCGGACCATGTACATGTCGCGCCGGCTGGACGACAAGGAGATCCAGCTCAAGCGACAGAACAAGATCTTCTTCCAGATCTCTGGCGCGGGCCACGAAGGCGTCCTGACGGCGGCCGCGCTCACGCTGCGCGCCAGCTACGACTGGTTCTTCCCGTACTACCGCGACCGCGCGCTCTGCCTCCAGCTGGGCGTGACACCGGCCGAGATGCTGTTCGAGGCGGTGGGTGCGGCGGCAGATCCCGCTTCGGGCGGGCGGCAGATGCCCAGCCACTGGGGCTCGAAGAAGCTCAACATCGTTTCATCATCTTCGCCAACCGGGACGCAGTTCCTCCAGTCCGTTGGATGCGCGGAAGCGACGCTGAGAGCGAAGCTCGTCGGAATCGCGGAGGGTTTCCACAGGGACGAAGTCGTTTACGTCTCCACCGGTGACGGCACCACGAGCGAAGGCGAGTTCTGGGAATCGCTGAACACAGCGAGCAATCTGCAGCTTCCCGTGGTCTACCTGGTGGAGGACAACGGCTACGCGATCTCCGTCCCGGTGGAGGTGAACACCGCCGGCGGAAGCATCTCGAAGCTCGTGCGCGGCTTCCCGGGCCTCATGATCCAGGAGGTGGATGGCTGCGACTTCATAGCGAGCCACGCCGCGATGGCGAAGGCGGTGGAGTACGCGCGCAAGCGGAAGGGGCCAGCACTCGTGCACGCTCACGTGATCCGTCCCTACTCGCACTCGCTCTCCGACGACGAAGTGATGTATCGCCCGCCGGAGGAGCGCGAGGCGGATGCGGCCCGCGACCCGATCACGACCTTCACCGCGTGGCTCATCGCCGAGGGGCACGCTACCGAAGCGGAGATAGAGCGCATCAGGGAGGAGGCGGATGCCGCGATCGACGCCGCGGTGGAAGTGGCGCTCGAGGAGCCCCAGCCGGATGCGAGCTCCGTGTACTTCGGCGTCTACTCCCCCGATGTGGATCCCACGGGCGAGCAGTTCGACACCGAGGACGATCCTCAGTTCAGCGGCGAGCCTACCACGATGGTCGACCTGCTCAACGTCTGCATGAAGGATGAGATGCGGCGCAACGAGCGGATGATCGTGTTCGGCGAGGACGTGGCGGACGTCTCGCGCGAGCAGTACATGGGGAAGGTGAAGGGGAAAGGCGGCGTCTTCAAAGTCACCTGGGG
>JBIQMO010000166.1:0-8308 GCA_044463245.1 Gemmatimonas aurantiaca
CTGGGTGCCGATGTGGTGCTCGCGGCTCTCCCAGCGACACCCGTGCAGCTGGCGCACGCCTGCCGTGCGTTGGGCTACGACGTGGCCTTCCCGGCGAGCTGGGGCGATGAAGTGGTAGCCGGCAGCTGCCTCGAACGACTCCACGAATTCGGCGACGGGCCCGTGATACTTTGCAGCTGCCCGCTGGTTTCGGATCGCCTCACGCGCTCGGGCGAGGAGCTCGCGCCGTTCATGATGAACGTCGTGCCACCGCCGGTAGCCGCAGCGCGTTATCTCCGCGCGCTCTACGGCGAGCGGCCGTTGCGCATAACCTATGCGGGGAGCTGCCCGGGCGCGGTGGACCCCGCCATCGACGCACGCATCTCGGCGGCGGAGCTCTTCCGCGCTTTCGAGGAGCGCGGGATAGTACCGGCCGCACAGCCGGAATACTTCGAATCCGTACTACCTCCGGACCGACGTCGTTACGACTCGATCCCCGGTGGAGCACCCGACGCGGCGCGACTTCACGAGGTCGACGCCGAACGGACGCTCACCGAGTTGAACTGCGACGATGAAGAGATCGCGCTGGAGATCGCCCAACGACTCGTCTCCCGCGAGCGCGAGCTGATAGATCTGGCGCCGCGGATGGGCTGCGCGTGCAGCGGCGCTCTGTCCCTCGGCGCACCATCCGCGGCTCGGACGAGATTGACGGCGCTCGAGCCGCCGCGCGCCAACGCGCCGGTGCTCGACCCATCGATCCACGTGGACACCGTGCTCCCTTCGAGCGCGGAGCCGGCGGGCTCGCCGCGCTACGGCGCAGTGGACACCGGGGAGTCCGAGGTGCGAAGCGGCCCGCAGCCCGCCGGACCGGAGACGCACGAATCGACGGAGCGGCAATCTTCGAGCGCTGGCGAGTCCGCACCGGTCACGGCACGCCGCAGGACGGTCTTCATTCGTCGTAGCGCCGGCCTCGCACCCAACATCGCGCGCGACGATGGTGCAATCGTACCGCGCGCGTACGCCGCGCGCGCGCGACGCGCGAAGGGCTCCGCCGCGCCACCAGCGAACGACCGCGGCAGGGCCGGCGACTCCATCGGCACCACGGCCGATGGAGCGAGGCGGACGAGGCGTAGTTCCCGACCCGTAGTCATCCCGCTCTCCAGCGAGCTCCCTCGCGTGCTTCCGCCGCCCCCCGCCCGCCCACGCCCGGGGCTCGACGACCCCGAGATCGGCGCCGTCGCGGGCGATATCTGAGCCGACGGCCGCTGAAGAGCGATGCACGAAGGCCGCGCTGACGATCAGCGCGGCCTTCGTTTCACATCGTACGAGATGTATCCGGACGAACTGGTCTCGCCCGGAGCGAGTCGCTCGGCGGGCGGTAGTTGGTATCGGTCACCCCACCCTTGGGAGGACGGTTCCTCGTGGTAGCGGCATCCTTGCCGGCGGCGCTGCCGCCGCCCACCGTGACCGGCCCGCCGAGCGCGCTGGTCGCGTCCCGGATCGCGCTGGCGGCCGCCTGGAAGCGCGAGGCCAGGTCGGCGATCTCACGCTCGGCGAGCGCGCGATCGCCCGAGCGGATCGCCTCGTTCACCGACGGGAAGACCATGTTCGCATAGCCGTTGTTCTCGTCGGCCGCGTAGATGAGGTTCCGGAACCAGGGACGCGTTCGCAGCCCCTCCGGACGCGTGAGTGCACGCTCCACGCGGAGGAGCGCCGCGTTGGTATTGCCGCGTACGCTCTTCGACGGCGCGCCGCGAGCGAGCACCGCATCGCGCGTCGAGCTGAATTCGATCGCGGCGTTCTCCATCTGGTCGATCGCATTCGCCAGCGCCGAAGCGCTAGTGCTCCACCCCTTCTCGCCGATCGCCTTCGTGACCCTCGGCACGTAGCCCTTCATCGTGCGAGCATACTCCACGTAGTCGTACGGAAGGATGTCGGCGTTAGCGAGTCGCAGCATCATCGCCGCACCGATCTTCGCGGATGTCGCGTGATAGGCGAACGTCGGATCGCCGAACTTCGACATCCAGTGATAGTCGTCATAGAACGAGTGGTACACGCCCCCCGAGCCGCCGAAGCCCCAATCGGCGATCGGCACGCCCAGATGGTTGTAGAAGCCGGCGAAGTCGCTTCCGCCACCCGGATCACCCATGCGCGGCTCCGCCGTGTCGGGGATCGCCGCGCGGTCGCGCCACACCTGGTACACGGATCCCTTCCCCGATGGGTCCTTCACTTCCTTCGCGATGTCGCGGAGCATGGAGCGGAGCGAGGGCGAGCCGCCTCCGCCGAAGTTCGGGCCCTGCGCCGCGACATCCTGGTTGAGGTACGCGATGCCGCCGCGCTGGAGGCGGAGCGAGTCGTCTTCCACGTACTCCGTGGATCCGAGCAGCCCCCATTCCTCCGCATCCCATGTGGCAAAGATGATCGTGCGCTTGGGACGGTGACCGGCCTTCACCGCATCGGCCACCGCGTGCGCGGCCTGCATGACGCTGATCGTGCCGCTCACGTTATCGGCGGCGCCCGGTCCCCACGCGTCGCGATGGCCGCCGATGATCACCACCTGGTCGGGGAACTCGCTCCCACGAACGATTCCGAAGGTGTCCCATATCTGCTTGATTGCCGCCGTCGCAGTGTCCGACTCGACGTGCATGTGCGCCACCACCGGACCGGGGCCCGCGTGATAGCGGAATGGCAGCCCACCCTGCCACTCGCGTGGTACATCCGATCCGCGCAGCCCGCGCAGCAGCTCCGCGGCGTTGCCGTACGACATCGGAACGACCGGGATGCGCGCTACCTCCAGCTCCGCCGTCGGCACCCGCTTCGCGCCCGGCTTACTGGGGTATCCGGGCGTGCTCGGATCGCCGTCGCCATTCATTATACTTCCACGCTGCACTCCTCGCTCCGGGCGCATCGGCCCTTCGGGATAGACGTCGCCACGCACGAAGCCATCATCTGCCGGATCGCTGTAGATGACGAGCCCCACCGCCCCTCGCTTCTCGGCCTCGCGCGCCTTGATGCCGCGGTACGAACGGCCATAGCGCGCCACGGCAATCTTCCCTTTTACCGAGACACCCATCGAGTCGAGCTGCGCGTAGTCCTCGATGAGCCCGTAGTTCACGTAGACCACGGGCGCGGTGACGCTCCCCGTACCGCTGTAGCCGTTGGCGATGACCGCCTCCTTCGCCGTCCACGAGGTGGAGTCCTCGGCGATGGGTCCCTCGGCCAGGTGCAGCATGAGAGTGTCCGGCGCCACTCGCCACACCTGAACATTGGTGGTGTGCGGCATCCAGACATCGTAGGTGCGGACCTCGGTCTCGAGCCCCCAGCGCTTCATCGCATCGATCACGAAGTCGCGCGTGCGCGCCTGTGCCGGCGTTCCCGATATGTGTACTTCGCTCGAGAGGATGCGCGACCAGGCGCGTGCGCTGTCCGCGCTGGGGCGCGCTATGACGCGGCTCTCGAGCGCCCGCTGCTGCTCCGATGCCGCGCGTGAGTAACCAGGCAGTGCAGCGTCCTGCGCACGGAGCGGGAGCGCCGCGAGGAGCGTGAGTGCCGTGATGGCCGGGATGGATACGAGTCGAGTTGTCGTCATCACAAGTTCGCTTTGAAGTCGAGGTGGCAACTCAGATTTCCGCGTTGCCTCCGCCGGACCCGTTGCCCGGGTCGCGGCGGTCACCGCCCTGCCGCCGGTCTTCTTCGCGCGTGTCGCGTCGCTCGAGACCGCGGCCCCGCAGCGTGTCCAGCTCGCGCTGGTAATAACCGCGAAGAGTGTAGCCAATGGCATCGTCTATGAGAGTATCGACGCGCCGGGTTGCCTCCTCGGCGAGGGGGCCGACGAAGCCGTGCCGCGCAAGCACCCGCTGGCACGCCTGCTTCACCGCTTCCCACTCCTCGGAGAGCTGCTCGACGGGAACTACGTCCTCGCGCCGGGCAAAGCCATGATCGACGGCGATGCGCGCCTTGAGCCGGTCGTCGATCTCCCGAGCGCCGGATCGCGCGAGATGGAGCAGTCGTGGAAGAATCTCGGGGAGTGAATCGAGGAGCCGCGCTGGTGAAACGTGCGAGCCGAGCTCCGGTTCCACGATGGAGCGCCACTCCTTGAGCACCTGGTCGAGCTCCGCGAGGAGTACGTCGTACGCGCTGTGCCGCAACTCTGCCATATCGGACTCGTGATGTCGCTACCGAGGGTGCCGCTGCGACGACTACTCCGGTGGAACGATGGACTCGCAAGTCTATCATCCCACCCATGTCCGCGACAGGTGATGGCGCGCTCAGCGTTCGTCGTACTCGCTGAGAAGGAGCGCGAGCGCGGCTCTCAGTCGCTCCTCGCGATCGGCGCAGTCTGGTATCGAACGGATAGCGCACGAAAGTTGACCCAGCATCTCGCCCTCTACGAACGGTCCCGGGTCGCGGATGCCCAGCTCCTGGAGCGCGCGCAGCGAGACCTTGCGCAGCAGCTGGCGAGTCTCGGGTGCGAGCTGCATCAGGGAGGCCGGGTCGCTCGCCCGTTGCGGCGCCGGGTCGCGTCTGCGCCGCGGCGCATCGCGCAGTGCCGAGAGGGGCGCGAGCGTCACTATGAACGATCCCTCCGTGTGCTGGATCGTCTCCTTCACGACCCCTCCCCTGCGCAGCCTCGCCAGCAATCGGCGCACCTCCTCCCTCACCACCGACACGCCGCCCTCGCTGCTCCTTCCGCGCCCGGTGATGACCAGCACCTCTCTCGCCCCACCCGCCTGCTTCTCCCTCAGCCAGCTCTCCGTCCGTACCACCGCCTGCGCCGCGCTCGGCCGCAACTCGTGCAGATCGAGGATGCGATCTGGCCCGAAGCGCAGTTCGTCGAAGGCGTGGGAGAGAGGAGGCATGCGGTGAAGAGAAAGAAAACAGGAAGCGGGGTCAGGACCGACGGGGTCAGGTCTTTAATTTCGAGCCGTAAGGGCTGCAGCCCTTACGGCTCGAAATTAAAGACCTGACCCCGTCGGCTGCTTCCTGCTCTCCGCTTTCTGCTCTCTCTTCACGGCCTCCCAGAGCACCTCGCCATCCAAACGCTCCGTCGGCCTCGTGGCGGTGACCCAGGCGAGGGTGGGGGCCAGGTCGGCGACGCGGGCGAAGCGGGTGTAGCGGCCGGGAATGAATGGCGGACCATAGAAGAGGACCGGGACGTTCGCGTCGTAGTCGTAGGGAGAACCGTGGATGCCGGTGGCATTGCCACTGCCGACGCTGTACTTGTCGAGCGTGACGACCAGGGCGACGGGGAAGTCGGGGGGGATCTGGTGGAACCAGCGTCGGGCGATCGGATCATCGAGCGAGTCGGCCACGATGTCCGGATAGCGGTCGACTCGAAGCACGCCGGGAATCTTCTTCACTTCGGTCGCGAAGGCGTCCACCAGCGAATCGGGATCGAGACCGGCGCGCTCGAGCACGGGGCGGTCCACCATCAGCATCCCTTCCGAGTAACGGAACGCGTCCGGATCGATCCCGCGCGCGGAGAGGGCATCGCTGAATGGCTTGATCGCGTTCGACGTGCGGACGCGGCGCGCCGTGGCTCCGGTGCGCGCGGCGTACACCTCGGGAGTCGGCGCGACGCCGTGATCACCGGTGAGGGCGATCACGATCTTCGACGAGTCGCGGATCGCGAAGAGAGTGTCGAGAAAGGCGCCGAGCGTACGGTCGAGCCGCAGGATCTGATCGTGCAGCTCGCGCGAATCGCTGCCGTAGCGGTGACCCACGGCGTCGGTAGTGGAGAGAGATACAGCGAGGAGATCGGTCTGCGGCCCGCGTCCGAGATCGAGTGCTCGAAGTCCGCTGAGCGCCATCTGCAGCGTGACGTCATCCATCCAGGGGAAGTCCGGGAGCGAGCGCACCGCTTCCGCCGTGTCGGATGGGAGAACGTGCGGGAAGGTGTAGTCACGTCCGTGGTTCTCGACCGGCTGGCTATCCGGCTCGGCGTAGCCGGAGTCGAGGAGCGTGCTCCAGCTCTTCCCGGCGTAGCTCTGCGGGAGGCGGCGCGCGTTGAACGCTCGCACCCATTCGGGGAGCGTATCGGCGTAGTAGGTGCTCGTGGAGAAGCGGCCGCTGGTGGGATCGTACCAGTAGACGCTCTGGTGTGCCCTGCCGAGTGGGAGGATCGCCGCGCGATCCTTGCGCGACACGGAGAGCGCGCGGCTGCGCGGGTCCTTGGCGCGGATCCAGTCTATGAGAGTTCCGCCGCGAAAGCGGAAGGGCGATGCGTTGAGCGACGGCGCGCCGATCACGGGCGACTGCGGATCCTGCACGCCGGCGCTGTTGACGACGATTCCCGTATGACGGGGGAAGCGACCGGAGAGCGTGGTGGCGTGGCCGGGCGCTGTCTCGGTGATGGCGTGATCCTGAAAGGCGCTCGTGAAGAGCGCGCCGCCGCGATCGAGGCGTGCGAGGCCACCGGAGAGCTGACTCGCGAACCGATCGAAGTAGTCCGCGCGCATCTGGTCGATAGTGATGAACACCACGAGGGTGGGAACGCTGTCGGCGGGCGGCATCGCGCGCTCGACGAGGGTCGGCTGCTCCGCTCGCGTAGTGGAGATCGCTGCCGGCGCGCCGCCGGCGGGTGCCGCGCAAGCAAGGAAGAACGGGACGATGCCGAGTGGGGTCGGTAGGGATATGGTTCGGCTGAGTCGCTGCATGCTCTCGAGGCTCGTGGAAAGTGACGTGCTTCGTCTAATATGCCTCCGGCCGACGCGTGATCGTAAGCAGGAGATGCGACGCGGCTCCATTAGAGAGTACTAATGGAGCCGCGCGGAAGCGGGCTGCGATGGAGCTCGCTTCGTGTCGGAGAGGACGTGTCGTACTCAGAAAGTGATGCCCACGCTGATCGGCACAACCTGCGCGTTCTTTCCCTCCGTGAAGATCGTGTGCCAGCGCGCCTCGACGAAAGTCGAGAAGCCGGTGAGCTGGAAGCGGAGTCCCGCTCCGGCGTTCAGACCGAACTTGGTCTGGGTGTTCTCGGTATTGCCGAACTCGCCGACCTGACGCGTAGGGGGTGCGATCTGCCTCGAGATATCCGGCGAGCGACGCTGTCCCTGCTGAGCGGAGATGTCGAGCGGGGACAGGGCATCGGGAACATTGAGGCTGAAGTTCTCTAACTCTCGCTTCACGTTGTAGACCCCCAGCCCTCCGATGAGATAGAACTTGGTCACCGAGAGCCCGCCGAACGAGTAGGTGGCGTTGATCGTCCCGTCGATGATCCGGGTCTTCGCCGTTCCGAACTCCGTGTCCTTCTTTCCGAGCTGATTCCACATCGCGTCCACCCGGAGGCCCCACGGAAAGAGAGGAACTCCGATATCGAGCAGTGCGCCGGCGTGCCAGCCGGTCTTGGAGACGTCGCTCATGTCGCTCACCGGTACGGTGGCACCACCGGCGACTCCAAAGCGAACCGGTTTCGTGACCGCGATCTGCGCGGAGAGCGGCGCGCTAAGCGTGATCAGCATCGCGCCCACGATGGCACTTCTCCACATTCCCTTCTTCATCACGACCTCCCCTGAACTTTCCATGATGATCCTCTTTCGAGCGACGCGTGCTTCCGGCAAACAGTAACGCCGTCGCGGGCGCGTCCAGGCTGCTGGGATCTGCAAGAAGCAGGCATCCACGCGAAGTACTGCCATGATGCACTACTGCCCCGCCGATCGGCGGGGCAGTAGCAGTATAGTACTTCGGACGGTGCGCGGCCTTTCGGCAGCGACGAGCGACTTGCGCCGCCCTGCCCGATCAGAACTTGATGCCGACGCGGATCGGGATCATCCTCGTGGCGGCGACCTCGGTCTGGACCGACTGCCAGTTGGCCTCGACGAAGGTGCTCATGCCGCTGAGCCGGAACTCGAGCCCGGCGCCGAAGTCGAAGCCGAACTTGTTGTCGCTGCCCGAGCACTCGTCGGACTCCTCGCCGCAGAGATCACCGGCATCCGTCTTGAGGTGGAAGAAGCCGAGTCCACCAGTGACGTAGGGCCTCACGGTGCTCTTCGAGGGGAAGTAGTACAGGGCGTTGGCGAGTCCGCCGATCGACTTGGCGTTGGCACCTTCAAAAGCATCCTTGCCATCGAAGTTCTGGAACTGACCCTCTACGCGAATCGCGATCGGCCAGGTGGGCTGCTGGAACTGAAGCAGACCGGAGACGTTGTAGCCGGTCTTCGCCCTATCACCGAAGTCACCCGTCGGCATGCTCATACCACCGGCGATCCCGAAGCTCACCGGCTTCGCTGCCGGCACCACGGACTGGGCGTTCGCGGCCGTGGCCACCAGCGCCATAGCCATAGCGACGCCGAACACAGAGCGCTTCATACTCGACTTTCTCCGTTCAGGG
>JBIQMO010000167.1:0-8301 GCA_044463245.1 Gemmatimonas aurantiaca
GGCCGACGGGGTCAGGTCTTTAATTTCGAGGGGCTGAGCATTCGCTCAGCCCCTCGAAATTAAAGACCTGACCCCGTCGGCTTCCTGCTTTCTGCCCTCTGCCTCTCCTCTCCCCCCGCACTCGCCTCCAACTCGTCCACCATTCGCCCCAGCTCGGTCATGATGGGGGCGCGGAAGTTGGTCTCGGTGAGGCGGTCGTAGAAGCGGCGGAAGCGCGCGGTGCCTTCCGCGCGGCCGCCGGGAATCTGGCTCCACGCGGTCTCGGGGAACTCGGTGCGCGCGAGGTTGGCCACCAGGGTGCCGGCACCGTGGAGAAGCTCGGCGGCTTTCACCCAGCGTCCACGCTCGTCGGAGTCGATCAGGCGGCGCAGGAGATCCTCGCGACGCTCCTCCTGCGACATCTCCACGCCGTCGTCGTCGTAGCGGCGCTCGACGACGCCCAGCAGACTCTCCAGGATCTCGCTGCCGAACTTCTCGCCCACGCGGTCATCGAAGGTCTCGGGCGACACGCCCTCGCGCGCGTAGTCCTCGACGACGTCGAGGAGAATTCCCGCAACCACCGTCTCGTCATCCTGGCCGTAGCGCGTGAGGATGATCGCGATGTTGGGAGCCGCGGTCAGGTACGGGAGCCGCGTGCCGCGCCTCACCTGCTGATCGTGGTGCTTCGCGGCGAACGCGAGAGCGTGGTTGATGGGGTCGGAGTAGCCGTTGATCTCTGCCATGGCGCGGGAGAAAAGTGGGAGAAGATAGCGGCCGCGCGCGCTCGCCGTAATCGGCGGTGCGCGCTCAACGCCGCGCGAAGCGCTGCACTATCCGCTCCAACGCTTCGCGGTCCACGTCATCGAAGGTGTTCGTCTCCTCCGAGTCTATGTCGAGCACGGCTATCAACTCGCCGTTCTGACCTCGCACGGGCACCACTATCTCCGAGCGCGAGCGCGCATCGCAGGTGATGTGCCCGGGAAAGGCATTCACGTCTGGCACCACCACCGAGCGCCCCTCGGCCGCCACGGTTCCACACACGCCACTCCCGAACGCGATCTCCAGACAGCCGAGCGTACCCTGGTACGGGCCCACCAGCAGTCGCCTCCCGGGCTCCACGACGCGGTAGAATCCGGTCCAGAGGTGTCCGAAGCCGTGGTGAATCAGTGCGCTCACGGTTGCCATCTCGGCAATCTCGTCGCGAATTCCGTCGAGTACGGCGTCGATGTGCGACTCGAGCTCGGTGTATGCTCGCGCCTTCGGGATGCCGCGGAGATCGAGGGTGACTTCGGCCATTGCTCTGATTTGGGGGGTCAGGTCTTTAATTTCTAGCACACTCGACCGTGACCTGGTCGCGGTCGAGTGTGCTAGAAATTAAAGACCTGACCCCGTCGTTCGCTTGCATCTCCAGTGACTGGAGATCGTATACTCCTCACCCATGAACGAGAACGGCGACCTCCATGGGATCGGAGCGCTGGCGCGGCGTACCGGCGTGTCGGTGCGCACCATCCGCTTCTGGTGCGACTCCGGTGTGGTGCCGGCCACGACGCGCACTGCAGCCGGCCACCGTCTGTATGATGCCCGCGCGATCGCCCGAGTGGAACTGGTAGCGGCACTGCGAAAGCTCGGCCTCGGGTTGAGCGACATCCGCGCGGTGCTCGAAAACAGGAAGAGCGTGGCGGACGTGGCAGCCCTTCACGTCCGGGCACTCGACGCCGAGATCCGCGCGCTGCGGCTCCAACGCGCGATTCTCTCGCTGATCGCCGCGGGCGGGGCTTCAACCGAGGAGACGAAAATGCTCGATGAACTGGCCAGACTCACCGCGAGCGAACGTCAGCGGCTCGTGGACGACTTCGTCGCCGACAGCTTCGGCAGCGTCGACGATCCGAGCGGAATCGGCGCTCGGATGCGGCAGCTGACCCCAGCGCTCCCCGACGACCCCACGGCGGAGCAGCTCCATGCCTGGGTCGAGGTCGCTCGGCTCCTGCAGGACCCGAGCTTCAAGGCGCGAGTGCGCGAGATGGCGACCGCCGGTGCCCGCCGCGCCGCCGACCCGCCCTTCGACCGGGAGCAGGGCAAGGCATTTGCGAGCACCGTAGGCGAGCACGTCGGAGCCGCGCTCGCCGCGGGAATCGACCCGGCATCGGCGGAGGCCGAGGACGTCATTCGCCGGATACTTCCCGACGCCACGGCGGCGAAGCGTGCCGAGCTGGCACGGCAGCTCGAGACTTTCACCGATGCGCGAGTGGAGCGCTACTGGCAACTGGTGGCGGTGATCAACGGGTGGGCTCCCTTTCCACCCACGACACCCGCCTTCCGATGGCTGATCGACGCGCTGCGCGCGCATGGCTGAACGACGGGGTCAGGTCTTTAATTTCGAGCCGAATGGGCCGCGGCCCATTCGGCTCGAAATTAAAGACCTGACCCCGTCGGGAGGAGCGAAGATGGAGCACCGCTGGTCGGGCGATGTGACGGCCCACAGCAACGCGCTCGACCTGGAAGAGGGAGTGTTCACCTGGGATGACCCCAGGAAGATCGCCGCCTCGCTCGGGAAATCGGCCGAGCGGAGCAAGCGCCGCAAGTCCTCGCCGTTCAGGTCGGCGATGTCCATGCTGACCTTCTACATCAACCGGGCAGGAAAGGACCTGGACGCGCACCAGAGGGATATACTCGAGCGCGCGAAGGACGAGCTTCGGAGGCAGTTCGGGCGGGATTGACCGGCCCGCCCCCTGGTGTGACCCGACCGGGGGTCGATACAGTCAGAGCTATATGAGCCACCGGCCGGATGCCTCCATCGTCGCCGACGTGCTGGGCGGCGATGCGGAAGCGTACGCGCTCCTGGTAGCGAGGTATCAGGACGAGTACTTCCGCTTCGCAGTACGGATGCTCGGCAGCCGCGACGACGCCGATGAGGCGCTCCAGTCGGCGTTTCTCCGCGCCTTCCGTTCGCTCGCGCAGTGCCGCGACCCCGAGCGCTTCGGCGCGTGGCTCTACCAGATCGTGGTGAACGAGTGCCGCAGCAAGGCGACCGCGCGCGGCCGACGCGAGCGGCGCTTCGTGCACGACGATGACGTGTTGGCGTCGGCGCTCGCCGAGCATCCGGCGGAGTCGGTGGCGCTGCGCGAGGAGATCGAGCGCGCCCTCGACCGGCTGGAGGTCGATCAGCGCGAGGCGTTCCTGCTGAAGCACGTGGAAGGACTTTCCTACGAGGAGATGGAGACGATCACCGGCGCCGGCAAATCGGCATTGAAGATGCGCGTCAAGCGCGCCTGCGATCGTCTCCGCGAGCTGCTCGACGGAGCGTATCATGCCTGACCGGAATCGTATCACGCGCGAGGACGACGCGGCCTTCGCAGATCGCGTGGCAGCGCCTCTTCGCGCCACCGAGCACGTGGATGCCACCTTCGAGGAGCGCGTGATGTCCGCGGTGCGCGCCGAGGTGCTCGAGCGCGCGACGGAGCGCCGGAGTCCGAGAGTGCCAGCGCGGCGCGGCTGGTGGAGGCGCAGCTGGACCTTCCAGCTTACCCCCGTCACCGCTCTGGCCGCGGCAGCCGTGATAGTCGTGCTCGCGCTCCTCGGGATGCGCGCCGGCGCCTCGCATCGCGGTGCCGCACCGACGATGGCGTCGGCGCCGCACGATACGGTGTACATGGTGCGCTTCGTCCTTCTCGCTCCCGATGCGCGCAGCGTCGCGCTCGTGGGAGACTTCAACAACTGGAATCGCGCCACCACCACTCTCGCTCCCTCGGACGACGGTGTGTGGACCGCGTCGGTCGCGCTCCCTCCCGGTCGGCACGAGTACGCGTTCATCGTGGACGGTGAGCACTGGATGGCCGATCCCCAGGCGACCGTGACCATCCACGACGACTTCGGCACCGCCAGCTCGATAGTCACCGTTGGTACGCGACAGAGCTGAGTCGCACGGCGCCGCCGGGCTCGAACGCACGAGCCGACGCGTGCGGTAGCGCGCAATGGCGAGCGTGATCCCACTCGTCGCACATCGCGCGCTGCGGGCGCTACTCGCCGGAGTCGCGCTCCTTCTCGCCGTGCCATGCGGCGCGAGGGCGCAGCGGCTGTCGGCTACGCTGGACGCCGGCGCCGCCGCCGTGCGCTACGCCGATTCGCTCGATGTCAGCGCGGCTACGCTGAGTCCCGCATTCGACTTCATGACGCCATCGACGACGCTGAGCGGTGCCGGGATCTTCGCGCAGGGCGGGAGCGGAGTCTGGTCGCTGCAGGGGCAGCTCGCCGGCTCGGCGTTCACACCGTCGCTGGGGAGCGTGCGCGCGGAGCTCGCGGGAAGCGCCGGCGGGAGCGCTCACGAGGATGGAACTCGCACGGGCGAGCTGCTCGCTCGCGCGCGTCTTCACTTCATGAAGCGCGCGTGGGGCGTGTGGGCCGGCGGCGGCGGAGGACGCACCTGGGACGGCGATGTCTGGCGCGACATGCTCGTGGGCGACCTCGGAGCCTGGGCGCGTGCCGGCGCGGGCACTCTCGTTCTCAGCACCGCACCAGCAGTGGTGGACGACACGATCCGCTACACCGACACCGAGCTCTCCGCGCGCTGGGTGACGACGCGCCTCGAGCTGGGTGGAGTGGTCGGCGCGCGCGCGGGCCGCGGCCTCCCCACGATAGCCGGGAGCAAGCGCGCATGGGGAAGCGTCTCCGCTACGCTCTGGCTCGGCGAGCATCTCGGGCTCGTGGCGGGCGGCGGGAGCTACCCGGTGGACTTTACGCAGGGGTATCCCGGAGGACGCTTCGTGCAGGCCGGGATCCGGATGTCGGTGGGTGGAAGGAAGAGCAGTACGAGCGATGCTCTCTCGCGCGGCGGTGGCCGCGAGTCGGATGGCGACTCGCCGAGCGATCGCGCGACCGCCACGAAGCTCATGTCGGCGTTCGACAGCGAGCGCGGAGCGGGTGATCAGGTGACGCTGCGCGTGCGTGCTCCGAATGCGCGCAAGGTCGAGATCTCGGGCGACTTCACGAACTGGGAAGCCGTTCCGCTCGAGCATGGAGCCGACGGCTGGTGGGCGGCCACCCTGCCGATCGAGAGCGGCACGCACCAGTTGAACGTGCGGCTCGATGGGACGGCATGGGTAGTTCCTCCCGGCCTATTGACCGTTACCGACGAATCCGGGTCCGCCGGCCTCCTGACGATATCCCGGTGATGCTCCTCACACCACGCGCGTGAGCTCCACGCACGATGTGACCCGGCCGCGGCATGCCGCAGTCCGGTCTCATGAAAGGGTTCTCGAAGCTCCGTCGCCCCCTCCAGAACGAGGGTGGTGAGCCGGGTGAGACACTCGAGCAAGGACACCAAGATGCGGTTACTCAATTCACTCACCGCTGTCGCTCTGATGCTGCTCGCCGCCGCTCCATCGGTAGCGCGAGCGCAGGCGCACGATCCATCGGATCGGCTTCGCGAAGTGCTTCCCGCGGATGTCGCCGCGCGCGTCCTGGAGCGGATAGCCGACGCCCGCGCGCACGAGCTCCCGGCCGATGCGCTGGAGCAGCGCGCACTCAAGTTCGCAGCGAGAGGGATCGCGCCTGCGGACATCGAGCGGTCGGTGGCCGAACAGGCGGAGCGGATGGCTGCCGCGCGCGCGGCGCTGGAGTCGGCGCGCGCCGGGAAGCCATCGGACGATGAGGTGGAAGCCGGCGCCGAGGCGATCCGTCAGGGGGTGGACGCAGCCGGCGTCAGCGAACTGGCGAAGAGTGCTCCGTCGGGCCGCTCGCTGGCGGTGCCGCTCTACGTTCTGGGCAATCTCGCTGCCAGCGGGATGCCGGCCGCGGACGCGCTGCAGCGAGTGCGCGATCGTCTCGCGGCGCGCGCCAGCGACGCCGATATGGAGAAGCTCCCGGCAGAGGCGGCGGACGCGTCGCACGGGAATCGTCCCACCGAAGTGGGGCGCGATCTGGCCGCAACGAGAAGTAAGGGCGCATCCGCCGCGGCGGGACCGCCGCGCGGTGTCCCCGCCAATGGAGGCGCCGCCGCGCGCCCGACACCGGCAGGCCGGCCAACGCATCCGGGCCGGCCGAACCGTCCGTAGCCGCTCGATCGTCGCACTCGACCTACCGGACACGGATCACTCTCGAAGAGGAGAACGACGTACATGCTCTCTATGACTCGATCATCGACCGGCCGCCTGCGGCCGTACTTCGCGGCCGCGGCGATCGCGCTCGGTGCCATCACTCCGCTGACGAGCTGCAGCGACAGCACATCGGCCGGCAACGCGAAGCTCTCGATCATGCTCACCGACGCACCGGGCGACGTGAAGGCCGCGGTGGTGACGATAGACCAGATCTACCTGCAGGGCTCCGGGCGAGTCGTGCTGATGGATCAACCCGTGACTACCGACCTTCTCACGCTCGCCAACTCCACCGCGGATCTCGTGAAGGACGCGGTGGTGCCGGCCGGTTCGTACGGGCAGCTTCGCTTCGTGGTGAGCGGTGCGTACATCGAAGTCGACAACGGCGACGGAACGACGAGCATCTACGCCACCTCGCCCGACTACGCAGGCCTCCCCTCCGGCGCGCAGGTGGCTGGCACACTCCAGACGCCGAGCTTCGATCAGTCCGGTCTCAAGGTGAATCTCCCGGGCGGTGCGCTGCACCTCGCGGCCGAGGAGAAGATCCTGCTCGTGGACTTCGACGTATCGCAGAGCTTCGGCCATGAAACGGGCGACTCGGGCTCGTGGGTCATGCACCCCGTTCTCAATGCCACCGACCTGCAGACCACGGGAGACGCCGCCGTGACGCTCACGCTCGGCGAGTCGGTCACGCTCCCCACGGTTGGAGAAGCGCAGCTCACGCTCGGCGACTTCAAGGCGGTGCTGACCGCCGCCGACCTGAGCACCGAGGAGCTCCCCTTCACCGATGACGACAACGACGGGACCTTCGAGGCGGACTTCCACTTCCTCGCTCCGGGTGACTACACCATCGCCGTGTCCGGTCCCTCCGGTGTCGCCTTCGCTACCGACCCCGCCAGCGCCGATGTGACAGTGGGCTCGAGCGGCAGCGCGTCGGCCGCGTTCACGCTGACGAGCGCGAGCGCGGAGTAGCGCCCGGTCGCAAAGCTCGCGAATGAAAGGGCCGCGGAACGTTCCGCGGCCCTTTCATTCGCGCCCGCGACTCACGCGCTGCGCGTGAGCCGGATCGGTGACGAAGCAGGAGCTCGCGAAGAGCATCGAACACACCGGCCGGTGATACGACGCGGGTCTCTCGTCCGGGCGTTCCACTTGACCCGGCCACGGCGTCCGGTTATCCTCCGCCTTCAGAACCGATCCCGTGGTAATTTGCCGCCTATTGCCGCCACGCTAAACAAGGTGCTAAAACGCGATGCCCAGGCGGTATCGTCGCCCGGGTTTTTTTGTGTCCGTCAAACACCTTCGACATCGAATGATCTGCTCCTGCCGCTCCGCTGCCCGGATGATGTGTTGTATGTGCGTTCTCCCCCGATGGGTGGAGCGGACGGGTGACGTCGTGCGGCGACGTCGATGCTGAGCTGAACGCAGCTACAGCCAGCCAAGAGCCCGGCCCTCTCCACCACGAGAGGGCCGGGCTCTTTTCGCGACCACGCTACAGCGCGAAGCGCAACCAGGCCACGAACCGCAACCGAGAAGAGAGGATCACCATGAGCACTACCGCACCGCAGGAACAGGCACCGCCGCGCTACGGAATCGGCACCCGCGCAGTGCAGGCCGCACAGGAATCCGCCGACCCGGCCACCAACTCGCGCGCAGTTCCGATCTACGCCACCACGTCTTTCGTCTTCGACACCCCGGAGCACGCCGCGAGTCTCTTCGGGCTGCGCGAGTTCGGCAACATCTACACGCGCATCATGAACCCCACCACGGACGTCTTCGAGCGGCGTATCGCATCGCTCGAGGGCGGCGTGGCCGCGGTGGCCACCGCGAGCGGACAGTCGGCACAGACGCTCGCCATCCTCAATCTCGCCCAGGCGGGCGACTCAATAGTCGCTTCCTCCTCGCTCTACGGTGGAACTTTCTCCCTCTTCCGCAACACGCTTCGCCGGCTCGGCATAACCGTTCACCTCGTGGACGGCTCCGATCCAGCGGCCATCGAGGCCGCCATCGATGACACCACGCGCGCGGTCTACCTCGAGACGATAGGCAACCCGCGTCTCGACGTCCCCGACTTCCGCGCCGTGGCCGACGTCGCGCACGCGGCCGGCGTCCCGCTCATCGTGGACAATACCTTCGCCACCCCGATCCTCTTCCGCCCGATCGAGCACGGCGCGGACATCGTCGTGCACTCGGCCACCAAGTGGATCGGCGGTCACGGCACCTCGATCGGCGGCGT
>JBIQMO010000168.1:0-8300 GCA_044463245.1 Gemmatimonas aurantiaca
CGCGCTCGCTGATCTCCTTGAACGGCTCGGCGGTGTCGAGGATGAGGCGGATCTGTTCGGCGGTGAGGGGCTCGAGCGCGAGGAGGTCCTTCCCGAGCGCACTGGTCATCGAGCCGGCTCCGCGTCGTCGCGCCTGGCGATCACCACCGCGTCGCGGCCATCCAGCTCGCTCACCATGACGTCCACCCGGTCTCGCGGTGCCACGGTGAGCGTCTTCCCCACTATGTCGGCGCGGATCGGGAGCTCGCGGCCGCCGCGATCAACCAGGACGGCGAGCGCGATTCGAGCAGGGCGCCCGAAGTCCGCCAGCTCGTCGAGCGCGGCGCGCACCGTGCGTCCGGTATAGAGCACGTCGTCCACGATCACCACCCGCTTTCCCTCGAGATTCCACGTGAGATCGGTGGGACCTACCACGGGGCGCGGACCGACGGTCTGCAGGTCGTCGCGGTAGAGGGTGATGTCGAGCGCGCCGCGCGGGATCTCCACGCCGTCGCGCTCCTCGATGATCTTCACGATACGATCGGCGAGCTGCACTCCGCGGCGCTGGATCCCCACGATGATCAGGTTGTCCGTGCCATCGTTGAGCTCCACGATCTCGTCGGCCATGCGGCGCAGCGTGCGACCCATGGCGCGCGCGTCGAGGACGGTAGTTGTGGCGTTTGGCATCGGGGTAGGAATATGGCCGCCGTGTGCACGGGATTGAAGCCCCGCTTCGCGGGACGGACGGAGCAGGGGGCCGACGGGGTCAGGTCTTTAATTTCGAGCCGTATGGCCACTGGCCATACGGCTCGAAATTAAAGACCTGACCCCGTCCTCCTATCCCCCAGTATCACTTAGATTTCATGGTTCCATCCGCGCCATGCAGCGCGGACGATCGTCGCCCATGGAGTCGAATTGAGAACACTGGAAGATGAGGTGCGCCGGAGGCGCACCTTCGCAATCATAAGCCACCCGGACGCAGGCAAGACTACCCTCACCGAGAAGCTCCTCCTCTACGGAGGGGCGATCCACCTGGCCGGATCGGTTAAGGCGCGCCGCGCCGAGCGCCATGCGACATCCGACTGGATGGAGCTGGAGCGGCAGCGTGGCATCTCGGTGACGTCGAGCGTGATGCAGTTCGAGTACGAGGGGTGCCAGATCAACCTCCTCGACACGCCCGGCCACCAGGATTTCTCCGAGGACACGTATCGCACCCTCGTGGCGGCCGACAGCGCGGTCATGCTGCTGGACAACCGCAAGGGCGTGGAGGAGCGCACGCGGCAGCTCTTCCGCGTTTGCGAGCGGCGGCGCATGCCGATCTTCACCTTCGTCAACAAATGCGACCGCGCGGGCGAGGATCCGCTCAAGCTCCTCAGCGACGTCGAAGCGGACCTGGGCATTGCGTGCTACGCGATGACCTGGCCGATCCAGCGCGACGGTACGTTCGTGGGTGTCTACGACCGGGCGAAAGGGCAGATCCATCTCTTCGACCGCGGCGGCGACCACGGTGCGAGCCGGGCGGTGGTGCGAGTAGGTGAGATTACCGACCCGGCGCTCCGCGAGGTGATCGGCGCCTCGGCGCACGAACGGCTGGTGGCGGACATGGAGCTTCTCGAGGAGGCGGGGCACCCCTTCGACCGCGAAGCGTTCCTCGCCGGCACGCTCTCGCCGATGTTCTTCGGGAGCGCTCTCACCAACTTCGGCGTCGAGCCCTTCCTCGCCGACTTCCTCGAGCTCGCGCCCCCGCCGCTCGGCCGCGAGTCGAGTACCGGTACCGTGGAGCCCACGCACGACGGCTTCACCGGCTTCGTCTTCAAGATCCAGGCGAACATGGACCCGCGTCACCGCGACCGCGTCGCGTTCGTGCGCATCTGCTCCGGGCGCTTCGAGGCGGGGATGGAGGTGAAGCACGTCCGATCGGGGAAGAAGATCCGTCTCGCCTCGCCGCAGCAGTTCCTCGCGCGTGACAGGAGCAGCGTGGAAGAGGCGTGGCCCGGCGATGTGGTGGGACTCGTGGACAAGGGGACGCTGCGCATCGGCGACACGCTCTCCACGAACGGGGACCTCGAGTTCAGCGGGATCCCGCGCTTCGCGCCGGAGCACTTCGCGCGCATTGTGGTGGCCGATCCCCTTCGCAGGAAGCATCTCGACACGGGGCTGCGCCAGCTCACCGAGGAGGGAGCGGCGCAGGTGTTCTACGCCGACAGCGAGGCCGGTCCCACGCCGATCGTCGGCGCGGTGGGGCTCCTCCAGTTCGACGTCATGCTGCACAGACTCGAGCACGAGTACGGAGTGCCCTGCCATCTCGAGCGGATCCCCTACCGCTACCCGCGCTGGGTGACGGGACCTGCGGCGGACATCGAGCGCGCGGCCGGTGGGAGCGGGCGGATGCGACTCTTCGACTCGAAGGGTCATCCGCTCATCCTCTTCGACGATGCGTGGAACCTCCGTTGGGCCGCCGAGCACGAGCCCACGCTGACCTTCCACGAAGTGGCGCCGTGACCACTTCCGGGGCGCGCGCCGCCGGCGACGCGCCCTCCCCCCGCGCGGGGCTCCTCGCGCCGGGCGCCGCGCTCAGATTCGTCGTCTTCCTGGGCGTGGTGAGTCTCCTCGCCGACATGACCTACCAGGGCGGGCGCAGCATCACCGGCCCATTCCTGGCACAGCTCGGTGCGAGCGCAACCGTAGTCGGAGTCTTCGCCGGGCTCGGCGAGCTGCTCGGCTACGGACTGCGGATAGTGTCGGGGTATCTGAGCGATCGCGGCGGCAACTACTGGCGCGTGGCGATGGTCGGATACCTGATCAACCTCCTCGCCGTCCCCGCGCTCGCGCTGGCGGGGAGATGGGAGGTCGCCGTTGCGCTCATGATGCTCGAGCGCACCGGGAAGGCGATCCGCAAGCCCGCGCGCGATGCGATGCTCTCGCACGCTACCGCGGAGATGGGACGCGGGTGGGGATTCGGTCTGCACAAGGCGCTGGATCAGACCGGAGCGCTCCTCGGTCCGATCGTCATGGCCGCCGTCCTCGCTTCCACCAGCGGAAGCTATCGAACGGGCTTCGCGCTGCTCCTCCTCCCCGCCCTGCTGGCCTTCGCGGTGCTCCTGGCGGCGCACCGCGAGTATCCGAGGCCGAGCGATCTCGAGGTGAAAAAGGTCGAGCTCGAGGCGACCGGCACTTCGAAGAGCTACTGGATCTATCTCGCCGCATCGGCGCTCGTGGCGGCCGGCTACGCCGACTTCCCGCTGATCGCGTATCACTTCGCGAAGAGCGACGCGATGCCTGCCGCGTGGATCCCGCTCATATACTCGCTGGCCATGGGTGTCTCGGCGGTAGTGGCGCTGGCCGCGGGGTGGCTCTTCGACCGAGTCGGAGTGGCGGTGATCGCGGTATCGGTGCTCGTGGCCGCGCTCTTCGCGCCACTCGTGTTCCTCGGTGGCACCTTGCTCGCCGTCGCGGGGATGGCGCTCTGGGGCGTCGGCATGGGCGTGCAGGAATCGATCGTGCGTGCGGCCGTAGCGGACCTCGTACCCAGCAAGCGCCGCGCGGGCGCGTACGGTGTCTTCGACACCGGATTCGGGATCTTCTGGTTCCTCGGCAGCTCGCTGATGGGGATCCTCTACGACAGATCGATCCCCGCTCTGGTGGCGTTCTCCGTGGCGGCGCAGCTCGCCGCGCTCCCTCTGCTCGTAGTCGTGGCGTCGAAGAGAAATCGCGTCGGTCTGTAAGAAATCTCGAGGGCGCGCGACTAATCATCGTGAACGTTCGGCAATGGAGCTGCCGGTGCCGGGCGTGTGAGATGCGATGAGTACCCAAGCGAGCGGAGGAAAGACGGCGCCCTCATGCGAGTCATGCGCGACCCCGACGAAACCTTCCTGAAGCTGGTGCGCGAGAACGAGGCGCGGCTTCGCAGGATCTGCCGCGTCTACGCTACCGACGCCGAGGCGGAGAAGGATCTGTATCAGGACATCCTGGTGCAGCTCTGGCGCGCGCTCCCCTCCTTCGAGGGCTCGTCGACTCCCGGTACATGGCTCTATCGCGTGGCGCTCAACACCGCGCTTGCGCAGAAGCGGCAGCGTGCGGCTCGCGAAAGCGCGACGCTGGACGCGGGCGACCCGATCTGGCGCAACCGGATACCGGCGCCAGACGAATCGCTGGAATCGCAGCAGCAGCTCGAGCGACTGTACGCCGCCATCGCCAGACTGAACGACGTCGACAAGGCGGCGGTCATGATGTACCTCGACGAGAAGAACCATCGCGAGATCGCCGAGGTGCTGGGAATCACCGAGAGCTACGTGGGCGTGAAACTCCACAGGATCAGGAAGGAGATGGCTGCATGGCTGGCGGAGGACGCGGCATGAACCTCGACGACGTGCGGCGCGCCTGGCAGTCGCAGGCGATCGCGGAGGGATCGAAGATGTCGGAGGATGGGATGCTCCAGCTCGTGAAGCGGGAATCGAGTGCGTTCGACAGGGCGATAGCGCGGCGCGACCGGCGCGAGGTGGTAGCGGGGATCATCGTGGCGCTGGCGTTTCTCCCGCTTCTGCTCACCGGTCCGTGGCTCTCACGAGTGGGCGTGGTGGTGGTGCTCGCCGCGATTGCGCTGATCTACCGGCGGCTCGGAGCGGCCAGGCGAGTGGAAGCGAGCGAGCGAGTAGATCTCTCGCTCGCGGAGCTGCTCGAGACCGAGCGAGCCAAGGTGGCGAGACAGATCCGGCTGCTCGAGAGCGTGGTGTCCTGGTACATCATCCCTCCCACCGTGGGAGCGATGCTGATCGTGATAGGCCTCGATGGTCTGAGCTGGTTCACTGCCGGGTACGCGCTCTTCTCGCTCGCGATCGCCGTGCTCGTCTACTGGCTCAACCGATTCGCGGTGCGCCACGATCTGCGTCCGAGACTGGCGCAGCTCGATCGACTGATACATGAACTCGAGGGATAGGGGAGGATCCGTGCGACGGACACAATCGAGAACGGGTGCGCTATCGAGGGTACGCGGCGTGGCGGGCGCGATCGCACTGCTGGCAACGGCGGCCGCGCTTCCAGCAGCCGCGATGGCGCAGGCAAGCCACGGTGCGGTCGATTCACTCGCGCGCGCGTTCCGCGCGGCGCACAGCCCACCCGCGCTGGTGATCGGGGTGATAGATGCGAAAGGACAGCGAGTGCTCCCCTACGGCGTGATGAGCGCGGGCGACAGCACGGCGGTCACGGGCGACACGCGGTTCGAGGTGGGCTCGGTTACCAAGGTTCTGACATCGCTCCTCCTCGCCCGGATGGTCGAGAGCGGCGAAGTGAAGCTCGACGACCCGATAGCGCGCTTCCTTCCGGATTCCGTGAGCGCTCCCGGGTACAGGGGAACTCCGGTGACGCTACGAGAGCTCGCCACGCACTCGTCGAGTCTGCCGCGACTCCCAACGAACATCGCGCCGGCGAACATGTCCGACCCCTACGCCGATTACACCGCGGACAGGCTCTACGCCTTTCTCGATTCATACGACCTTCCGCAGCCTCCAGACTCGCACTACGAGTACTCGAATCTCGGTACCGGCCTCCTTGGCTTCCTCCTCTCGCGCCGCGCAGGGGAGCCGTACGACGAGCTCCTCGAGCAGAGGGTGCTGGAGCCGCTCGGCATGAAGGACAGCTACGTCGCCGAGCTCGGCGATGACGCGGATGCGCGGCTCGCGCAGGGGCATGCGGAGGGGAAACCGGTTCCCTTCTGGCACTTCGGGTCGCTCGATGGAGCGGGCGCGGTCCGTTCGTCTACCAACGATCTTCTGCGCCTCCTGAGCGCTGAGCTACACCCCGAGAGCACTCCGATGGCGAAGGCCATCGAGCTCTCGCATGAAATCCGCTTTCACGCATCGCCGCAGCTCGCTCTGGCGCTCGGCTGGCATGTGGTGCAACTTCCCGACGGCAACAGCCTCTACTGGCACAACGGGGGCACCGGCGGCGCGAGGAGCTTCGTGGGCTTCGTACCCGAGGCGGGAGCGGGCGTGGTGGCGCTCATGAACGAGGCGCTTCCGCTCGATGCGGTCACCCAGCTCGGCATCCAGCTCGCGCGCGCCGTGACGGCAAAGGGGGCGTCGGGTTCGACGGTGGGGAGCGCGTCGAGCCGACAATGAGGCGCCCCCGGGGCGAGTTTCGCTCTCCCAAGGAACGAAGGGCTCGTCTCGTGCGTATAAGGATTATATGCGATACCTGCACGCGGTCACACTCGCCGTCCTGCTGACGCCCGCCGCAGCGGGCGCGCAGGGTATGGGTCGCGGATTCTTCTTCAAGGAACCCACCACCACCTGGTCCGTGCGCGTCGGCTACGGCCTCGTGAACGCGGAGAGTGAGATCTTCTCATTCACATCGCGACAGCTCACCCTGGACAAGGGCGACTTCAGCGGCGTGAACGTAGGGTCCGATCTCGACTTCAGGCTGACGTCGCGCCTGGCGTTGGGGCTCGGCCTCTGGTACGAGGGGCGCAGCGCTCCGTCCGAGTACCGCGACTTCGTGGACCAGGACGATCTTCCCATCGAGCAGACGACGAAGTTCCAGCGCATGCCGGTCACGTTGAGTCTCAAGTACTACGTGACGCCGCGCGGCCGCTCGATCGGGCACTTCGCGTGGGTTCCAGCGAAGGTGGCGCCGTACGTCGGCGCTGGCGGCGGTGCGATGTGGTACAGCTTCCGGCAGGATGGCGACTTCATCGACCAGCCTTCCCTCGACGTCTTCCACGACACGTTCAAGTCGTCGGGGTGGACGCCGGAGGCGCACGCGATGGCTGGCGTGAACATATCGCTCACTCCCCGGCTCGTGCTGACCGGCGAGGGGCGCTACACCTACGCAAAGGCGAACATGGATGAGGACTTCGTCGGCTTCGACAAGATCGACCTCTCCGGTTTCGCTATCACGGCTGGTCTCGCCATCCGATTCTGAGGGGGGCATGATGAAAATGCGAACGTCCAAATCCCGTGCCGCCGCGGCAGCCAGCGCACTGCTGGCGGCTTTCGTTCTGCTGATGGGGAGCGCGGCGCTGAGCGGTGCGAGCGCTCAGGCGAACCAGGTGGATACACGCTGGCAGCCGTGGCTCGGCTGCTGGGAGCCCGTGGGAGCGCTCGACGCGGTTAACGGCCGCATGCTCTGCGTCCTTCCCGTGGAAGGCTCCTCCGCCGTCGAGCTGGCCACTGTGGACAGCGGCAAGGTGCTCGTGCGCGAGCGCGTGGTGGCCAACGGTGAGCGAATGAACAGCGAGGAAGGCGGTTGCAAGGGTTGGAAGAGCGCCAGCTGGTCGCCCAATGGCCAGCAGCTCTATCTCCGCTCCGACTTCGACTGCGAGGGTGGGTTGAAGCGTACCTCCACCGGAATCTTCGCGATGGCGCCCGGCGGGGTCTGGCTGGATGTGCAGAGCGTGTCCGCGAGGAATGGCAGTGGAGTCCGCGTGACGCGCTATCGGTCGGCCGGCGCTCCCGACGTGCTGCGCGATGAGCTGGCGCGTGTAACAGCCGAGCGTGAGCTCGCGTTGAGCGCCGCCCGCACGGCGGCCACGGGAAGCGTGAGCTTGCAGGATGTGATCGACGCGTCCCGGGCGGTGGATCCCGCTGTCGTCCAGGCGTGGCTCATAGAGCGTCGGCAGAACTTCGCCGTCGACTCGAAGCAGCTGGTGCAGCTTGCCGACGCCGGTGTGCCGGCCAGCGTGATCGACGCGATGGTGGCGCTCTCCTATCCGAAGCAGTTCGCGATCGCCGGGACGGACGACTTCGGGATGCGCTCCGATGAGGTAGCCCCCGGGGCCAACGAGCAGTCGAGCGGCCGCACGATCCTGTCGACGATGATGTACCCGTACGGCTACGGCTACTATGGCCTCTCGCCCTTCGACTACTTCTATTCGCCTTTCGGATACACGCCCTATGGGTACGGTTACGGTTTCGGCTTCGGCTGGTACCCGACCGGTGCACCCGTGGTGATCATCCGCAACCCGAACGTGAACGCACCGGCTCATGGTCGAGTAGTCAATGGCCGGGGCTACGTGCGCGGTGGCTCGGGGGATGATGGCAACGCTCGCGGAAGCATCCCGCGCCGCTCCAGCGGCAGCTCGACGTCCGCCGGCAGCGGGAGCTCTTCACGCGGCGGTACATCGGTGTCGCCATCGTCGGGATCGAGCGGTCAGAGTACGGGCCGCACGGCGAAGCCGCGGAAACCGTGATGGATCGGGCTAATCGCGAGATGTGAAAGGGCCGCGAAGCATCCAGCATGCTTCGCGGCCCTTTCACATCGAGGTCATCGTGCGACGGATGGGGCGGGATTCGAACCCGCGAGGGCTGTTACACCCCACACGCTTT
>JBIQMO010000169.1:0-8265 GCA_044463245.1 Gemmatimonas aurantiaca
TCCTCAACCGGTCACGAAACCGCCGAATCTACCCACACTTTTCCCCGAAGACCCTCTTTTACAAATACGTCACCGCTCCTACCGCGCGTGCGATCCTCGCAAGCGGACAACTAAGATGGTCGAGCCCTCTGCTATTCAACGATGCCGCCGAATTCCAACGTATGCCCCGCTTTGACCCGCCGCTGCCAGTGGGCGTCAGAATCGCGGCAACCCGACTGATAGATGCTGCGTTCGATGTCGCCGCTGTGGACGAAGCTCGACTCACGCGGAGCAGCCGTTTGCTGTTAAGGAGGTTCCGCGCGCTTCGCGAGACCGGCAAGAGTCGTGATGCCATCTTAGCGCAGGCTATGCGCGACCAATCAAAGGTCCACCCAACGTTTGCGGAACGTGTGCGTGCCGTCTTCACAACGTTTGACCTCACCACAGCGCGCGTGCTGTGCCTTACGACGGACCCGCTCAACGAAGTCATGTGGGGACACTACGCCGACTCATATCGCGGGTGCGTGCTCGGTTTCACGCATATTAGGGAGCTCGATACGCCACTTCTCGCAGCACAGGCCGTAGCGTATACGGAGCGCGCTCCTAGTGTAGGATCTACCGTCGATTTCGTTCTTTATGGCGGGACCGAAGATATGCGCGAGAAAATATATGATGCTGTCTGCTTCGCGAAGAAAGCAAAATGGTCGTATGAGCAAGAGTGGCGTGTAGTCACCTGGGGATCCTCAGAGGCATCGTCGTCTCAATTCGAGGACTGTCGATTCTACCCGCGTGAATTGGCTTCGATCACCTTCGGCTCAAAAATGTCCGACGATGATGAGACCAAGGTACGGCAGTTGCTCGCCAGCACGTACTCCCACGTGGTGACCAATCGCCTTACCGTGGTAAATGGAGAGTTGGCCATCAATCGTAGCGCTTAAGTCGGTTCCCGTGTCAGCGTGCGTGTAGCGGGCCGCGGAAGTGGCCGAGCGCGGGAACTGTGGGGCCGTGACGGTTGAGCGCCTGGTGAGATCAGCTCTTATTTTGCATCGTTGTGCTGGTGAGCAGATCGCTCGCCGCTTAGCTCTGCGTTAAGCCGCACACATACATCTCTTTGGTGCCCCGCTCCTATATCCCGCTCGCGCTCACACTGCTCCTTGCGTGTGGACGTCAGTCACCTCCTCCGGGATGGGCTTCCGCGACGAGCCGTGACGGCACGATTGCACTTGACCTACCCGCGACCTATCGGCGCGAGGGGGCGAGCGACTATTGGGTCTCGGATCCGTCAGGCAGCGCTCAGCGCAGCCTTGGACTAGTGCGACTGTCAACTTCGCTTAACGAACCTGAGAGCGCGGACGGCAACCCGGAGCCTGTCGGCCCCTGGGACAACGGCTGTGGCACCGAAGCGCGTGCGACCGATGTGGGATGCATCGTGGATCGTTCCCGCTGGGAGGGTCAGATTGGAGGGCGGCATTTCGTAATCGAGACCGGCCGGCTCGAGGGCGCGAGTTCGACGCGCTCGACGGTTCTCAGCCTTCGCGCTTCTTGGGAACGGGGCGACGGAGACACGGTACGCTTAGACGGAGCGGTGAGCGATTCCGCCGGTCTCGAGGAACTCCGCCTTATCGCCGGAACTCTAAGGCGCGCCCCATAGAGCCCGTGCGGCCTAACGAGACGCTGAAGCGGACGAGCGCGGACGGGCCGCCATGTGATCGGTTGGCGGGATCCAGCATGATCGAGCGCCACCATGCCCTTCGAGTTTGCTCTTGCCGGTGGACTCCGCGCCAGGTAGCAGCAGGCTGTCTTATTGCGAAGAAATCCTGAGGGGGATTGCTAATGCCGCTGCCGTTGGACGAGCATGGTCAGCCGCCGCTGCAGTTCTACGCGGCTCGCGTAGCCGAACGCGCCATTGCCGAGCTCCTTGGTTTGTGCAAGGGGATGGTGTGCGACGGCGTCATCACTGAGGGTGAGGCCCGCGGCCTGGGAGACTGGATGGCAGCCAACCCCGATGCGCTAGCGACGTTCCCGGCCAATGTCCTCGCCGAACGGCTTCGGCGCATCTTTGCTGATGGCAAGGCGGATGAAGAGGAGCGGCAGGATCTCTTCGAGCTCCTCCAGGCCGTTACGGGCACGACTTCAGCCGTTGATCTGTCGGTGAATCGCGCGACGGCACTTCCTCTTGACGAGCCCCCGCCGGCGCTCGCGTTCGTGGGGAAGGAGTACGTCTTCACCGGCAAAATGGTGTACGGCACGCGCCGTACTTGCGAACAGGCCGTTGTCACTCGCGGCGGTACCACTCGCTCGAGCGTCACCACAGATACGGACATCCTCGTTATCGGTACACTCGGCAGCGCGGCGTGGAAGGAGTCCACGCATGGCACGAAGATCCTTCGAGCGATAGAACTCAAAGAACGCGGCCAGCCGCTCGTTATCGTGGGTGAGGCGCACTGGGTGCAGTATTTGTCCGGTTGAGGTTCCCCCTACCTGCTACCCGATGGTAGTTAATCGGAGAGACAGCGAGGACTGTCCTGTGCGAGCTCGAAAGTTTCAGATCAAGCCGTGTAACTCGCGCTGGGATGGTCGGAGCGTGCCTGCTGGCTCCGCACGAGAAGCCTCCACCGTTCTGTTTGAGGGGAAGACAATGGGAACTTATTTCGTCATGGCGCTGTTGGCCGGTCTAATCTGCCCACCGCTACAAGGAGATCCTAATCCGACGTACGACGCGGTTGTTCGGGGCATGGTCTGTACCCAACAACCGAACGGCCAACTAGACTGCGAGTATAAGGTCGGTCGCTCGCTGCGGTTCGCAATCGCAGGAGTTGGCCAGGACGATGCCGCCATAACGTTCTTCAAAGTGGACTTCGATGGCGATTACTACGCTTCGGTGGGCGTCCTCCATGGCTGCGTCGTCGTTAAGCCTTCCCACCCAACTGTCGAGGAAGGGATCCAGTTGGCTTTCGTATCTCCGCGAAATGGTAAGGTCTACAAGGATTGGCGGAGCTGTTCCAAGGCGGCCTCTCGGTAAAGATCTCGACTATCGAGAGGGTAGCGGGCTCGACCTGGGTTGATCAGATCCGCTCGTAGGTGAAGCGCGGCAGGGCCTGACGATTAGTCAGCGAGGCCGACGGACCGGGGCGTGTGGGCGGCGTCGCTGTCCCCGCGAACGGCCGAGTCTAACACTCCGGTGGCTGCTGCGTCCCAAAGCAGAATGCACCACGTATCCAGCCGCACGTTGCGCGGGATATGCTTCCAAGAGCGCCATCGAAGCTTTAGTTGCGTCGGGTGTTCGCAGCACCAGCCCTTGCTTCTGGCACCTTTCTGGCGCATGCTAGAGCAGGGATCAACTACCTTGGCGCGCGATGACAGAGGAAAACAGAGATCGACCTAGGCACCTCATAGAGGACTTCGATCTGCCTATAGACGATCTCCGAGCAGCTGACGGCGCGCTTGACGCAGGGAGGATAGCTGCGGCGCTTGGAGTTCCCACCGACAGCCTCCTGCGGGCGGTCAGCGTGAAGCAATCCGCCGCCGACCGAGTCTCGGACAGTGAGGATGGGGCATCCCAACTCGAGTCGTACGCCAGTGTGATCGGAATGGTCAGGGACTTCTATGGTGGCGACCAGACCTTTGTCACCGCATGGCTCGAAACTCCTCACCGAGACTTGGATGGTAAGACACCGCTTGGAGTTTTGACGTCACCTGGGGGGGCGACCATTGTGGAGCAATGGATATCGGGGCCCTGGCTCGGCATACCGGACTGATGGCGTTGACTCATTACACCGGGAGCGCTCAGCCGCGGCACGCTTCTCCGGACACGTGGACGAATTGTGGGCTAGCGCGGTCCAAGCGCTCTACCCGGTAACAGCGGGTCCACGTTCGGCGGTGGACTCTGCTTGCGAAGGCGGAGTCATGTAGCCATAGTCTCCGCGGGCCACGGCACCCAGTCCCTGTGCCTCGGGGTCTAGACACCAGAGCAGACCAGCGGCGATCCCGTGGTCCCTCCGAGTCCACTCTCAGCACTGTACCATGGACCGGCCATCGATCTGGCCAGCCCGCGGGCAGTCGCGACGGCCGTTGCGCAGCCAACACGCCACTCAACGAGACTCCGATGAAACTTTCGAGTGCAAGGGTGCAACACTTCAAGTCGATCAACGACAGCGGCGACGTGTCCATTGACCCCGAGGTGACGGTACTGGTGGGTCAGAATGAAGCAGGTAAGACCGCCTTCCTCCAAGCGCTCTATAAGGCAAGGCCGGCCGATGGAGGGGAGGAGTACGACCTAGAGATGGATTACCCCCGCCGTGCGCTCGCTGACTACGAAGAGTTGCACGGCGGTAATTCCGCTGTTGTTGCCAAGTTTACGTATAAGCTCGAGCCCGAGGAGATTGCCGCCATCAATGACGACCTGGGCTGCCGAGCACTGACTGCGGATACCTTCACTGTTACCCACACCTACGACGGGACCACCATCGGGGTTCATGCCGAAGAGCAATTGTACGTGCAGTACGTCCTCAGTGGCGCCTCTCTACCCGACGAGGTCAAATCTACACTTGCGGGAGTAAAGTCAGAAAAGGAGCTATGGTCCACGCTGGGCGAGACCGACAGCCGGGGGCCAGAAGCTGAGGCGCTCTATTCCTCGCTCAATGCTCGCTTTTCGAAGATGCCACGTGGATGGCAGGGTGCGGACCATCTGATATGGACGAAGCATCTTGAGCCGCACGTACCCCGCTTCATCTACTTCGACGACTATAGAATCCTTCCCGGACGTATGAATCTTCAGGCGCTACAGCAGCGGGTAAGCGCCGCCGGCACGAACAACGCCTCGCTCGGCCCAAAGGATCTCGCAGTGCTCGGCCTCTTTCGCATGGCGAAGGTGAGCCTTGACGAACTCCTGAGCGCCACAAGCTACGAGTCGATAACCGCTAAACTCGAGGCCACATCGAACAAGATTACCGACCGTGTCTTCAAGTATTGGAAGCAGAACGACCAACTGGATGTGAAGATCGACGTTCGCCTAACGCCCCAGGAACCGGCGCCCTACAACAGTGGACCAAATCTCCACATCCGTATCTATAACCGGCGGCACCGTGTGACGGTCGGCTTCGACCAGCGCAGTAGAGGTTTCATATGGTTCTTCAGCTTCCTCGTGTGGTTTGATAGCGTCAAGCAGCAGCTCGGCACGGATAAGGATCTCATCCTCCTGCTCGATGAACCAGGTCTCAGCCTCCATGCCCTCGCACAAAATGACTTCTTGCGATACATCGACGACTTGTCGCAAAAGCACCAGACGATTTACACCACCCATTCACCATTCATGGTACACGGTGATCGGCTGCAGCAGGTTCGCCTTGTAGAGGATAAGCTGGATCTGGGCACTACCGTTACGGACAACGTGATGGGATCGGATCCCAAAACCGTATTCCCGTTACAGGCGGCTCTGGGCTACAGTATCGCTCAGAATCTTTTTATCTCGAAACGGAATCTGCTCGTAGAAGGCCCTACCGATCTGGTATTCCTCCAGCAACTATCTGCAGCTTTGGAGGCATCAGGGCGTACCGGGTTGCGCACCGATGTGACGGTAGTACCAGCCGGCGGGCTTGACAATGTGGCGACCTTCGTCGCCTTACTGGGAGGGAATAAGCTCGAGATGGTCATTCTTCACGACCTCGGGAGCAAACCCAACCAGCGCCTCGAACAACTGCAGCGTGAAAAGGTCATACACGAGAGACTCGTGTTGAACTACGGGCTGTTCCGTTCGCGGACAGACGGGAATCCGAGGAAGAGGAAGAAAGGGGATGGTGACGAAGAATCACTTCCGAGCACGGACATCGAGGACCTGTTCACGGTAGAGGAGTACCTCACGCTCTTCAACGCGGCCTTCGCAGAGCAACTTAAGGGTGCAACCGTGGGCGAGTCGGACCTGCCCCCTGGGGACCGCATAGTGGATAGGCTAGGGCGGTACTTGGCGGGCGAGAAAATCCAAGTGCGTCCTTCGGGTGGCTTCAACCACTACTCGGTCGCGAACTATGCCGCATCGCACCCGCCGGAGGCATGGAGCGAAGAGACGTTGGACCGATTCGAGACGCTATTCATGCGAGTGAACGAACTGTTCGGCGACGCGGACTGATTCATGTCCCAATTCCAGAAGGCGGTCGAGGCCTGTTTGCACGCGCGCTACGGGCGAAAGGCTGGCATCGGGCGACGTCCGGACGCTGAAGAACCAATACATGCTCGACCGGGTCCATAGCACCGACCGCCGATTGTTAACCCTACTGATTTTCACGCGTGGAGACGCGCATGGCTCCGGCAGATAATCCGGCAGGACGACTGTTTCACTTGCTTCAAGACTTTATGAAGGCTGGGCGCCGAAATGGCGTTTCAATTCGTCAGGCGTGGTCGAAGACGTTCGGGCTCGACCCAGCGGATGTGACTTCGACGTTTCAGCATATCGCGGAAGTGCAAAAACTCGTACGAGATACACGCCAAACTTTGGAGACGGAAGCGGACGCGAGTCACGGCCCATTCTTGCAACACTTCTCAAAGATTGAGTCCTTTGTAGCACAAACCAATCTCGACGCGAACTCCAACTCGCTTATAAGCAACTACCTCCAGGACATCGTCATGCGCGATCTGGAGTTCGCCTCTCATCACCTATCAAAAACCAGTGGCGAGGAGGTGATCGAAGAGGATGCTATCGCATCTTTCCTTGAGGACATCAACACCGCCGCTAGGAAACTGTACTCATCTGACCTCGAGCCCGCACTCCGCATCGTCCTCCTTGATCTACTGGAGGCTATGCGACACGCAGTCGCGCAATACCGCATCCATGGGGCGGAGGCGTTTCGTAAGGCTCTGATCCTTTGTATTGGAGAGATCGGGTTGGTCAAAGAGGAGTTCGAGCGGAACAAGGATAAGGAGGAGGTGAAGGACTTCGGAGTTGCTATGGGTAAGCTGATGGGATTGGCGAAGCACGCCAACACTTTGAGCACGCTCGCGCTGAACGTTCATAAAATTGTGGCCTTACTGCCGCCAGGAGTGGGTGGAGGAAGCTGACACCATTGGCATTTGTTGAAGCAACTAAGTCCAATTCGGACTATTCCGAATTGGACTGAAGTGTTAGGCCCGTCCCCTGTTCAGGAGGGCGGGTCTTGGGTAAGGGTGCTCGGTCCTCACCGAGTAGTGAGGACATCTGGAGAACGCAAGCGTGGCTCGAAATCGCCGATCAGGCGAAGGCGTGGAATTGGTTGATCGGCAGAAGAATCCAGGCGCTCAGAGAGGAGAAGAAGAAAAAGGGCCTAAGCAAAGCTGTAGGTCCCAGGAGGGGCGTTCATTCGAGTTGGGGATCAAATCCTGAAAACTTCTCCCAGGATGCGTTTGCCCGTAGGCTCGGGTTCAGCCAGAGCTGGTTAGCGAAGATCGAGCAGGGGCATCGACCAGTCACCGTTTTCGAGGCGCACTACATCGCGAAGGGGCTCGATGTAGATCCCGAAGAAATCCTCCGGCCGCCCTCCGAACAGGAGAGGAGGGCCATGAGCAGAATCATCGCGGACATCGAGCGCGCTCGCGACAAGGAGCATATAACCGCAGGGCATCTTGCGGCTGAGAGCGTTGACGCAAAGAACCGCCGTCGGCGCTCGTCGCCCAGAACAAGGCGAGAGCAGGAGCGCCTCGAAGCTTCGCGGAAGGCTCTGCCGCCGAAAACTGGTCGCTCCAAGAAGAAGCGGTAGCACGCACTGCCGTGCGTTAGCGTTCGCTCGAATCGTCTGCTCGCTCCCTCGCCTCAATCGCCTCTACTGCCTGGCGGACCGTTTCCGCGGCCTTCTCGAGCTCTAGGTAGCGGTCCTTACCCAATCGTGCGACGAAGTCGGCTCTCGCCTCGGGGTAACGCTCTACCGTCTGGAGCAGCTGCTGAAGCGCGTCATCGGCCCTGAGCAACTGCTTGCGCGGCGAGCCGCTCATCTCGGATGCTGCCGGCGGGAGGGAAGTGAGAGCATGCTCTGAACTTCCACCGATCCGCCGAACTGCGCCAGCGAAAGGGTGCCAAAGCTGACCTTGACACTCCATGTGTTTTGTGCATCTTCGGGAAATATTCGGGTGCTGGATGCCCGTAGACATGTGCTCGTTTGCCGCGCCGCAGGGAGCCCAGCGGACGTCGGGGTCACGACACCTAGCCCACGCATCTCGAGGCCGTTTGGCTCTTGCGAGAACGTAGGCCGACATCGCGAAGCACCGCCTGTCATCGATGAAATGAAATTCAACAGAGTCGGTGATTGAAATTGCACATTCGGT
>JBIQMO010000170.1:0-8243 GCA_044463245.1 Gemmatimonas aurantiaca
AGACGCCGGCCGACTTCGAGGAGAACTTCCGGCAGTACGGCGCGCAGCACTACGATCTCGTCTTCGGGCACGGCTTCGAGTTTCAGGACGCCGCGTCGCGTGTGGGACCCGAATTCCCCAACACCGTCTACATCACCACCTCGGGGAATCGATTCGGGAAGAACGTCGCGCCGATGGTCTTCGGCTTCGAGGAGCCGTCGTATCTCGCGGGCGTGCTCGCGGGCTCGCTCACGAAGTCGAAGGTGATCGGGATGATCGGCGGCACGCAGCTCCCGCCCGTGGCGAGCAGCTTCCTCGCCTTCGAGGCGGGCGTGCATTCGGTGGATCCGAAGATAAAGGTGCTCACCTCGTACATCGGGAGCTGGGACGACGCGAGCGCCGGGAAGGAGCAGGCGATCGCGCAGATCCAGCGCGGCGCGGACTTCATCTTCCAGAACGGCGACGCGGCGGGACTCGGAGTCTTCCAGGCAGCGCGCGAAGCGAAGAACGTCTACGTCTTCGGCACGAACTCCAACCAGAACTCGGTTGCACCCACGGTGATCATCGCGAGCGTGGTGATCGACCTCCCGCACGCCTTCCTCACGGTCGCGCGCCAGGTGAAGGAGGGGCACTTCCAGTCGAAGATCATCTACCTCGGCACGAGCACAGGGGTGGTGAAGCTGGTGCTCAACCCCGAGCTCGAATCTCTGGTACCTCGGACTCTGCAGACCAGGCTCGATTCGGTGCGCGACGCGATCGAGGCGGGCACCGTAAAGCCGCCACGTCTCGAGTTCGTGGACACGATACCCACGCACTGAGCGCGACGGCTATCATCCGGATGGTGAGCGCTCGCGAAAACGCTCCACGCCTCACGGACCCGCCCCACCCAGATCGTCTATGGCAACCATCACCGAGATAGCCAGCCACCTCGACGAGCTCCTGCACACCGCCGAGATCCCGGACTACTCGAATGCGCTGAACGGGATCCAGGTAGAGACCGACGCCGAGATCACGAAGGTCGCCGCGGCGGTGGACGCGCGCGAGCGCACGATCGCGAACGCCATCGAAGCGGGCGCGAATCTTCTCATAGTTCACCACGGGATGTTCTGGGGCGGCCTGCTGCCACTTCGCGGCCCGAACCTCCGCCGCGTGCGCTCGCTCATCACGTCGAACCTCGCGCTCTACTCGTCGCACCTCCCCCTCGACGCGCACCCCGAGCTCGGCAACAACGCTCTCCTCGCCCGCGAGCTGGGGCTCACGCCCTCCTCCGGCTTCGCGCGCTACAAGACGATAGAGATAGGCGTGGCGGGCACGAGCGACGTCCCCACCGCTCAGCTCATCGCGCGCGCCGATGCGATCGCCCGCCAGCACGGCGGCGCGGCCCGCTACACCGCCACCGACGTTTCGCGCGTCACGCGCCGCTGGGCCATCTGCACGGGTGCTGGTGCATCACGTGACACACTCGACGAAGCCGCGGCACGCGGCATCGACACGCTCATAGTCGGCGAGGGGCCGCACTGGACGGCGGTCGACGCCGAGGAGCTGGGGATCACGGTGATCTACGCGGGTCACTACGCCACGGAGACGCTCGGCGTGCGCGCACTCGCCGAATACGTCTCGCACAGATACGGCATCCCGTGGACGTTCATCGAAGCGCCCACCACGCTCTGACGAACCTCGATCGGTGATGCCACATCCCCGCGAAGTGACATTGCCCCACGCCCCACCGCGCACCCTCCTTTCGCTCGAGCGTATCGCGAAGCGCTTCGGTCGCGTGGACGCGCTCACCGAGGCGTCGCTTCATGCGCGCCCCGGCAGCGTGCACGCCCTGCTCGGCGAGAACGGCGCCGGGAAAACCACACTCATGCGCATCGCCTTCGGCGAGCTGCGCCCCGACTCGGGGACTGTGAGCATCGATGGCAGCCCCGTGCAGCTCGCCTCCCCCGCCGACGCGCTCGCCCGCGGGATCGGGATGGTGCACCAGCACTTCACCGCGGTCCCCGCGATGACCGTCGCCGAGAACGTCGCGCTCGCGTCGGGCGCGCATGGGCGCTTCCGGCCGGCGGAGGCGAGAGCTCTCGTACTGAGGCTGTGCGGGGAGGTCGGCTTCACCCTCGATCCCGACGCGGTGGCCGCGGAGCTCTCGGTGGGGATGCAGCAGCGGCTCGAGATCGTGAAGGCGCTCGCGCGGGGTGCCCGCGTTCTCATCATGGATGAGCCCACCGCGGTGCTCGCCCCTCCCGAGGTCGAGGATCTTCTCGCGATGCTCCGCCGCTTCGCGTCGCGTGGGAACGCGGCGGTCATCATCACGCACAAGCTGCACGAAGCACTCTCCGTAGCGGACGACATCACCGTACTCCGCCACGGCCGCACGACTCTCTCCGTGCCCGCCGCGGATACGGACACCGACCGGCTCACCGCGGCGATGCTCGGTGAGAGCACGATCATCGCACCGCGGCGCACGACACGAACGCGGGAGCGAGAGACCGTGATCGATGCACGCGACGTCGTCCTCACCGATGATCGCGGCGTAGCGCGAGTGCGTGGAGCCACGCTCGCCGTACACTCCGGCGAGATACTCGGCGTGGCCGGCGTGGAGGGCGCGGGCCAGCACGAGCTGCTCCGGGCACTCGCGGGGAGGCTGAAGCCGACATCCGGTTCACTGCGGGCGCCGGAGCGCATCGGCTTCATCCCCGAGGACCGCCATCGCGATGCGCTGGTGCTGAGCTTCTCCCTCGCCGAGAACGTCGCTCTCGCGGGTGCGGGCTCGGCACGCGGCAGAATCGACTGGTCGGCGATCGAGCGCCGGACCGGAGAGCTGATCGAACAGCACGGCATAGTCGCATCCGGAGTGCGCGCGCCGGCGTCATCGCTCTCGGGCGGGAACCAGCAGAAGCTGGTGCTCGCGCGCGAGCTGGATGGCGCACCGCGCGCGCTCGTGGCCGAGAATCCCACGCGCGGCCTGGACATCGCGGCCACGGCGGCGCTCCAGCGCCAGCTCCTCGAGGCGCGCGAAGCGGGGATGGCAATCGTCCTCTACTCGAGCGATCTCGACGAGGTGCTCGCCCTGGCCGACCGGCTGGTGGTGATGTTCGAGGGGAGATCGACCGAAGTGCCACTCGACCGCGACGCGGCCGGCCGCGCCATGCTTGGAGCCGCGTGAGCAGCTGGCTGCGCCGGGTGGCGACGGTCGCCATCGTCTCGCTCCTCGCGCTCGCGGCGCTCTGGCTCGCGCTGCGCCTGGCGGGGCTCGACGCCTCTCGCGCACTGGTTGCTCTCTGGGACGGCTCCTTCGGGAGTGGCTACGCCCTCACGTCGTCCACGCTCGTTCGCGCCACGCCGCTCATCCTCACCGGGCTCGCCGTGGCGATCGCCTTCCGGTCGGGTGTTTGGAACATCGGCGCCGAGGGTCAGCTCCTGGCAGGGGCGGCGACCGCGGCCGCGGTGGGACTCTTCGCGACGTCGGCGCTGGGTGCTTTCACGGTAGTGGTGGCACTTATGGTGGGCGCCGTGGCCGGCGCGCTCTGGGCGTGGATCGCGGCCTATCTGCGGAACCGCTTCGGCGTGCTCGAGGTCATCAGCACCATCATGCTCAACTTCGTGGCGCTCTACGCGGTGGGGTACCTCGTGCGCGGCCCGCTGCAGGAGCCCACGCACGTCTACCCGCAGAGCGAGCCGCTCCCCGACGTGGCGCAGCTGCCGAAGCTCATCGAGGGAAGCCGGCTGCACTGGGGCTTCGTGCTCGCCGTGCTGGCGGCGCCCGTCGCGTGGTGGGTGATGCGCTACACCGCGGCCGGTTTTCGCGTGAGAGCAGTGGGTGAGAACCCGAATGCGGCGCGGATCGCGGGGATGGTGGATGTGGAGCGCACGACGATGGGCGTCTTCCTCGCGAGCGGTGCACTCGCGGGACTTGCCGGCGCCATCGAGCTGACCGGCGTGACCTTCGCCCTCTACGAGAACGTCTCGCCCGGCTACGGCTACACCGCGATCGCCGTGGCGCTCCTCGCCGGGCTCGACCCGCTAGGCGTTCTCGCGACGGGGTTGTTGTTCGGCGCGCTCGAGGCGGGTGCGCTCGCCATGCAGCGCGAGGCAGCGGTGCCCGCGGTGGTGGTGAACGTGGTGGAGGCGTTGCTCGTGCTCCTCATCCTCGCCGTGGCGAAGTGGCGCGGCGGATCGACGATGCTCTCACGCCTCGCGGGAGCGGGAGGGAGAGGCGCGAGTGGCGACGGTACCGCGCCCACGGTACCGCCGGCGAGCGTCAGCCGCGCGGAGGTGCAGGGGTGATGGGCGGCGCCGAGGAGTTTCTCGCTGCCGCGGTGCGTACCGGCACTCCGCTCGCGCTCGCGGCGCTCGGCGAGACGCTGGTGGAGCGAGCCGGCGTGATCAACATCGGACTCGAAGGGATCGTCCTCGCGGGCGCCTTCGGCGGACTGCTCGCTGCGGGCTCCGGTCTCGCTGCCGGCTTCGCCGGCGCCGTGCTTGCTGGCGTGACAGTGGCCGCACTGTTTGCGCTCTTTGCCGTGACGATGCGTGCCGATCAGATAATCACCGGAGTAGCGGTGAATCTCCTCGTGGTGGGGCTCACCGGCGCGTTGTATCGCGGCATCTACGGTGCGACCGGCGCGGCGCTCACCATCGGCACTACCGGCACCCTTTCGATTCCACTCCTCTCGCGCATCCCCATCGTAGGTCCGGCGCTCTTCGATCAGGCGCCGCCCACCTATCTGGCGTATTGCGTAGCGCCACTGCTCGCGTGGTGGCTCTACCGTACGCGCTGGGGGCTCGCGCTCCGCGCCGTGGGCGAACGTCCCGACGCCGCACGCGCGGCGGGCGTGACCCCGGCACGCGTGCGCTGGCTCACCATACTCGTAGGTGGCGCGATGGGGGGCATCGCTGGCGGGATGCTGGTGCTGTCGCAGGCGGGGACCTTCGCCGAGGGGATGTCTGCCGGCCGCGGCTTCATTGCCATCGCCATCGTGGCGCTAGGTCGCTGGCATCCGGTAGGGGTGCTCGCGGCCGCGCTCCTCTTCGGCGCGGCGAGCGCGCTCCAGTTCGTCTTCCAGTCGATGGGGTGGGCGCTTCCGTACCAGCTATTCCTCGCGCTTCCCTACGTGCTCACCCTCCTGGCCCTCGCCGGCCTGGCCGGCCGCCGCGCAGTAGCGCCCGCGGCGCTCGGCCAGCCCTGAGCAGTGGAGGAAACGGTCGCGGTCCTCGCGCTGACACTGCTCCTCGCCGCGGCGATCTACTTCGTCGTAATCACGCCGCGCCGCCTGCGACGCACCGACATCGAGGTCGGCATCCCCGGCCTCCCGCCGGAGTTCGAGGGCTACACCATCGCGGTCCTCAGCGACTTCCACTACGGCGGCGTCTTTCACCCCCGCTCACACGCCGAGCGTGCCGCCGAGCTGGCGCGATCCGCGAAGCCCGATCTCGTAGCACTCCTCGGCGACTACGGCGTCTCGGTCGGCCGCTTCACCCGCCTGACGCGCTACAGCTACGACCGCGGGATGCGCGAGCTCGGCCCCATCCTGCAATCCATCGGTGCGCCCGACGGGATGCTCGCCGTACTCGGCAACCACGACTACGACACCGGCGCCTGGCGCGTGATCCGCTGGCTCTCGAGCATCGGTGCCGGGATCCTGCTCAACCAGGCCGCGATCTTCGAGCGCGACGGCGCGAGGATGGTGATCGGCGGCGTGCGCGACCCGCACTACGGTCACGTGGACCCGGAAGGCGGCTTCGCGCACGCGCCCCCGGGCGCACCGCGCATCCTCCTCTCGCACACGCCCGATGCGATAACCCTTCTCTCCCCCACCGCTCGTCCCGCGCTCGTCCTCTCCGGCCACACGCACGGAGGCCAGGTCGTCTTCCCCTTCATCGGCGCCCTCTCCCGCCACAGCCGCATCTGCGGCCGCCACACTGCCAGCGGCTGGATCCCCGATACCCCCTTCCCCCTCTACGTCACCACCGGCGTCGGCGTAGCGATCCCGCTGAGGGTGGGGGTGAGGGGGGAGGTCGTGGTGGTGAGACTACAGGGTTCAGGAGGCAGGGTTCAGGGTTCAGGTACTACCTCGGGGGCCGTCATCCCCGCGCAAGCGGGGATCCATGCTCGACCAAGCGACATGGATTCCCGCTTTCGCGGGAATGACAGGTAGCGGTAGACGCAGTTCCCGAACCCTGAACCCTGCCTCCTGAACCCTCCTAGTTCAGCATCCCGTCTTCACACTCGTCCACTGCACCCGCCACTCGCCGCGGGGGGAGCGTTCGAGGAGGGCGTAGGCGTTGGTGTCGGAGCCTTCGCGAAGGAGGATGAGAGCCGTCCGAGGGGGCGAGGGGAGGCGGACGGCGGCCAGGAGCTCGGTGGTGACGAGCGATTCCTCGGTGCCGGAGGTGCGATCGGAGTAGACCACGGTGTAGCGCTGCTGCGAGCCGCGCTGTTCGGCGATGAGGAAGGTGTGCTCCTCGAGCGGCATCGCTTCCTGGGGGATCTTGCGCACCACGTCGGCCGCGATCGCCGGTGTGGTGGAGTCCACGGTGAAGCGGTAGGCGTTGCGTACGGCGAAGGGGACGCCGCTGAAGGCACGCGCCGTGTCGCCCGGTAGTGCCGACACGAGGCGGGTGATGTCGGCGGCAAGCTTCGCGGAATCGCGAGGCGAGAGACCCTCGATGGAGTCGAGCGGCACGCCGGCGATCCCATTCGGGAGGAGTGCCACGCTCCAGCCGGCGGCACGGGCGGAAGCACTGTCGGTGGGTGTAGCGACCGTCGCGGTGGGCCACTCTATGCATTCACCGGCGCGCCAGGAGCGCGGACCCACCGACCGGAGCTGCGCCGGGGCGAGCGCGCCCGCGTGGCCGTAGAGCTGGATCATCGCATTGCGCAGCGGGGCGACGTCGAAGCGCACCGTGTCGGGGAGCGTGCTGTCGCTGTACTGAGGGTAGACGACGTAGGCGCGCCCCGGTGAGTCGGCTCGCACGATGAGCACCCGACCCGCGGTCGCATCCCACGTGCTCGACAGAGGTCTCGCGGCAGCGGTGCTCTCCGGCAGCGCGGCGGGCGTGGCGGGGCGTGCCTGCGTGCTGTCCGAGCGGACCGGTTTCTTCGAGCGCTCGCAGGTGGCGAGAGCTAGGGGAAGCAGGATGACCGAGAGGGCGCGACGGTACGCGTTCATCGGTCCAATCTTTCTCTCGCCGTGACTCGCGTCAACGTGCCCGCATCGCCGCGACACTACGGTTGGGAGTCGATGCCGAACGGTTGTCTACGAGTCCGCCCGATCGATCGCGTGCCACATGCACGCAGTGAGGGCGTCAGCGGGGCGGGAGAAAGGGCCCCAGGAGATCCCAGTGCCACGCGTCGCGGCGGATGCCGGTGCGCGGGTCCTTGAGCGGCTTGTACTGCAGTCGTCGGGCTGGGAGACCCACCGAGCGCCCGTATTCGAGGAGGAGCTCGCGGTCGGTGGAGACGAGATGCGCCATCCGCTCGCCCCGCCAGACGTGGCGGTGCAGCCAGAGGCCGCCGTCCATCGCGTGGATCATTCCGTCTCTTCGCCGCTCGAACTCGTGGTACGGCACCGACGGGCGGGCAGCGTCAGCGTCGGCTTCGTTGCGTAAGGGGTATGCGCTCACTCTCCAACTGGAACAACTGTGGAATCAGGACACTACTCGCACTGGATCGCCCCCTCGTTCACAGCGGGCGCGAAGCTCGCAACCGCGCCGACGAATATCGCACAACTTCCAGGTGAGGACAGCGGGTGCGTGGTCTTGGCGGACCAGCCCTTCGCACTGGCCTCGCCGAAGGTAATCGTGACGCCGGACGAGGGCTGAAAGCCGAGCCGGGTGAGGTCGGTCGTATAGGCCTCATTGGAGAAATAATAGCCCTCTTCCGCCGTGGCCAGGTTACGCAGGTCGCTGCGCATCGACGCAGCGTACGCCTTGCCCTTCGTGTTCGCGAACTTCGGAATCGCAATCGCGGCCAGAATACCGATGATGACCACCACGATCAGAAGCTCGATCAGCGTGAAGCCGGAATGTCGCGATCGGCGCATTGGAGTTTCCCATTCAAAGAGATGAGCGGCCCGGGGCTTACCCCGGGCCTTCCCCCCTTCCCCATAGCAACCCGGGTGCCGCCATACCCGCCACGCCCATCTCTTTACCGCACAACGACTTCCCCAGTTCCCATCCCCCCGCACCACCTCTTTCACCCACTCGATTTGCAATATCCCTGGCAGGATGCAATGAGGGCCGACGGGGTCAGGTCTTTGATTTCG
>JBIQMO010000171.1:0-8159 GCA_044463245.1 Gemmatimonas aurantiaca
GCCATAGCACAGCTATGGCTCAGCTTGCTCGAAATTAAAGACCTGACCCCGCCTCTTATACTAGAGCCCGCTCGAAATTAAAGACCTGACCCCGTCGTTTACTCCGATCTGAGTGTCTGCATCGGGTCCACGCGCGCGGCGCGCAGGGCGGGGACGAGACATGCCGCGCCGGCCGCGAGCAGGAGCACGAGTGCGACGATGCCGAGTACGATGGGATCGCGCGGCGAGACTCCGTACAGCAGCGACGCGACCAGCTTCCCCATCGCCAGCGTGGCGAGGAGTCCCACCGCGATCCCCGCCGCAACGATCCCGACCCCGCGCCCCAGCACCACGCGCGCGATGTTCGAGCCGCGTGCGCCGAGCGCCATCCGCACTCCGATCTCGTGCGTGCGCTGGCCAACCATGTACGCCACCGTGCTGTAGATGCCTACTCCCGCCACCAGTAGCGCGAGCAGGCCGGCGACGGAGAAGAGCGAGGCGCCGAGCTTCCACTGGTGGAGCTGGCGGGCGAGAGTCGCCTCCATCGGTTGCACCTGCGGCGTGCCGATACCACCCGTCATGCTGCTCATCTCGCGCGTCGTCGCCGCCACGATGTTTCCCGCGCGCCCCACTTGTGTGCGCAGCAGGATGACCCCGGGATCCGTCCGTCCACCGGGTGCCTGTGCCAGCGGGAGATAGAACGCGGGTGCCGGCTCCTCGATCACCTGGCTGATGTGTGCGTCGCTCGAGATTCCGACGATCGTTCTGCACGGTGCGCTGCGATCTTCCAGCATGATGCAGCTACCGATCGGATCACCCGCCGGCCAGTAAGTACGCGCCATTGTCTCGTTGACCACCACCACCAGCTGCGTGCCCTCGCGGTCGGACTCCTGAAAGCCGCGGCCGCGCAGTATGGACACCCCCACAGTCGCGAACCAGGCGGGCGTGATGTAGGAAACGATGGGAACGCCGAATGGCCCCGAGCTTGGAAGCGAGTCGACGCCGGGAATCAGCACCTTCTGGAATGTGAATCCGCGCATCGGCGCCATCTTCGCGAGCGCCACTCGCTCCACGCCACTGATGTGCGCCATGCGATCGGCCAGTGTGGGTAGCAGCTCCGTTGCCCTCCGCTGCGCTGCGGTGTCCTCTCGCGTAGGTACCACCGAGGCGAAGACGAGTCGCCCGCTGTCGTATCCCAGGTCGATGGCCTGGACGTGGCGGAGACTTCTCACGAAGAGCCCCGCACCGGCCAGGAGCACTACGGAAAGCGCGGCCTGGACGATCAGCAGCGCGGTGCGAGTGCGACCGCGCGTCGAACTTCCCTCCCTCGCGCCGCCGCGCAGTGCGGCGGTCAGCTCGGGGCTCGCGCCCTGAAGCGCTGGCACCATCCCGGCTACGAGTCCCGCCACCAGCGTGGCCGCGATGGCGAAGGCGATCACGCGCACGGTCGGCACACCGCTTCCCCATTGGACCCCGGGGAGGATGGTGCGCCGCAGGATGGCACTCCCCCACCAGGTCACCGCGAGCGCGGCAACACCTCCGATCGTCGCCACGATAATCGCTTCGCTCATGAACTGCGTGGCGAGACGGCGTCTGCTCACGCCGAGCGCGAGGCGTACGGCCGTCTCCCGTCTGCGTGACAGCGCGCGAACGAGCAGCAGGTTCGCGACGTTGGCGCAGGCGATGAGGTAGATCATGAGTGCCACGCCGCCGAGCCGGCTCGATACCGCCAGCTCGCCGGTGTGGAATTCCCGATCGCTCGCGCCGGTGAGCGGCTCGAGGGTGGCGGTGTTGACTGATGCGCCGCGCACGGGTTGCGTCGGGCGGAGCGCGTTCGTTGCGGCGGCTGCAAGCGCGCTCGCGCTACTCTCACCGGGGAGGCGCGCGATCATCCTGAGGTAGAGCGTGTACGGCATCTCGTACCAGTCGGCCTTCCGCGTCGTCCACCCGCCCATCGTGTTGAAGGGGAGCCAGAGCTCCGTCGCATCGAGCGATACTCCCTCGAAGTGCTCCGGCGCCACGCCGACGATCGTATAGCGGTGCGGTCCCAGCTCGACCTGCTCGCCGAGCACGTCGCGGCGTCCGGCGAGGCGGCGCTTCCAGAATCGATGGCTGACGACGACCACGGGAGTGCGGCCGGTGGGGCCCCGCTCGTCTCGCTCGAAGAACCGGCCCGCCTCCGGTTCGACGCCGAGCACTCCGAAGTAGTCGCCTACTACGTAGGCTACGGCCGACTTGCGCCCGCCGGGATCGCGGCCCACTGGCAGCTCGTCGTCCACGTATGCAGCGATCCCGACTCCCGCCGGTGCTGTCTCCGCCACGCTCCGCACTTCGGGGTAGTTGTACACGCCGCGTGCGCTCAATTCCGCGGAAGCCGAGGGGCGGATGTGCGTTACGACCCGCCGCACCAGCTCCGGATGCGGCACCCCCGCCGGCGGCTGGAAGAAGAGCCGGTCTATGAGCGAGAACACCACCGCGTTCGCGCCGATCCCGAGCGCGAGCGTGATGATCACCATCGCCGCAAAACCGGGCGTCCGCAGAAGCCCTCTCGCTACGTGTCGCGCGTCCTGCGCCACCCCCTCCCACCAGTCGGCGCGCCTTCGCCGTGACAGCAGGTCACGATCTATCTCCACCAGCTCGGCGCGCACCGCTTCCACATCGCCGAACTCCTCGAGCGCTCGCGCTCGCGCCGCCTCGCTCGAATCGCCCAATGCCTCGAGCTCCGCCACCCGCTCGGCGATGTGGAAGCGGACTTCATCGTCCACGTCCCGCTCCGCTCGTCCGAAGCGGAGCCGCAGCAGCCTGCGCCAGCCGTACGTCATGCTTCCTCCGGCGTCGCGCGCATCACTCCCGCCACCGCTTCCACGTAACGCTCCCACGCGCGCGACTCGGCGCGCAGCACGCGGCGGCCCGCGGCGGTGATGGTGTAGAACTTGGCGCGCTTCCCGCGGTCGGAGATTCCCCACTCCGACTCGACCCACCCCTTCGCTTCCATGCGGTGCAGGGAGGTGTAGAGCGCCCCATCCTGGATGCGGAAAGCGTCGTTCGATCCGTTGCGGATGAAGCGCGCGATCGCGTATCCGTGCATCGGCTGCCAGGAGAGCGCGCGGAGGACGAGCGCGTCGAGCGTCCCCTGGAGGAGTTCCATCTCGGTGTCTGCCATGGCGACACTATACGAGATGTCGCCCATTCCATCAAATGTTGAGGGAATAGACGACGGGGTCAGGTCTTTAATTTCGAGCGGGCTGAGCCGTGAAACGGCTCAGCCCGCTCGAAATTAAAGACCTGACCCCGTCGCCCTGTACAGTCCGTTGGCCGAGACGCGCCTGCTCTCGCCGGTGATCGTGCGGCCGATCGTGGTCGGGGTCGCCGGCTCGAGAGCGAAGCGCGCCAGCTCGGCATCGAGAGCCGCTGGCTCGAGTAGCACGACGCGGCCGCCTGGGAGCCCCTCGTAGACGTGCTCCTCCCCGGCCACGGGACGTACACCCGAACCCGTCAGGTCGGTTTCCGGAGTGAACGCCGAAAGAAGAAGACGACCTCCGGGCCGCAGCACCCGGGAGATCTCAGCCGCCGCTCGCTCCCATTCGGACCAGCTGTGCGCGTGGTGCAGGACGCCCAGCGACACGACGAGGTCGATGCTCCGATCGTCGAACTCCGCCAGATCATCCATCCTCCCCGGTCGTACACGCGCCTCGGCCGCGCTCCTCCCCAGTATCCGTGCCACCCGCCGGCGCGTCTCGGCGACCATGGCGCTCGAGCTGTCGCGCGCGTGGACGTCGCAGCCGGCTTCGATGAGCAGCGTCGTGTTGCGGCCACCGGCGCACCCGATGTCGAGGACGCGGATGGCGGCGGGATCCTCGTAGTCGTCGAGCAGCGCGAGAAGGCGCTGGTCGGGCGCACGGCTCGCGAAGCGCTCGACTACCTCGGGATCCTCCCAGAAGCTCTCTGGATTACTCTTCCGATCGGACATGGAGACTCATCCCTGAACGACGGGGTCAGGCATTTAATTTCGAGGGGGCTGAGCGAACGCTCAGCCCCCTCGAAATTAAATGCCTGACCCCCGTATGCGACTGACTCCACTCCTCTGCCTCCTCCTCGCGACGCCGCTCATCGCCCAGGACTCCGCTCGCGCGGTCCCGCCACCCGCCGCGCAGAACCCGTCGCCCATGGTGGAGCACACGCGGAAGCACGAGCGCATAGAGCCGCGCGAGCTCGCGGGCGTGAAGCGCACCTTCACCGGTCCGCTCGAAAAGCCGGTGGAAGTCTTCGTTCCCAAGGGAACGAAGCACGCCAATGCGCTCAACCTCGTCGTCTACTTCCACGGCTCGCCCTTCGTCCCCGAGTACGCGGTCGCGCAGCTCGGTCACGATCACATCGTCGCCGTAGTCTCGCTCGCTCCCGGATCGGGTGTCTACGACCGCACCTTCAGCGATCCCGCCGTTTACGACTCGCTGCTGTCGCACATCGGGCGCGAAGCCGCCGTGGCGATGCACGCATCGAACGTCGCCTTTCGCACCGTGACGCTCGTGGGATTCAGCGCGGGCTACGGCGCGGTGCGCGCCATACTCCGTCACCCGCGCCACTTCACGCGGGTGGATGCCGTGCTGCTCCTGGACGGACTCCACACCAGCTACGTCCCCGATGGCACGGTAGTCGCCAACGGCGGAAGGCTGGATGAGAAGCCACTGGAGATCTTCGTCGACTTCGCCCGCGCCGCGATGGCGGGCGAGAAGCGATTCCTCATCACCCACTCCGAGATCTTCCCAGGCACCTTCGCCAGCACCACCGAAACCACCGACTACCTGATCCAGAAGCTCGGCCTCCACCTCGAGCCGGTCCTGAAGTGGGGCCCGCACGGGATGCAGCAGCTCAGCGAAGCCAAAAAGGGTCGCCTCGCCATACTCGGCTTCGCCGGCAATTCCGCCCCGGACCACATAGACCACGCGCAGGGGATGCCCGCGTTTCTGCGAATGCTACGCGAGACGACGGGGTCAGGTCTTTAATTTCGAGTCGTATGGCCAGTGGCCATACGACTCGAAATTAAAGACCTGACCCCGTCGTCATCACCACCAGCGCGTTCGCTACCGCCCTCTCGCCCTCCTTGTCGGATGGATGATTCACTATCGAATCGCGCACGACCATCACGGTGGAGCCGCCGCCATCGAGGTTGAGGGCGTTCACGGCGCCGAGTGAGACGAGGAAGTCGGTGAGCTGGGTCAGCGACATCCCCTTCGAGGCTTCGCTGCGGCCGTCGACGGCCATGATGACGAGTGTGCCATCGCCGAGCGTGGCGACGGCGGTGCGGGGGTGCTGCGTGACGGAGAAGCCGGAGAGGATCGCCTTCGTGTTCTCGAAGACGTGGCGGCCATCGCGCAGCAGCATCGGGTAGCCGCCCACCAGCTCGCGCACGCGCGGCGGCGCGCCGCTGAAGGGGAGCGACCAGCGGACGGTGTCGCCGGCCTGTGAAGTGCTGCGTACGGGGAGCGCGAGCACGATCCCGTCGCCCGGGATCCGCACGCCCGCGAACGCGCTGTCGATGCTCATCACGACTCCCACCGCCGTGTCGCCGGCCATCGCCGCCGCTCGCACGGTGCGCACCACCAGCTCCACGACTCCGCTGTCGCTCGGCGTGGTGTCGCCCATGAACGAGTTGTACAGCGTCAGCGAATCGTTGTTGGCGGCGCGGTTCACTCGGAGGAGCGTCAGCGCGGCGTCACCACCCATGCGCACCCACCCCTCGAGGTGCGCGTCGGCGAAGAAGGGCTTCCCGTCCGCCGCCACGCCGAACACGGGCTGGTCGCGGAGCACGGTGTCGGCGCGCGCGGCGCGGTTGCGGTCCTCGCTCTTCAACACGCGACCGTCGCTCACCTGCGGGCCCTCGGAGACCCCGGGCGGTGTGAAGTTGAAGAAGTCGGCGTTCACCGCGGCGAGGAGCTGGCGCCCCTCGGCGGCCGCGGTGCGCCGCGCCATCTCGCTCGGCCGCTCGCGGCCGACCACGTGGTCGAGTCCCTTCACCGTGCGCAGCTCCACCTCGCGCGCGGCGGGGGAGATGGTCACGATGTGCACGAGCCACGGCCCCGAGGGGATCGTCATCTCCACGTGCCCCACTCCGGGCGCGATCTCCTCACTCGTCATCTCGCTCGGCGCGAAGATCCCGGTGGGGCGGGGGAGCACCGGAGCCGCCACCGCGGCCGCGGCGGGCGCGGCGGGAGTGCTGCTCGACGTGCCGCCGGACGCGCAGGCGACCGTCCCCACCGCGAGGACGCCGAAAATCGGGATGGACAGTGCGAGCCGTGTCGCGCGGGCGACTGGTGTGATGTTTGGCATGCCCATAAGCTACAGCCATCCCATTCTCACTCGCACCGCCCTCCTCGCGCCGCCAATGCATCCACGCCGTTCCGTCACCGTTCTGACCGCGCTCGCCGCCGTCGCCCTCCTCGCTGCCTGCGGAGCGAGTGACAAGCGGGCCGCAGCATCCACCTCGGCGATCCCCGACCTTCCGCCGCTGAAGGTCGTCGACGTCGCCTACATGGACACCACCGTCAACGCGTGCGTGGACTTCTACTCATTCGCGAACGGCGGCTGGCAGAAGAGAGACACGATCCCGGCGGCGTACTCCTCCACCGGCGTGGGCCGCGACATGGCGGATCGCAACGAGCTGGTGGTGCGCTCGGTCCTCGAGGATGCGGCGGCGAAGCGCGCGAAGCTCCCGGATAACAGCACGGAGCGCAAGCTCGGCACCTTCTACGCGAGCTGCATGGACTCCACGGCCGCCGAGCAGGCGGGGCTCGACCCGGTACGTCCCACGCTCGCCATGATAGACTCGATCACCTCGCGCGACGCGATCGTCCCCGCGGTAGCGTCGCTGCAGACCTCGGGCGTCGGCGTCTTCTTCCGCTACTCGCCGAGCGTGAACATCCACGACACGCAGCACTACATGGCGGACGTGGACCGCGGCGGGCTCGGTCTTCCCGATCGCGACTACTATCTGGATGAGGGTGCGTCCGCCGACTCCACGCGCAGGGAGTACGTGGCGCACATCGCGCGCATGTTCGTTCTCGCCGGAGCGGACTCGGCGTCCGCCGCGCGGGACGCGTCGCGCGTCCTGGATGTCGAGACCGAGATGGCGAAGGCGCAGCTCCCGCGCGTGGCGCGGCGCGATCCCGCGGCCACCGACCATCCGATGTCGATGGTCGATCTCGAGCGGCTCGCGCCCGCCGTGAAGTGGGGGCCGTACTTCCGCAGCGTGGGCGTCTCCACTCCCGTCGCGCGCGTGAACGTGGGCGAGCCGGCGTACATGAAGACCGTGAGCGCGCTCGTTGCGGCGCGGCCGCTGGAGGATCTGCGCGCCTACCTGCGCTACCACGCGCTCGATGCCGCCGCACCCTGGCTCGACTCCGCCTTCGTGAACGAGGACTTCGCCTTCTCGTCGCGCTTCACCGGTGCGAAGGAGCTCCTCCCGCGGTGGAAGCGCTGTCTCCGCGCCACCGACGGCGAGATGGGCGAGGCGCTCGGCCAGGCGTACGTCGCGCGCACCTTCCCGCCCGAGGCGAAGTCGAAGGCGAAGGAAGTGATCGACAACGTCCGCGCGGCGTTCCGCGAGCGGCTCCTCGCGCTCGACTGGATGTCCGACTCCACGCGCGCGCAGGCGCTGAACAAGCTCGAGAAGCTCGGGGAGAAGGTGGGTTACCCCGACGTGTGGCGCGACTACACGAAGCTGCACGTGGTCGAGGGTTCCTTCGCGACGAACATCGCGAACGCCGAGCGCTTCGAGTGGTACCGCACGTCGGATCGTCCGGGGAAGAAGGTCGACCGGAGCGAGTGGCACATGACCGTCCCCACCGTGAACGCGTACTACGACCCGAGCGTCAACGAGATGGTCTTCCCAGCCGGCGCGCTCGTCCCACAGACCTTCGACCCGAAGGCGGACGACGGCGCGAACTACGGATCGCTCGCGGGGAGCTGGGCGGGCCACGAGCTGACGCACGGCTTCGACGACGAGGGGCGCCACTTCGACGCCACGGGGAATCTGCGCGACTGGTGGAGGCCCGAGGATTCGAAGCGCTTCGACGCGCAGGCCGAGCTCATGGTGAAGCAGTACGACGGCTACATCCAGGTGGATACATTCCACGTGAACGGGAAGCTCACGCTCGGCGAGAACATCGCCGACTACGGCGGCG
>JBIQMO010000172.1:0-8037 GCA_044463245.1 Gemmatimonas aurantiaca
CGAGGGGGCTGAGCAGTCGCTCAGCCCCCTCGAAATTCAAGACCTGACCCCGTCGCTCTCCCTCCCCCTGGCTACGCACTTCTATCTATGCAACCCTGGAAGTTCGGGTTGTTCGCCTCATCGGCCGGGACGGGGAGGTTGACGTCGGGGCCGTAGGTGCCGCCCTTGAACCAGACGCCCGTGGGGAAGACCGACTCGGAGTCGCGGCCGTACTGACGGATGAGACGGCGCAGGTCGCCCAAGCGGTGGGCGGTGAGCCAGAGGTCGAAGGCCCGCTCCCTGAAGAGGAGGTTGGTCTTTCCTGCCGCGTCGGCTGGAATGTCGCCAGCCGTGAGCGGCGGCATCCCGGCGAACTGGGCGCGGGCAGCGTTGAGCTTGGTCATGAAATCGGCGCTTCCACTCTGCATCGCTGCCTCTGCTTCGATGAGGCGTGCTTCTATACCCGTGGCGAGCGGAGCTGGGGCGCTGCGGTCGGGATACTTGAGCTGCAGCATGAGCGGTGTCGACTTGTCCTGCCCGGCGACCGTATCCCCTGATGCAGTGAGGGCCGGTGCCCACTTTACCCGTGGGTCGTTGGCCGAACGATAATCGAGGCCGTTGCCGCCTTCCTTGTCCGCTATGCTGAGACGCTTGGCGTTCTCTCCGAAGATGTACACTCCGTTGGTCTCGTTGCTGGCGTTGTCGGAGCTCTCGATGAGATACACGAAATCATCGGGCACCTCGGCAACCGCGGCCGCCGCTTCATCGTAGCGACCGAGATCGAGCAGCGCGCGGCCCTTACCGACCCTCGCGAGGTCGAGGAGGTCGTCGGTAGCTCCGGTCACACTGAGTGCCGTATCGAACTTGGCTATGGCTCGCTCGAAGATCTGCTGCGTGGTGAGCGGCTCGCCGTACTCGATCTCACCATCGTCGGTGATGGTGCTGAAGGGCACTCCCGAGCAGTAGTCCTCACCGAAGAGGATGCTGGAGAACCCGTCCAGTGAGAGCGCCAACGAGTGATCCGGCGCATCCGGATCGAGCGACGCGTATCGGCGTGCGGCAAGATCCGCCGCCGCACGAGCGCGGCTCAGGAAGTTGAACTGGTCGAGATTGCTCCCGTTGGTGAGGTCGATCTTGCGTGCATCCACCTCGTGGCGAGTTGGGAACGTGCCCGACGAGACGAATTCGTCGGCGAGCAGTCCGCCATAGCCGATCTGGCCGCTCGATTCGTTGACATCTCCCGGCCCGACGTACGCGTTGTGGAAGCTGCCGACGGCGCCGTTGATGAGCGCCGGCAGGGTTTCCTTGCTCTGAAGACTGCCCGGGGTTACCACATCCGGGTCCTTCACATCGAGAATCTTCTCGGTGCTGCAGCCGATCGCTATCGCGGCTGCGACGATCGCCACCGTCACCCTTCTGGAAGGGAGGCCGGCGGCTCGTGTGAGAACGCTCATGATGGATTTATTCGTCATTGTCGTTTGATCTCGCTCGAGTGAGCCAGCGGCTACCAGTTGACGTTGATGCGGGCGGTGTAGTACCGCACCGGCGGCTGGGTGAGGAAGTCGGCCTGGTTGAAGTTGGACTGGCCGGCGTAGTTGACTTCGGGGTCCGCGCCGGTGTAGTCGGTCCAGGTGGCCAGGTTGCGGCCCGCCAGAGTGAGGCTCACGCCGCTCAGGCCTGCGCGCTCCGCCCATGCCGAGGGCGCGAAGATGGTGAGCGCTATCTCGCGCAGCTTGGTGAAGGAGGCGTCTTCGACGTATCCCGCCACCGTGCCGAACTGGAAGTCGGCCACCGCGCGCGCCTGCTCCCAGAGCGGAGCCGTGGGATCGTTGATCGCCCGGCATGTCGCGAAGACCGCGCAGCGGAAGTCCTCGGTGCCGTTGTACAGCTTGAAGCCGCCGCGGTAGTCCACGAGACCTGAGAGCTGGAAGTACTTGAAGAGGGTGATCTTCGGAGCGATCGCCAGCTCGCGGGTCGGGTAGGGCGTGCCAAGGTACTCGGCCGAGTCGCCGAGCGTTATCTCATCGGCCGAGATGATCCCGTCGCCGTTGGCGTCACCCCAGCTCTTGATGGGTACCTGCCAGTAGCCGCCCAGCGGGTAGCCGTTCTGGTGGCGCTGGGTGTTGGCACCGAGCCCGAAGATGATCGGCGTGATGGGTGACCCGTTAACCTCGCCGAGGTCGAGCAGCTTGTTGTGGTTGATGCTGCCGGTGAAGGTGATCTCGAAGCTCGCCGGATCGCTCTGGAACACCATGGCGCGCAGCATCGCCTCATACCCCGTGTTCCGTACCTTGCCCAGGTTGACGAACTGTGTCTGCGACGCTCCGAGTGATGGTGCCAGGCGCCGCGCGATAAGTGCATCGGAAGTCGTTTTGTGATAGTACGTGAACTCGAGGCTCGCGCGGTCGCCGAACAATCCCGCGTCGAGTCCAGCCTCGAACTCCGCCGAAACCTCGGGGCGGAGGTTGGGATTACCGGTGCCGCCTACGGAGACCCCGGGTACGTCTTCACCGTTCTTCGCGATCGCGACGGGGTTATAGAAGGTGATCGCGTCGCGGAAGTTGGGCTGCCTGCCGGATTTCCCGTACGCGGTGCGCACACGCAGCGAGCTGAGCCAGCTCCAGCGCGGGAAGAAGGGCTCCTCGCCAACCACCCACGAAAGACTGAAGGCGGGGTACTTCACCCAGCCGAAGTTGGTTCCGAACGCGCTGTTCTTGTCGGCGCGGACGGCGGCGGTCGCGATGAGGCGGTCGCGCCAGGAGAGCTGCTCCTGAACGTACCCTCCAAGGGTGATCACGTCCTGCGTTGTCTCGTCGACGCTGAAGAGCGCCGTGGCGCCATTCAGCGACTTCGTTCCGGCGAGGAGGTTCTGGCCGAAGGCTTCGGTGCCGTGCAGGTAGGCGCGCGTCCACTGCACTCCGAGCGACGTACTGGAGCTCAGCTCGGGTGTGAGCGTGAAGGTTCCGGTGACGTTCCCGTTGGCGGTGTAGTTCCAGATGTTATATGGATTGGAGGCGCGCTCACCGACAGCGGCGTCGGGATCCTGGCCCGGCTCGAAAATCCCTGGCGCTACGAAGAACTCGTCCGCGCGATTGGTATAATCGATACCCGCCGTGCCGTTGGCGGAGAGCCAGCTCAGGATGTGCCATTGAGCCGTGGCGCTCCCCGTGAAGCGTTCGATGTTCTGATCGGTCTCGAGCTGGAAGAGCTGGTCGGGGCGCGCCAGGTAGTAGCCGTGGTTGTCGTCGTCCCTGAAGCCCCCGAGCAGGCCGCCGGAGATGAAGCCCTCGGTGTTGTTGTCGTTCTGCGGGAAGCCGAGTCGGCTCTGCAGGAACCCGGTGTTGACGGTGAGATCGAAGTTGTCGGCGAGCTGGCTGTGCAGGTTTCCGCGCAGGTTGAGTTGCCGGAGCCTGTTCGGATCGTAGATCCCCTGCTGCCGCTTGAAATTCCCCGACACGAAGTACGTGGAGTTCTGGCTGCCGCCCGTCACACTGAGACCGTAGTCCTGCTGGTCGCCCGTTACGAAGGGACTGTACGCCTCGAGTGGGTTGAAGGAGACCAGCGAGTCGGCGGTGCAGTCTCCGGCGGCCTGGTCGAGCGTGAAGCAGCCGGGGGTGGAGATGGGGCCGTCGGGCGTCTGGAAGGTGCCGTACTGCGCGTAGTTCGCCGGGTAGTTCGTGACCTCGTTCACCGTCCCGTACTCGGCGTGCGCCGACCATTTCGTTTTCCCGGCGCTTCCTCGCTTGGTGGTTATCTGGATCACGCCGTTGGCCGCGGCCGTTCCGTAGAGCGCCGTCGCGGCCGGCCCTTTCAGTATCTCGATGCTCTCGATGTTGTCGGGGTTGATGTCGTTGAATCGTGATGGATCCTGCCCGCCGACCCCGATGGAGGAAGACTGGCTATTGCTGTAGACGCGCACGCCGTCCACGATCAGAAGCGGATCGTTGGAGAGCGATACCGAGGTGGCGCCGCGGATGCGGATCCGCGCGCCGCTTCCCGTGCTCCCGCCGGCGCTCTGCACCACCACACCCGGGACTCGCGACGATAGTACGTCATCGAAGTTGTTGACGGTCGCCTGCTTCACCGAGTCCATGGCGATCACGCCTACTGCCGCTCCGCTCTCGCGCTGCCGCTTGGACTGGCCGGTGGCGGTGACGAAGACCTGGTCGATCGTGACCGCCGTCGCGTTGAGCGCGAAGTCGAGCGTCGCGGGGCCGCCCGCCGAAACCGTGACGGTGTCGGTCTTCGCTTCGTAGCCGATGCGCTGTGCACGGAGTACGACCCGCCCGGGTCGCACGCCAGCGATTCTGTAGCTGCCGTCGTCTCTGGTGATGGCTCCCAGGTTCGTGCCCACCACTACCACCTGCGCGCTGGGCACTGGCGATCGTGACGCGGCGTCGGTCACGTGCCCGGTGACCGCGGCCGTTTGCTGACCGGCTGCCATCGCGGGTGCGAGGGCGATGACCGCCAGTGTAGCACCACACCAACCAAGTTTTCTCTGCATTGCTCCTCCTTCCTCCGAAGTGGGATGTGCAACTGCGCCATTGGGCGCGGAGAGGAGGTAGCGAGCTGCCGCCCCTCCGCGACCCATAGGCTGGGGAAAGTCGGAGACAGCACGCGCGCAGCTCGGGGAAAGCACCCGAGCTGCTGCTCGCGTATGCGGCGGTGGCAGAAGTCGTCATCCGTCAGCGCGCGGCAGGGCGCGCGGCTGTCAGTCGGTGTGGGGTAGGGGAGAGCCTCCCCTGTCTATGAAAGCAACGCGACTGCTACCCGGCGCGGCGACCACTTACTTCGCGCGAGCGGCGGCGCGCATCAGCTATCGGCACTGATGGCTGGAGCACGGAGACTGTCGAGCCGGTCACCGCAAGCATTGGGCCGCAATACTCTCAGTGCTGAGCAACCGCTTCACGACTCCCCGACTCGTCGGACTCAGCAGTGGACTCACTGTCGTGCACGCTTGGGGGACGGCGCCAAGCGTCGCGCACCCCCTGGGGGGAGGGAGTTACGACGGGGTCAGGTCTTGAATTTCGAGGGGGCTGAGCAGTTGCTCAGCCCCCTCGAAATTCAAGACCTGACCCCGTCGTAACTGCTTTGCTTCTCTCTACTCGTATCTCAGCGCCACGATCGGATCGAGCGAAGCGGCCCTGCGCGCGGGCCACACGCCGAAGATCACCCCTACGGCGGCGGAGAAAAGGAATGCCAGGACGATCGAGCTGCCAGACACGTCCGTATTCCAGTGTGCGAAGTGGCGTAGCACCTGCGCGCCGCCAGCGCCGAGCACGATCCCGATGATCCCGCCGAGGATGCAGAGCACGACGGCCTCGATGAGGAACTGGAGGAGGATGTTGATCCGGGTGGCGCCGAGCGCCTTGCGGATCCCCACCTCACGCGTGCGCTCGGTGACCGAGACGAGCATGATGTTCATGATTCCGATCCCGCCCACGAGGAGACTGACTGTCGCTATCCCCGCGAGGAGGAGGCCGAAGACCTGTGTCGTCTCCTGGAAGGCGTTCAGGAAGTCCGCCTGATTGTTGATCTCGAAATCGTCCGGACGCCCCTGCGGGATCCGGTGCTGCCTGCGCAGGATGTGCTGGATCTCGGTCATGGTGGCCGGGATCATCGCTTCCGACTGCGCCAGCACGTTGATCGAGCGCAGGTACTTGGTGTCGAGGACGCGGAACTGCGCAGTGCTGAGGGGGATGACCACCTGGTCATCGGGGTCGCGGAAGCCTCCGCCGCCCCCCTTGGCCGCGAAGATACCTATGACGTCGAACTGGATGCCGCGAATCCGGACGTTCTGGCCCACGAGCGAGAGGGGATCACCACCGCTCAGGTTTTCGGCGGTCGAATAGCCGAGCACGGCGTAGCGCTTGCGTCCGGCGTCGTCCGCCTCGTTGAACATGCGCCCGGCCGCGATGGCGTACTTCTGCACCTCGGCGTAGTTCGGCGTGGCGCCGACGATGTCCGTCGAGCTGTTCTGATTCAGGTACTGTACCTGGAGCTGCCGCGACATCTCGGGTTCCACCGCGGCGAAGGTGGTCCCCTGCTGCTGCAGCGCGACCGCATCCTCGACCTCGAGTCGCGCGCGGTCGGTGGACGACGCGATCCCGCCGCGAAAGACCTGGCCGCCGCGCACGCTCAGCAGAGTAGTACCGAGCGACTGGAGGCGCTCGTTGACGGCTTTCTGTGCACCGCGGCCCAGCGCCACCATCGTGATCACCGCCGCCACGCCGATCACGATGCCTAGCATCGTGAGCATGGAGCGAAGCTTGTTGGCGCGCAGGGCGCTGAGCGCCACGCGCAGGATCTCGCCGATCAGCATGATTGCCTCCGCCTATCTCCGGTTCGAGCCCGAGGAGCTCTCCTGTCTCACACCCGGCAACCCGACTCGGCTCCTGATACGCTCCTGTCGTTCCATGCGTGCCTGCTGGAGCATCGCACCGCTGATGAGAGCGACGCGCTCCCCCTCGCGAAGACCGGAGAGAACCTGGGTCACGTCGTAGTTCCCCACGCCGAGCGTGACCAGGCGCGGCGCGAAGCCGCTGCTGTCGGCCACGAAGACGAGCCCCGGCCGCGGCCGCGACTCGGGCGTGGTCACGTCCTCTCCTCCACCGATCTGCAACTGCGGGCCGCCGTTTCCGCCCTGGCCGCCCGGCGAGCCACGCATCCCCTGTCGCCCGCCGCCATTACCACCCTGCCGCGCTCCATTGCGTGCTCCACCGCGGAAGCCGTTGCGACCACCGTTGCGCCCTCCGGCCGACGCCATGCTGCCGCCACGTCCCGGCGCGGCGGAGTCCATGGGACGATCCTTCGGCATCTGGGCCTCCAGCACTTCTCTGGCCTTGTCAGGATCGATCCCGAGCGCTACCGCTGCCGTCTCGATGTCGCGCGTGGTCCGGATAGCGTCGTTGGGAATCGCCAGAGCACCGTCGGCGCGGGAGACCAGCACCGAGACGTCGCTGTTCATCCCGGGCATCAGTGCCCCGTCCTGGTTCTCGATGTTGATGAGAACGGGGAACATCGTGACGCTCTGCTCCACCGTGGCCTGCGGCGCGATCTTGTCGACCGTGCCGCGGAAGATGCGATTCGGATACGCGTCTACCCTCACCGATGCAGTGAGCCCGGGTCGGACGCGGCCGATGTCGCTCTCACCCACCAGCGTGCTGTCGCGTACGTGACCGAGATCCGCCATCTGCAGAAGGATGGTCCCGCCGCTCGGTGAGTTCGTAGCGGAGCTGATGACCTGGCCGATCGAGACGAGCTTCTGAATCACCACCCCTGCTACTGGAGCGCGGATGGTGACGTCTTCCAGCGCGACCTTGGCAATGTCGAGATTGGTGCGAGCCGTAGCGAGCTGCGACTTCGCATTGGCGTATGCGAGCTTGGCGCTCTCCAACTCGGGCGCTGTGATCACACCCTCGTTGGCGAGCTGCGTGGCGCGGTCGAACTGCGACTTGGTCACCTCGAGGTTGGCTTCGGCGGCCTCGCGAGCCGCCACGGCCTGGTCGTAGCGGTTCTGCGCGTCGCGCGGATCGATCTGCACGAGCAGATCGCCGGGCTTGACCTTGGAGCCGAGCTCCACCGGCATCTTGATGATCTGGCCGGATGCCTTCGACCGGACCTCGACCGCGTTCACCGGGGCGATGATGCCCGTGGCCTCCACGTCCACGACGATGTCCTGCCGGGTGACGGGAGCGGTCTGTATGAGAGGGGCTGCATTCTTGTCCTTGCTGCTGCACGCCGCGAGGAGGACGACAGCGGCTGGCAGGAAGAGTCGTTTCACGAAAGTCTCCATGACGGTACGCGCCGGGTTCAGAGTTCCCGGCCGATCAGCGCTTCCAGCTGCGCCTTTGCTACGCGGTAGTCGTAGCGGGCCTGAATGAGTGCCGCGCGCGCCTGCACCAGCGCGGTTTCCGACGTCAGCACATCGAGCTGGAGCGATGCTCCGAGCTGATAGCGCTGCTTCTGCACACGCAGATCCTCCTCCGCCGCCGCCACCGATGCGATCTGTATTTGCATCTGCTCCTGCGCGGTGCGCAGGGCGCCCAGATACTGGAT
>JBIQMO010000173.1:0-8027 GCA_044463245.1 Gemmatimonas aurantiaca
CGCGCAGCAGGAGATCATCTGCACGCCGTCGGTGTGCTGCGTCCACGCCACCGCGTAGGCGAAGCTCGTGGTGCGGTCGGCACCCGAGTTCGCGAGGATGGTCTCGGCGACTTTCAGGAACTTGTCGCGCGGACACCCCGTCACCTGCTCCACCACCTCGGGTGTGTAGCGCGAGAAGTGCCGCTTGAGGATCTGCAGCACACAGTGTGGATCCTGCATCGATGGATCCGTCCTGGGTGTGGGCTTGACGAGCGACTTTACCAGTATATCCCACTTCGCGGGGGCCTCAGTGGTTCCCGCGTCCATAGGTATCCCCGGCGCTCCGCCTCGCGCCTGCGGACCCTGGGCCTGCTTCGTCTCACCGGCGCGCGCGGTGTACGCTACCTGCTGTCCGGTGGTCTGCACCGCGGTGCCCGCGTACTGCCAGCTCGCCGGGTCGTAGCTCGCCGTGAGTCCGCCGAAGGGCCACGCGGCATCTTCCTCGTGCTTCTGGAGACCGGAGAATACGCCATCGAGATCTTCGGTGCCCTTGAAGTCAGGCGAGACGATGGTGGCGGCGTTCGTGTACGTGGACACGAACTGCTGAAAGAACGGCTCGCTGTTCCAGCGATCGCTGTTCAGCACATAGTTGATCAACCCGCCGAGGAAGGCGATGTCGCTCCCGGCACGGATAGGCGCGTGGATGTCGCAGTTCGCGCTGGTGCGGGTGAAGCGCGGGTCGATGTGAATGAGCTTGGCGCCGTTGAGCCGTGCGCGCAGGGGCCACCTGAAAGCCACCGGGTGACACTCCGCCATGTTGGAGCCCATTATCACCACGCAGTCGGACTGCGCCATGTTGCGCGGATACATCGTCGCGGCACCGCGACCGAGCCGAGCCCCCAGACCGGGGACGCTGGAGCTGTGTCATATTCGGGCCTGGTTCTCGACCGCTATGATCCCCATGCCGCGACAGAACTTCTGCGCTATGTGATTGAATTCATTGTCGAGAGTGGCGCCGCCCAGAGCGAAGATCGCCGGAGTGGCGTTCACCAGCTTCCCGTTGGGAAGCCGCTCGATGAAGGTCTCGTCGCGCGTGTTGCCCACGAGCTCGGCCACGCGGTCCATCGCCCACTCCAGATCGACCACCTCCCAATCGCCAGCTCCCGGCTTGCGATGCAGGACCTTCGTCGGGCGGTTGACGTTCTTGTGGAGCTGGTAGATGGCGGCGCCCTTGGGGCAGAGCGTCCCCTCGTTGTGCGGGCTGCGGGGATCGCCCTCGATGTTGATGATGTCGCCGTCCTTCACGTGGATGAGCGTCGCGCATCCCACTGAGCAGAAGGGGCAGATGCTGGGGATCGCCTTGCTCCCCTTGATGCGCAGCTCCTGCGCTCTGGCGCGCGCCGGCGCGAGCGCGAGGCCGAGGCCGGCAATCCCTCCGAGCGCGGTACCCGCGCCGGCATGCGCGGCGTAGCGGAGGAAGTCGCGGCGGGAAAGATCCTTCATCTAACGTGTCCGTGTAGAGCGGCCCTGAGACGCCGGCGGAGCGATCACCGTCGGGTAAGCGGTGCGCGGCAAGAGGTGAGCCACGCCCACGTACCGCTGTAAAGGTGCCGAGGTCGCCGTTCATCGCGGTGGTGCGGCCGAGCGGGGCGGTGGGGAGCACAGCGGGAATTCGAAAGTCGGTGGGCGCTCGCCGTGCTACATTGTTCGCCAGGAGGATACGACATGAGCTCTACCACCGGCCGCCCGTCCACTCGGCCGCACGCTGGCCGCAACCCCGAGTCGCGGCGCGAAGTGCCACTGCGTATGGGCGCGGACGAGTTCCGCCGCACGGGCCATGCGCTGGTGGACACGATTGCGGCGTTTCTCGAATCGATTCCAGAGCGGCCGGTCACGCCGGGAGATTCGCCCGGAGAGATCAGGCGCGCGCTCGACTCCGAGGCTCGTCTCCCCGATGCGGGAAGCGACGCGGCCACGCTCCTGGCTGACGCATCGCGGCTGCTCTTCGACCACTCGCTCTTCAACGGGCATCCGCGCTTCTTCGGCTACATCACCTCCTCGCCAGCCCCGCTCGGGATGCTCGCCGAGCTCCTGGCATCCGCGGTCAACCCCAACGTGGGAGCGTGGCGGCTCTCCCCCATGGCAAGCGAGATCGAAGCGCAGACCATTCGCTGGATCGCGGAGCTCGTGGGCTACCCCGTTACCTGTGGCGGGCTGCTCGTGAGCGGCGGGAACATGGCGAACATGGTGGGGCTCTTCGCGGCACGTGCGGCCGCCGCGGAGTGGGACGTACGCGCGCATGGTGTCGCCGCCGGGAGCGCCCGCCCGATGCGAGTCTACGCCTCGAAGGAGACTCACACCTGGCTGCAGAAGGCGACCGATCTCTCCGGGCTGGGCACCGACTCCGTCCGCTGGATCGAGACCGACGATGATCTGCGAATGGACGTCGCCGCGCTACGCGCCGCGATCGAGCGCGACCGCGCAGCGGGCGAGCTGCCGATGATGGTGGTGGGAACGGCTGGCTCGGTGAGCACCGGCGCCGTGGATCCGCTGGGTGAGATCGCTGAGCTCTGCCGCGACGAGAAGATCTGGTTCCACGTGGACGGCGCGTACGGCGCCTTCGCCGCCGCGCTCCCCGATGCGCCCGCCGATCTGCGCGTCCTGTCCCTTGCCGATTCTGTGGCGATGGATCCGCACAAGTGGCTCTACGCGCCGCTCGAGGCGGGGTGCGTGCTGGTACGCGACCCCGAGCGTCTGCGCGCCGCATTCGCGTACCACCCTCCGTACTACCACTTCGGCGAAGAGGCCACCAACTACGTGGACGTCGGCCCGCAGAACTCGCGCGGCTTCCGCGCGCTCAAGGTATGGCTCGCGCTCCGCCAGGTGGGACGTGAAGGGTACGTGCGAATGATCGGCGATGACGTCCGCCTCACGGAGAAGCTGCACGGTGCCGTGAGCGAGCATCCCGAGCTGGAGCCGTTCACCATCGCGCTGAGCATCTCCACTTTCCGCTACGTGCCGCGCGACCTGCGCGCCCGGCTCGGTGAGGAGCCGGTGCAGCGCTACCTCGGCGCGCTGAACCAGGAGCTCCTCGAGCGCATCCAGAGATCCGGAGAGGCGTTCGTCTCGAACGCGGTCATACGCGATCGCTACGTGCTGCGCGCCTGCATCGTGAACTTCAACACGACGCTCGCCGACGTCGAAGCGCTCCCGGAGATCGTGGCGCGGATCGGCCGCGAGACCGACGCCGAGCTCCGCATTCGATGGGGTCGGGTCTTGACTTGATACATTTTCTGGCAGCTGCCAGAAAATGTATCAAGTCAAGACCCGACCCCATCGAATGCGATCACGCCCGCGCCGCGGCCATCGCTTCGCACGAGTCGGCGCAGCGGCGGCACGCCTCGGCGCACGCATGCATCACCTCGTCGCCGGTGAACCGATCGCAGGCTTCGGCGCAACGCTGACAGATCGCCGCGCACGCCGCGCAGATGCGTGCGTGCTCATCCGAGCCGCGCAACATGAAATCGGCGCTCGTCTGGCAGATGTCCGCGCAGTCGAGCAGAAGTGTTATGTGCGTCTCCCGTGCGTGCTGCCCGCCGAGCTCCAGGCAGTACGGCACCGTCGAGAGGCAGACTTCGTGGCAGCGCACGCACTCGTCGATGCACTCGCGCATGGCCGGATCTATCAGGTTCATCGCTGTTCTCGGCATGTTCACCTCCTGCGGCTGTTCAGCCGCCGCAGGATCCGCGCCCGGTCGTCCCCTTTCCGCTTCACGCACGCGCGAGCGCCAGAAGCTCCCGCACATCCACGCCGTGCCAGAGCCGCTCGCGCATCGCGCGCGTGTCGGCCAGTGCGCGCGCGCCCTCCGGCGTCACATCGAACAGCCGGCGCGATGCGCCATCATCCTCTACGCGACTGGAGGTGAGCAGCCCTTTCGACTCCAGCCTATCGAGCGTGGCGTAGACAGCGCCGATCGAAAGCTCGCGGCCGGTTACTCGCTCGATCTCGCGGCGCGCCTGCATTCCGTAGGCCTCACCGCGCGTGCGAAGCACGGCTACCACGACCTGCTCCTCGAGCACGCCGAGCGGAGCGAAGGGAGATTCGGTCATCGAATGAGTGTCGGTCATCGATCCAGGTCTCGGGCTCATTCTTCACGCATGACGAGGGCGGGATCCACCGTTCCCGCGCGCCGCGCCGGGATGGACGCCGCCGCGACGCCGATTAGGAGCAACGCCGCGCTCGCCGCGGCGAAGGCCAGCGGGTCCAGCGTGCCCACGCCGAAGAGGAACGACGCGAGGAGTCGCGCCAGCAGCACCGCCCCCACCGCACCAACCGCTATGCCCACACCCACCAGTGCCGCACCCTGGCCCACTATCTGTCTCACGACGCGAGAGCCGGTGAGTCCGAGCGCCACACGGATCGCCCAGTCGCGCTTGCGACGAGTCGCGAAGTGCGAGATGACACCGTAGATCCCCACCGCGCCCAGCACGAGCGCGAGCGCCGAGAGGAGCGACAGCAGCGACATGATCTGGCGCGCCGGACCGACGGCCGTGTCCAGCACTCGGTCCATAGTGGTAGTTCCCTGCACCGCGAGCTCGGGCGCCACATTCCGCACAGTGCGGCGCGCGGCGTCGAGCACCGCCGCCGCATCGTCGGGACGCGCGGTGCGCAGGACGAAGGTGGCCAAGTTGCCGAACCACGGAGCCTGACCCGCCAGGTAGTAGCGCACCGGTGCCGCTTCATCGGTGAGCGCGGCCTCCTTTACATCGGAGACTACGCCAACGATGCGCTGCGGCGAAGTGAAGCCATCGCCGATTCGCCGGCCGATGGGATTCTCCCCCGGGAAGTACTCCTTCACGAACGCCTCGTTCACTACCACCGACATCTCGGCGGTGCTGTCGTCCAGCGCAATCGGCCGATCCGAGGCGTCGAAAGTGCGGCCGTCGCGGAGCTCGACCCCCATGGCCTCGAAGTAGTCGCGCGTGACGATGCGGAAGTAGGTGAACGTGTTGGCAGCCTCGGGGTGCCCCTCGACGGTCACGCCGAAGCTGTCGCCGCCGCCGCGAAGCGGGATCTTCATCGCAGCGCCCACCGAGCGTACTCCGGGGAGCGTGCCGAGTGCGCGGGTCAGCTCCTCGACCTTCTGCAGACGTGGAGCGGATCCCATCTGGGGGCTCGACGTCACGTCCACCACCGCGACCCCACTCGTCGTGATCCCCGGGTCGATGGCGTAGAGATTGGCGACGCTCCGCACCAGCAGCGCCGCGGCCGAAGCGATGAGCATCGCGAGCGCCACCTCCGCCACCACGAGCCCGCGCTCCATGCGCCCGCCGCGTCCCTGGATCCCGCCGGTGCGTGCACGAGTGAGGGTGCCGCGCAGGTCGCCGCGCCAGAGCGAAGCCGCGGGCACGAGTATCACGAGGACCACCGCCACCATCGCGACGACCGGCGCCGCGGCGAAGATGCTCCAGCCGAAGGAGGCGTTCTCACCCCACGCGCCTATGGGAAGCGCTTCGGCGAGGAGGCGGTAGCCGGCTGCCGCCAACGCCGCGCCGAGTAGCCCCGCGCCGATCCCCAGGAACACGGACTCCACCACCAGCTGCTGCATGAGCCGCCCCCGCGTCGCGCCGAGCGCGGAGCGGACGGCCAGCTCGGAGGCGCGCCCTTCCACCTGACCGAGCATCAGCGCGGCGACGTTGGCGCACGCGATCAGGAGGATGAGCCCCATCGCCGCGAAGGTGGCGACGAGTGCCGGACGCATGGGACCCACCAGCGCTTCGCGCAGCGGCGTGACCACCGCGTTCTGTGTCTTGTCGGCACCTACATGATACTGGAAGCGATCGCCGATCATCCCGGTGAGGCGCTCGAGCTGCGGCCGCATGTCGTGCACGTCCACGCCGGGAGCCACCCGGCCGACGAAGGTGTAGCTCCCGTTTCGCCCCTCCGGATCGAGCGGCTTGGTGTGCCAGATCCGAATGGATGGATCGGGGAACCAGAAGCCGCGCGGCATCACGCCGATCACGGTCTGCGGAGAGCCGTCGAGCATGAGTCGGCTGCCGATTATCGAAGTCCGGCCGCCGAGCTCCTGCCAGAGACCATAGCTGATCAACACCACGGGCTCGGCCCCCTGTGCATCGTCGCCTTCATGGAAGCCGCGGCCGATGAACGGGCGCGCTCCCAGAACATCGAAGAGCTCCGACGACGCCGTTATTCCGGGGATGAGGCGCGCGGGTGCATCGCCCTGACGTAACGTCGCGTCACCGGGCCGATACGCGGCCACGTCGCGGAAGCCGGGGAAGTTGCCGCGCAGGTAGAGGAACTCTTCTTCCGTCCACCAACCGGGCATCCAGAACACTCCCACTTCGATCGCGTTCGCGTACGGGAGCGGCTCGAACATGAGCGGCCGCGCGATGCCGTACACTGCGGCGGTGCCGCCGATCCCCAGCCCGAGCGTGAGCACCGCGACGAGCGTGTAGACGGGACGCGCGCGCAACCGACGCGCCGCGTAGCGTGCATCAGCGAAGAGATTCCTCAGCATCGATCCTCCGGGTCGGTAGGCGTTGGCGCGTGGCTCGAAGCCGGTCCAGCCGCGCCACCAGCTCCAGCCGAGGAGTGGAATCGCGGAGTGGATCGCCTGGCGCCAGAGCCAGCGCCGGGCTTCGGCGCGGCCGGCTCGCGCGGCGTGCTCCGCGTATTCCGTGGTCAGATCCGCCAGCACCTCATCGCGCTCGGCGCGAGGGAGGAGGAGACGGAGGAGCGCCATCGGAAGCCGAGGGAGCGACCGGCGCAGGCGAGTGTCTTCGGGAACGCGCATACTCCTACTACGGCAAGATTCCCCGGGGGTTTCTACATTGTAGAATAGGGTGGCGCATGGCCGTCCGCAACGCCAGCCGGCCGCGCTCACGCCGACCGCTTGTGATACTGGCGCACCGCGAGCGTGAGCACGACTACACCCGTGACGGCCAGGATTCCGATCTGCCCCGCGACGTCCGCCAGCCCGGCTCCCTTCAACAGTACCTCGCGCATGAGCCGCACGAAGTGCGTGATCGGGCTCGCCTCCGCGATCCACTGCGCCCATCGCGGCATTCCGCTCACGGGAGTGAAGATGCCGCTCATCAGGATGTAGATCAGCATTATCGCGAAGTTCACGAACATCGCCTGCTGCTGGGTCTCGGCCACGGTCGACACCCAGAGCCCGATCCCGAGAGCCGCCACGAGATACACGCCGGCGGCGAAGAAGACTATGAGGAGACTCCCGCGCATCGGCACATGGAAAACGAGCCACGCGAGAAGGAGACCGATCGCCAGATCGAGCAGAGCGAGACTCCAGAGCGGGATGAGCTTGGCCGCTATGAAGGTGGAGCGCGTTACCGGCGTGACGTTGAGCTGGTCGAGAGTTCCCGACTCCTTCTCGCGCACGATGTTCATGGCCGTGAGAAGTGTACCGACCATCGTCACCAGCACCACGAGTATCCCCGGCACCATGAAGTCGGTGTACTCGAGCTCCGCGTTGTACCAGCCGCGCTGACGTACGTCTATCATGCCGCTACCCCGCAGCGGCGGCGGCTCCGTACGGGCGCCCACCGAAGCGAGCGTCGGGTTCACCTGAACGCCCAGCTCCGCCGAGTAGGCCGCAAGGATCTGGCTGGCATACGCCTGCGTGACCGCAGCCGCCGCGCCGTCCTCGGCGTTGAGTACCAGCTGCACGGGCGCGCTCCGATCGCGAACGATCTCCCGCTCGAAGCCGTGGGGGATCACCACTATCGCATCCACGTCGCGGCCGAGCATCGCCTCGTCGGCGAGCGCCTGCGATTGCGACGCGCCCGTGGGCACGAATCGCCCCGAGGCCACCAGCCGATCCACGACGCCGCGCGACATGGGCGTGTGGTCGCGATCCACCACGTACAGTCGCGAGCTCTTCACCTCGAACGTCGCAGCGTTTGCGAGGATCAACATCTGCGCGAGCGGCATGACGAAGAGCATCGTGACGATCGTGCGATCGCGGAAGATCTGCAGGAACTCCTTGCGGAGGAGGAAGCGGAGCGCGC
>JBIQMO010000174.1:0-7991 GCA_044463245.1 Gemmatimonas aurantiaca
TCCCGGACTTCCGGAGATGGAGAAGCGGCGCATGGACCCGGAATCCACCGCCGCTCTCCACCGCTGCCTTCGTGGCGACATTCGCGAGTCGCTCGAAGGCATTCACGAACTCCGGTCGACAATCGGGATAACCCGAGTAGTCGAGCGCGTTGACACCGATGAATATATCACGCGCGCCTGTCACTTCCGCAAATGCCAGTGCGAACGACAGGAAGATAGTATTGCGTGCGGGGACGTACGTGATAGGTATCACCTCGCCGATCTCTTCCTCGCTCCGATCCTTCGGCACCGGGATGTCGGCGGTGAGGGCCGATCCGCCGAACGCTCGCAGGTCGATGTCGATCACCTCGTGGCGACGGACGCCGAAGTGCCGCGCCACTCGCGCGGCCGCATCCAGCTCCACGGCGTGACGCTGGCCATAGCGGAAGGAAAGCGCCGAAACGTCGTAGCCGTCGCGTCGCGCGATCGCGAGCACGGTGGCCGAATCGAGGCCGCCACTCAGCAGTACCACGGCGCGCGGCGCCGGACCCCGGGGAGGAATCATATCCGGAATGTAAATGTCGAGAGGGCGCCAGCGGATCTCGCCGACGCCCTCCCGCCTCGCATACCGATCCTCTATTGTCGCTCTACCGGTCCGCCGCCTCCGGCCACGGCAACATGGCTCCCCACACGAGCGGATACGTGGCCGTGGTCTGCGCGCGGTACTGCGGCCGGAAGCCGAAGAGCACCACGTGTCCCTTCCCACTCTCGATATCTACGAGAGCGGCCTTGCCGTGCAGCTTCTCCCCGCCGAGCAGCCAACCAGACAACAGAGGATCGCCCTCGCCGGGATATGTCGCTACCGCCTTCGCCTTCGACGGATCGGTGATCTCGAAGGCAGGCCCCTCCTCGAACCAGATCGCGGGCGGGGCCGTCACGAGTCTGGCAATGGGGCTCTGCTCATCGAGCGTCACACGAAGGATCGAGCCTGGCGCGTAGAAGTCCCGGGACTTCAGCTCAGCGAGCACATTCTTCACCGGCAGCGAGAGCGCTTCGATCGCGTACTCGCTCGCTTCGTTGAAAGCGACCAGAGTGCCGCCATCCTCGACGAACTCCGCCAGCGCCGCGGCGCCCTCCGTGCCGAGCCCGCCCTTGAGCGAATCGGGATAGGGGCGCGTCACCCCGCGCGCGAGCCCGCGAGGCGACTGATCGGGAAGGACGATCACATCGAAGCGATCGTGCAGCTTCCCCGCGCGCACATCGCGGTCGACGATGCTCGTGAAGGGGATGTGGTACTGATCGAAGACGAAGCGCGTCCACCCGTCGTCCATCGACGGATCGTAGCTCCTGTAGATCGCTATCCTGCGCGACGTCTTGTCGCTGAGCCCCGGCACGCCGAGCTTCGGCGGATCGATCGGCCCGATCGGCGGCGTGGTCGCGACGGCCAGCGTGTCGCTCACGGCCGCCACATCGACCCCCATCATCAGCGGGAGCGTCTGAGCGGTCACGTCGTACGGCCGCTTGGGCGGTCCACCCGGGTACTCGCGCAGATCGGGATAGTGTTGAACCTCCAGCAGCGCCTTGGCAAATCCGCCGTACGGCTGCGCGGTGAAGATGACGTACGTACCCGTGGGATAGGTGACGCCGTCCACGGAGAAGGGTGCGCGCGTACGGCGGATCTCCACCTGGCCGCGCTGCAGGATGCGGAGCATCGTCGCGAGCGACGCAGTATCCGACTGCCGGGCCGGAACTACGTACGCTACGGGCCAGTCCTTTCGTCCGGGCGCACCGCGCCCTTCGACTGCGCGCTCACCGATACGCGTGAAGCTCTCCAGCCACTTCCCCCGCTCCGCCGCCGCCTGCACGAGCAGCGCCCAGGTGGCGCCGGTCTGGTAGTCCACGATGTCACCGATCGTCCAGTGCCCGCCCGGCCAGGGAGCCACGAAGTTCCACGACATGACCTGCGGATCGAAGCCGCGGCCCCCGCCGAGCGAGTCGAAAGGAAGATCGATGGGCGTGGCCAGCCGCGCGCTCGCCGTCTCGGTGAGGATGCGAATGCCCGCGTGATAGTGCTGGTACGAGCGCGCCGGCGTCCACGCATCGTACGACGCGTTCGTGGCGATCCCTGTCTTCCCATCGGCCGTGAGGCGCCACGCCATCGCCATCCCCATGCTGTTCACACCCGCCGCGATGATCGGATCGACGTTGGGCTCCCACGGATCCATATACGGTGGCACGAACAGCCGCGAAGCGCGTGGACCCTGCTGATGGATGTCGTTGACGATCTCGGGGTGCCACACGTTGTGCAGCGAGTCTATGGTGAGCTGTGTCTCCACCTGTGTGAACGCATACCAGTCGCGGTTGTCGTCGTGCCCGGTGTACTTGTTGTAGATGACCGGTGGACCGCTCCCCTCCCACGGCTTCCCCAGACTCGATTGATACCAGTCGTGGACGATGTCCACGCCATCGGGGTTGAGCGACGGGACCAGGATCACCAGATCGTTCTGGCGGATGGATCGCGTCTCCGCGTCCTCTCCGGACGCCAACCTGTACGCGAGCACGGTAGGCGTGAGGATCCCGCCCACTTCGGTGGAATGGATGCTGGATGTCACCAGCACCACTACCTTCCCGTCGGCGATGAGCGATGCGCGCTCTCCGGATGCACGCGTGCGCGGGTCGGCGAGCTTCCGCTGGATCTCGCGATACCTGGGGAGGTTCGCGATCACCGCGGAGTCGCCGATGAAAGCCGCGATGAACGGGCGACCCATCCCCGTCGTACCCAACGTGCGAACGCTCACGCGCGGGCTCGCCCTGTCGAGCGCCGTGAAGTAGTCCACTACCTGCTTCCAGCTCGGAAGCTTGCGGTCGGTGCCGGGCTCGAAACCGAGTACGGATGCCGGCGTGGGTACGGCGCGCGCACCGTCACGATGTGCCGGAGTGCGCGTGGATTGTGCGGGTAGAGCGACGGCTGAAAGTGCGACGGCGGCGATCAGCGCGGTGATCGCTGTCGATCGGCTGGGAGAGTGCATGTGGCTGGGATCGTTTCGCGGAGGGAATGGTCGGTGTTTCAGGCTCGACCGGCAACCATGGCGAAGCAAGCGACATTTCGGAAGAGGGAGCTGCTCGTGCAGTCGATGGCGTGCAGTCGGCATGGTGCCCGGTGCTGCCAGATGCACATCACAGCCATCGCGCCTTCGCCCGCCTCGGTCGCCACTCGCTCAACCACGCCGTTCGCCGACGGGGTCAGGTCTTTAATTTCGAGCAAGCCCGGCCATGGCCGGGCTTGCTCGAAATTAAAGACCTGACCCCGTCGGCTCGAAATTAAAGACCTGACCCCGTCCTCGAACGGCGGTAGCGCGCGGCAGCCTTGACGCGGTTGCCGCATCCCTCAGGAGTACAGAAGCGCCGGCGCCGGTTCCGTGTAGTGTCGTAGAAGTAGAGCACGCACTTCGGGTTCCCGCATCGATGCACCCTCGAAGCATCGCCTTCGCAGAGCATCTCGCTCGCCGAGTCGGCCAGCGGAGCGAGCAGGCGCAGCGGAGCGAAATCCGTTCGGCGTGCATGCCGCTCGAAGCGCGCTCCCACAGCGCCGTGTGCCGGCGGGTGCGCGAGCGAGAGTTGATCGTAGCGTACATCAGCGCGGAGGATGGTATTGATGGCTGTCACCGCCTTCGCCATCGTGAGCGGCATGGCGTGCTCGCGCGCCCCCATCGCTTCGCCCTCCCCGTCGGGCTCCTTCTCCTCCTGGCTCTTCACTTTCCGCGTCGCAATCCCGGTCGCGAGCAGCTCGGCCAGGTCGCGAAGAGTGTCGCGGAGAACGAGCGCTTCCTCGAGAACGTCAGCGCCAGCGGCGGTCCCGTCCCAGCGCGCAATTGCCGCGTAGGCATCGCCGGCGGAGAGCGCATCGGCCTCGACGAGCCACTCGACCAGCGCCCGGAAGCTCGTGAGCACGTCGACTGGCCGATTGCGCACGATGTACCGGGTATTGACGAAGTCGAGCCAGAGGGCATTCCCGACGAACAGCGCGGCGGGGCGCGTCGATTCTCCCGTGGGCGGCACCCGATCGGGCAGCGGATCCAGCGTTGGGCACATACCCCAATTCTACCTATCTAAGCAGTGCTTGACAAGGTAGAATCGGCGCACTATACCTACCAAACCAGCATTTGATTCGGTACATGCTGGCGAGTCAATCCTTCCCAACCTCATCCTGGATGTGTCTATGACAACCGCCGCTACCGCGCGGACGCCAGCCCCTATCGCCACGCTGCAAACGGGCCACATCGGCCTCAACGTCAGTGACGTCGCGCGGTCGAAGCAGTTCTACCAGCAGATCTTTGGCTTCGAGGCGACTCTCGAGTCGCAGGAGCCGGGCAAGCTCTTCGTGTTCCTCACCCAGGGAGACCGCCTGGTTCTTACCCTCTGGCAGCAGAGCGGCGGCGCGTTCGCGAAGGACCGGCCAGGCCTCCACCATCTCTCGTTCCAGGTCGACTCGGTGGACAAGGTGCGCGAGGTGGAGGCGCGGGTGCGCAGCGCCGGAGCGAAGATCCACCACGACGGCATCGTGCCGCACGCCGAGGGCGCGCCCTCGGGCGGGATCTTCTTCGATGACCCCGACGGCATCCGACTCGAAGTCTTCGCCCCGACCGGAGTCGAGGGGAAAGCGCCATCTGGCGCGGCGCCCACCTGCGGCTTCTTCTGAGCCCGACGCCCGCGCGGGTCGTGCGACAGCACAACGGTCAGGAAATACCGAAGTGAGCACCGATTTCCACGAGGGTGAGCTCGCGGTTCAGGAGCGCGCCGGCTCGCGCGGGATGGCGGCCAAGGTGGGCCATGGAATCCGCACCGCGGTTCCGCCGGTCGTCACGGACTTTCTCCTCACGCAGCGCATCGCGTTCGTCGGTACGCTCGATGCGGCCGGCCGGCCCTGGGCCTCGGTGCTCACTGGTCCGGCGGGCTTCGCGAGCGCACCCGACGAGCACACGCTGAGGATCGTGGCGGCTCCGGCACCGGGTGACCCACTCGCGGAGAATCTGGGTGCCGGCGTCCAGCAGGCAGACGAGCCGGCGCGGGGCGCACCAGTAGGTGTGCTCGTCGTGGATTTCACGACGCGGCGCCGGCTTCGAGTGAATGGACGTGGTGCGCTACGCGCGGACGGCGAGATCCACATCGACGTCGAGCAGGTCTACTCGAACTGCCACAAGCACATCCAGACACGGGCCGTCGCCAGCGAGGCGCCGACCCGAGAGGCGGAAGCCGTTGGCGTCCTGCGTCGCCGCGGACTCGGCGATGCGCAGCGCGACTGGATTCGCCGCGCCGACACGTTCGCCATCGCCTCCGCACACCGTACGGCCGGTGTGGACTGCTCGCACCGCGGCGGTACGCCGGGATTCGTGCGCGTCGATGGCGACCGCCTGGTGTGGCCCGACTATGTAGGCAACGGTCTCTTCAACACACTCGGCAACATCTCCGTGTACCCGCGCGCCGGCCTGATCTTCGTCGACTTCGATAGCGGTGCCACGCTGCAACTCACCGGGAGCGCTGCGGTGGACTGGGACGCGGAGCACGCGACCGCCGCCCCCGGCGCCCAGCGGCTCGTCACCTTCGATGTGGATGAGACCATCGAGACGCGCAGCGTGCTCCCCTTCCAGCTCCAATTGATCGAGAGATCGAAGTTCAACCCGCCCCCGTGGGGCGAGCACCCGGACGCGGTAGCGCGCTGATGTCAGCGCGCTCGCCATGGCTCTCCAATACTCGACGTCTACACGCCCGGAGCTACTGGAGAGTGCCCCGGTAGCTTCAGTCGCGGGCGCTCGGCCCGGAACAATGGTACGGCAACGCCGGCCGCGATGAGGGCTGTACAGCCGAAGAAGATGAGCGCGGCGAAGAAACCCCACGCCAGCGCCGCCTGGAAGAGGAGGCTGCCGAGCCCAAAGCCGATGAAGAGGAGGAAGGCCATGACGGCGGTCGCCTGGCCTCGATTCCCCGGCAAGTCGGTGACGATCCCGGCGAGGAGCGGCTGGGTAAGGTCGTAACCCAGCGAGAGCGCTATGATGGCGACCTGCACGGCGACGAGCGCGATGGGCGCGGCCAGGATCAGCGCGCAGACGGCGGTGAGCGCTACACCGGATGGGATGATCCACGAACGTCCGTAGCGATCGGCCACGCGACCGATGGTCGGCCCGAATAGCAGACCGGGGATGCCGTAGCCGAGGAGCGCCAGCCCGATACCTACCTCACCGAGTCCGAAGCGCTGACGCAGATACACGCCAAGCCAGGTGTACACTCCGGATTGCGCAACGGCGTTGATCAGCACATACGCATATGTGCGGCGCCCGCGTGGTAGAGCCAACAGAGAGACATAGCCATCAACGATCGCCGCCAACCGCGGCGGCGCCGGTCTGGGCAACCTCGGTATCGCCCTTACCGCGATCGCGGCGATGCCCAGCGTCGCGGTGAGCGCTGCAATCGTCAGGAAGAGAGCCCGCCATCCCACCAGAGGCTCGACGAGCGCTCCAACCGTGGCACCGGCCGCGGTCCCGCCGGCTATTGCTCCGAACAGCCATCCCAGCGCTCTGCCACGTTTCTGGAACGGTACGACGTCACCGATGAGCGTAAGGCTTATCGGCACGACGCCGCTCGCCCCGATTCCGGTGACGACGCGCCACGCGAGGAATCCCTTCACGCTCGCCACTGACGCGGTAGCCGCAGTCAGAAGCACGAAGAGCGCGAGCGATCCCAGGATGACCGGGCGCCGGCCGAAGCGATCCGACAACGGGCCCCACGCCAGCGTCGCTATCCCGTACGGCACGAGGTAGGCCGGCACCGCAAGTCCCACCCAGCCGACGTCGGTGTGAAAGACGTCGGCCAGGCGCGGAATGAGCGGCGCCACCATGAATGCCTGGGCGATGACGAGAAAGGCTGTCGTGCAGAGGATCGGCAGCATCCACGGGGAAAGACCCGGCGATGCTGGCGCGTTCGAGAAGGATGAACGGGGGAGGGTGGTCAACGGTCAGTTTGCTGCTCCCTCCCAGCCGTGCGCGCGCAGGTACTGCTCGAGAGTGGTGAGCCCGGGATACAGCTCGCGTAATACCTCGATGTCCGCCTCGTAGCCCACCAGCTCGAACCAGCGCATCATCTCCGTGTATTCCTCGCCCGCCAGCTCGCGGTACTTCTCCCACGGCAGCTGCACGTAATTCACCGGCCGCCCTATCACGCGGCCGAACGTCTCGGCGGTCTTCGACATCGATAGCTCGTCGCCAGCGAGATCGAGCTCGCGCCCCAGCCACGCTTCGCGATCGGCGAAAGCCATTCCCACGAAGGCACCGATGTCGCTGGTGGCCAGCTCCTGCAGCTCGCGGTCCGGGTCGAGCGGGAGCGCGAGCGTGCCGCCGAGGAGCATGGAGCGCAGCGCTGGGTTCTCCCAGTTGTCCATGAAGTAGACGGGACGGAAGATCGTGTACGGAAGGTCGAGCTCGCGGATGCGCTCCTCGACCTTCCACTTGCTCTCGAAGTGCGAGAGTCCCGTCTCGCGGTGCGCGCTCCCCACCGAGTTGTAGACGAAGTGCTTCACGCCCACCTCACTCGCGAGCTCGGCGAGCGCGATACCCTGGGCCACCTCGCGCTCGTAGCCGGTCTCCCAGAAATTCTGGACCGAGAATACACCCGATGCGCTCTCGAGCGGATGGCGCAGAGACTCCGGATAATCGAGGTCGCCGTGCAGCACCTCCACACCCAGCTTGCCGAGCGCCATAGCCGCGGGCTTCGAAGTATCACGCGTTATCGCTCTCACTCGGAAGCCGCGCCGCACCAGCTCACGCGCAACAGCCCCTCCCTGCTTCCCGGTCGCGCCGGTGACCACGATCGTACGCTCGGGATTCGCTCCGCTGGACATTTTCGCCTCCCTCCCCGCCCGCGGCTTTCCGCCGCGCGCGCCGAATGGTTTCACGATAATGATAAGCGACGGGGTCAGGTCTTTAATTTCGAGCGGGCTGAACTGAACGGCGGGGTCAGGT
>JBIQMO010000175.1:0-7952 GCA_044463245.1 Gemmatimonas aurantiaca
GCCGGTCGTTCCAGAGACTTCCGTCCGCACCGACCTCGAACTCCTTCCCGCGCTCCGGACCGAGGTCCGGGTTGCCGAGCGAGAAGGGAGTCACCGCGGCACCACCGTTGGGCCCCGCTACCGAGACGTACGAGCGCAGCGCGCTGAACGCCGTAGGCTGCGCGCCGGTCTCGCCGTACGCCGCACGCAGCCGCAGCGAATTGAAGAAGCCGAGATGCCAGAAGGGCTCATCGCTCATCACCCACGAGAAGCTCGCCTTCGGGTAGTACACCCGGTCGAAGTCGCGCCCGAACGCGCTGTTGTCATCCGAGCGTAGCGCCAGCGTCAGGTAGCGCCGATCCTTCCAGCCGATCTGCTCCTGCACGTAGAAGCCGAGCGACGCGTTCGCCGTCAGATCCTGGAAGGGCTCGTCCTTCTGCGTGAGCCCATTGATCGTCATCTGCCCCGGCGCCGCGAACATGGACCCGCTCACCTGCGTGACGTCGCTGCGGCTGCGGTAGTACTGCATTCCGGCCGAAGTCGCGCTCGTGAAGGACGGCGTCAAATCGAAGGTCGCCGTCGCGGCGTAATCGAACGTCCGGAACCCCGAGCCCGTCACTCCGCGCACGAGATATCCCTGCGTCGCGTCGGTGCCGAAGAACGGAGCCAGCGAGTCGATGCGCTCGGCGAATTCGACATCCGTCGTGTTGGTCTCGTCGATGCCGAAGATGAGGCGGTGCGAGAGCCAGGCGGTGGGGCGGTGAGTGATGGTGAAGCCCCCGGTGAACTTCCCCACGTCCTGCAGGAAGTGGTACTCGGCGTCGTACGCTTCGGGCGTCGATGAGCCGAAGCCCAGCTGGCGCGTCGGGATGGTGGCGGGATCCATCAGGATCGTGGACCACACGGTTCCGCCGTAACCCGCCTCGGCGGGAAGATTCGTGCGGCCGCTCAGGTAGCGCGCGTTCCCCTGTATCGTGAGCTTGTCGCTCACGTTGAGCGTCAGGTTGGCGCGCCCGTTCGTCTTGCTGAGATCATTCGGGAATTCCGCGCCCTGACTCTGCTCGCGCGTACCGGACATGTAGTACTGGAAGATCCCGGTCCCGCCGCTGACGCCGCCGTAGTACTGCTGATACCGGCCGTTGCGGAAGAAGTCCTTCCCGTACGATGAGCGGAGCTGGTCGTAGTTGATCGACTGGATCGATCCGTCGACCACCTGATAGTTCGTCGGGAAGCGGCCCGCGGGATTCATCAGGAAGTTCGTCCCCTGCTTCGTGGAGAAAGTGAATTCCGGGCTCTCCGAAGAGCCGTGCTTCGTGACGATGTTGATCACTCCGTTGGCGGCCTCGGTGCCGTACAGCGTCGCGGCCGCGGGGCCCTTGAGGATGTCGATGTGGTCGATGTCGTTCGGGTCGATGTCGTTCCACCGAGAGATGGAAGCGGAACCGAAGGCCTGGTTGACCGGCCCCGTGGACTGCGCGTTGTCCATGCGAACGCCGTCCACGTAAATGAGCGGCGTCTGGGCGAGTCCGAGACTCGAAGTGCCGCGCACGCGGATGCGCGACCCCGTGCCCACCTGTCCGGAGCCGGGCATGATGTCCACGTTGGGCGCGCGCCCCTGCAGGAGGTCCTGGAAGCTCGCCACGGGTGCGTACTTCGTGACCGTGGCCGCATCGATCTGGGTGACCGCGTTCCCGATCTCACGCTTCTGCTGGCCACCGGCGGTACCGGTCACCACCACCTGATCGAGATTCAGCGCCCGCGGCGTGAGTGCGAACGCGATCGTGGTGTCGCCCGCCGCCGCGGTGCGAGACTGACTCGCGTAGCCGATGCGCCGCGCCATTATCGTGAGCTGGCCGGACGGGACGTTGTTGATACGGAAATGTCCATCAGAGGTGGTCACGGTGCCGAGCGTCGTGTTCTCGACGGTCACCTGTGCACCGGCGATCGGCTGCTGCGTCGCCGCGTCGGTCACCGTACCCGCCACGATTCCTTGCGCCCCGGCCGATCCGGCGAGCGCGACGCTCGCCAGGAGAACCACGAGCGAAGCGACGCGTACCCTGAATGGTCGCCCACGTGTCCGAACGAGCCCTTTGAACTCCCGGTTCTGGGAGAACGTGACAGGTCTCATTATCGTACCTCCGCTTCTGTTGAGCGGCGTCCGGCCGTTCGGCCCGCGCGATCGAGGATCGCGCCTTCACTGGTCGAGCGGTCTCGGCGACCGCGTATGAGAGGGTGCGAAACTGCCTGCAGCGTTCATCGCATCAGCGACCCCGTGACGCATCTAGGGTCCATGGCCTCCGTGTGATGTATGAAGCCGCGGCGCTGCGTCTACGCCAGTGAAGCGTCGCTAAAGTACAGCGTGTCACACGACTCGCAATGGGTGTGATCGCCGTTCGTTTTCACTGACGAGCCCGTCGTGCGGTGCAGATGCAGAAGCGACAAGGAGATAGTTCGATGTGAAACGATGCGGACTCTGCAGGAGCTCGCATGCGAATGCGAGGCCCGCCTGCGATACGTATCGCAGGCGGGCCTCGCATCGGTGTGGCGGTCGCCGTCGCTTCGCGCGACTGCTGTCTGGCACGAGCAGATCGCACGCACGTCGATCGTTCGACGTGCGTGCGATCTGCTCAGCTCACTGCTCGGTCAGCCTTCGGCGCCATCGGCCCGGCTCACGGCTCGATGAGCGCCGTTCCGCGCTTCACGTCGCGCGCGCCGTGCGCGACGCCGGTGCCGACGGCCACGCCAAAGAGGAGCGCGGTGCCGCCGCCGACCAGGGGAAGCAGCCAGGTGACCGGAGTGGCCAACACCGCGGCCCCGATCCCCGCCAGAAGCGGCGCAGTCCAGCGTTGCGCGGCGTCCACGTAGCGCAACCGAGTCCGAACGAAGCGACGGCTGTTCATGTAGCCGAGAATTACCGCCGCGAGAGTGATCGAGAGTCCTATGAGACCGAGCATGATTACCTCCTTGTGCTCCCATTACGGACGGCGGGCGCGTGCGGTTTCAATTGCGCGAGAGCGCTCTCGAGCGTCATTCCTTCCGATGAACCGCGCCTTCTCCCTCCCCTTCCCATCCTTCCTGCTCCTCCGCTGGCTGGCGGTGGCCGCGATGACGCTGGTGCTCGCCCTCTCGCTTGGTCGCGCGGCCACCGGCGCGAGCGCAGCCGTCGAGATCCCCGCGAGTGCGCGCGTCCTCCCGGTGACCGGCGGTGCCGCGCTTCCACCTCCGGCGCATCTCGCCGATCGCGAGGTGCTCGCGCTCCTGGGCGACTCGCTCCGTGGTGCAAGTGGGAAGCTCACTTCACGCATCGTGCCGCTGGACGAGTGGACGGAGATGGCGCGGACGCTCGGCGAGGGGCACGTACGAGACGGAGGGGTTCTCGAGCTCTCCGACGACGACCATGGCGAGCCCTTCGCGCTCATCGCCCTGCGAGACTTCGGCGTGAAGACCGGCGCGTACGTGGGCGGCTATCGCGTAGGCTACTGGCCGGGCGAGCTGCACCGGATCCGCGCGAGCGCCTACCGTAACCCGACGGGATTCGTGGAGGTCACGCAGAGCACCGCCGACACGCGACTATCGGAGCACTTCCGGCTGCGCGACTTCCTCACGCACGATCAGGACGACGTATGGCCCAAATACCTCGTGCTCCGCGAGGCGCTGATCGACAAGCTCGAGCTGGTGCTCGATGATCTCCGGCGCAGCGGCCACCGCATCGACAACGTGATCGTCCTCTCCGGCTTCCGGACGCCCGCCTACAACCTCGCGCTCGGCGACGCCAGCGGGCGCGCACGCGAAAGCCGGCACCAGTACGGCGACGCCGCCGACATCATCATCGATGCCGATCGCGATGGACGCATGGATGATCTGGACATGGATGGCCGGAGCGACGTGGGCGACGTTCGTGTAGTGGAGCGAGCCGTGGAGCGAGTGGAGCGGCTGCACCCCGAGCTCGTGGGCGGACTGGGCCTCTATCAGGCGATGGGACCGAGCGGCCCCTTCGCGCACATCGATGTGCGCGGCGAGGCCGCTCGGTGGACCCGCACGCGTACACGCGTCCCGACCGGCTCGGTGCCGGGCCGCGCTGCGCCGGTTGCAGGGTGTCAGGCCACCGGCGCCTCGGCGGTCCTCTGCTCCAGGATCCGCCGGCACCCTAAGCGCTGAGCGCGCGAGCGCGCTAGCGCGTGGCTGCGCCCGCCGTCGGCCCTCGGCTTCCCTCGCGCTTCACCACGCGGCCGGGGAGCGCGCCGGTGTACTCCCCTTGGTCGACCGTGAGCTTTCCGTTCACGAACACATAGCGCATCCCCGTGGCGAGGAGCCGTGGCTCCTCGTACGTGGCCAGATCGCGAACCGTCGCCGGGTCGAAGACGATGACATCGGCGAACTTCCCCGGCGCGAGCGTTCCACGGGAGTCCAGGTGCAGGATCTGCGCGGTGAGGCCGGAGCTGGCGTGCACCGCCTGCTCCAGGGTGAGGAGGTGCTTTTCATATACGTACTGGCGCAGCTTGCGCGGGAAGGTGCCGTACTTGCGCGGGTGTCCCGACGAGCCGTCGGAGCAGGTCGCCACCCAGGGCTGCTTCATGAAGTCGTCTATGTCCGACTCCTTCATGTTGAAGGATGCCACGCCGGCGTCGCCATTCCTCACTATCTGGAGCGCCGCCTCTATGGGCGACTCCTTCCGCTCCTCAGCCACCTTCGCGAGCGTCTTTCCGGTGAGCGTGCTGTCTTCGCGGCCGGTGATCAGGAGCGCGCCCGCTCCACCGCGGCGGCGAAGGTTCTCGGTCATGTCGACCTCGAGCTTCGCGCGCGTGGCCGAGTCGCGCATTCTCGCGAGCAGCGAGTCGCGCCCGCCCGCCTCTGCCCAGCGCGGGAGGAGCGACGCGCCGACGCTCGTCCCCGACGCCGTGTACGGGTACTGACAGGCAGCCACCTGAACGCCATCGGCGCGGGCGCCGTCAATGAGCGCGATGACCGTGTCGCTCTCCCCCCAGACATCCACGCCGAGCGCCTTGATGTGCGAGATGTGGACGGGGATCCCCGCCTCGCGTCCTATGCGAATCGCTTCGTCCACGGCACCGACGAGGCCGATGTTGTAGGAGCTCTCGTCGCGCATGTGCGTGTCGTAGATGCCGCCGTAGCTCGCGGCGACTTTGGCGAGCTGCACGACTTCCTCCGTGGAGGCGTAGCTGCCCGGGGCGTAGTAGAGACCCGTGGAGAGCCCGAGCGCGCCGTCGCGCATCCCCCTGGCTACGAGGGCGCGCATGCTGTCGAGCTCCGCGGCGGTGGGCTTCGCGTCGGACATACCCATCACCTTGAGTCGCACCGAGCCTTCGCCGATGAAGAGCGCGGCGTTGGGACCGATCCCGTCGCGCGTCCACTGCGCGAACGTGTCGCCGATGTCGAGTGGACTGGAGCCGTCGTTCCCCGTCACAACCGTGGTCACGCCCTGCATGAGGTAGTCGAGGTTGGCGTGCCGCTCCGCGCTCGACAGGTCGCCAGTGGTGTGAGTGTGCGGGTCGATGAAACCTGGAGCCACCACCAGTCCCGTCGCATCGAGAGTGCGTGCGGCGGTGACCTCGCTGGCTGTCGCGTCGCCGATGAACGCGATGCGATCGCCGCGAATCCCCACATCCGCCACTCGCGAGGGGGCGCCCGTGCCGTCCACCACCGTGCCGCCCCTTATCAGGAGGTCCATCTCTCCTACAGGGTCCTGCCTGGCGTGGTGCGCGCAGGCGATCACTCCGAGACAGATTGCCCCCCGCAGGATCAGGCGGGCGACGGCGGTGGGAGAGCGCGAGCTGTGAGTCGGGGTCGCGGGCATTGCGGAGAGGGGTGTGGGTGAGGGAGAAGAGGGAGGGAGCGTTCCGATCCGCGGAACCGCGTCCCATATTCCAGATTCCAGACGCTTATGTACGGCGTGCTGCGTCGCGGCGCAAGCCCGAGCCGGCCCCGCAAACCTCACCGGAGGAGATCCGCATGTCACCGACCCGGCGTCCACAGAGATTACGCGCATCCATCGTGCTGGCGTTGTTCCTTGCCACATCCTCCCTCGCCAGCGGGGCGGCGAGAGCGCAGTCGGAGCACCGCGCCATCCTGAAGGAGAAGCTCGTGCGCGAGCTGACGCGGATCTCCGACTCCTTCGACGGAGTGATGGGCGTCGAGGTCGTGGATCTCACCGACTCCAGCCGGATAGGCGTCAACCAGAACCTCGTCTTCCCGCAGGGGAGCGCCATCAAGATCCCCATCCTGCTCGAGCTCTTCCGGCGGGCCGACCGCAACCCCGCGCTGCTCGAAGCTCGACGCTCGATCACCGAGGCCACGCGTACCGGCGGGAGCGGCGTGCTGCAGTTCTTCTCGGACGGCGGCTCCGAGATCTCGAACGAGGACCTCGCCGTGCTCATGATAACGCTGAGCGACAACGGCGCGACGAACCTGCTGATCGACGCGCTCGGGATGGACTCGGTGAACCGGACCATGGCATCGCTCGGCCTCGAGCAGACGAAGCTCCAGCGGCGAATGATCACTCCCGCATCATCCATGCGAGGCGAGGAGAACCTATCAACGCCGGCGGAGGCGGCCACGGTGATGGTGCGTCTCTGGAACTGCGACCTGCCGATGTCGAAGAGCTCGTGCACGCGCATGCGCGAGATGCTCGAGCTCCCGAAGGACGAATCGGTGCGGTCCGTCATCCCCGAGGACATCCCCGTCGCCTCCAAGCCTGGCGGGATCGTCGGCGTGTCCACGAGCTGGGCGCTCGTGGAGCTGCCGGACCGGCCCTTCGTGATCACCGTGATGACGAACTATGGTGGCGGCGACGGTGGCGCGGCGATTCGTGAAGCCGCGACCGCGGCGTTCGAGTATTTCAAGCGTCTCCAGCGCGCGACGCCGTACGGCACGCGCGTACCGAGCTCGGTCTACGAGAAACGATGAGTATACGCCTGTAACACAATGACCCCAAGGCGGTTGACCAGTACATGCTAATGTACATCAGCATGTATGTCCAGCGCCGCCCCGGCATGCGCCGCGCGGGGCTCGGAGCGATTCGCCCAGGCGCGACCACTGGCCCCATTCACCGCGAGAACGTACGCCGAGCTCACACCCTCGGCCGCGCTCCTCCACTCGAGCCACCCCGTGAGGAGGCAGCGGGTTCGGAGATCCGCTCGACCGTCCGGGCCACCTCGCGATCACTCACGCCGGAGTCATCACTGAGAGCCAGATCGGCCTGGGCCACGATGCCTTCGAGTCGCCCCGCTGAACCCACGATCGGTACGCGTCGCACCTGCCGCTCCGACATTATGCGCTCCACCTCGCTGACGTCGGTATCGGGCGAGGCGCAGCTCGGGTCGCGAGACATCACATCGGAGACTTTCGTGTCGGCCCCCTTCCCTTCCCCCACCAGGCGCACGGCGATGTCCCGATCGGTGATCACACCCACGAGCCGTCTCGAGTCCCTGCTCTCGACGACGGGAATGAGCCCGCAGTCGTGCTCCTTCATCAGCCGCGCCGCATCACGGGCACTCTCTTCCGGTGTAACGCATGCTGGGTTAGAGGTCATCATATTTCTGACCTGCATGGCACATCCTCCTTCGTCTGCGTTCCGTTGTCGTGCCGGCGCCCGACACGCCGGCCACTCTGGTCCGGCGATCTCGTGCAATCACTGCCCCACATCGGGGTCATCAGCGTCCTCGCGAGCGATCGCCGAGGCGGTGAGGCTGGTTGCATCGCGGGGGTTTGGGTGCATCGCGGGTTCTCGGTGCATCGCGTTCTAACTGCGCACGCGGAGGGCGCGGAGGGATCGTGGCGCTGGGCCGTAACTGCGCACGCGGAGGGCGCGGAGGGAACTGCGAGAGGACGCGGAGAGAACCTTTACGGGCTGGGATCGCGATCCTGATCCGAGCTGCATCGCGGGGTCGGAGCTCCTCTAAGAGGAGCGCAGAGAACGCGGAGAAGAACGAGAGAACGCAGAGAAAACCCGTAAG
>JBIQMO010000176.1:0-7931 GCA_044463245.1 Gemmatimonas aurantiaca
GGGCTCGTGGTTGGCGCATGCCTGGCGGAAACCGGGAATGACGTCATCTGTGCCGATGTGGACGAGCGCAAGATCGAGCGCCTCGAGGAGAACATCCTCCCGATCTACGAGCCCGGTCTCGAGAGCCTGGTGGAGCGCAACCAGGCGCAGAAGCGCCTCACCTTCACCACCGATGTCGGCAAGGCGATAGAAGCGGCGGAGGTGGTTTTCATCGCCGTCGGCACTCCGCCGGACGAGGATGGCTCCGCGGATCTGCGTCATGTGCTTGCGGTGGCCGAGAAGATCGGGGAGCACATGCAGCGCGAGATGGTGGTGGTGACCAAGTCCACGGTGCCGGTGGGCACCGCTCGGAAGGCGGCCGCGGCGGTCGCGCGCAACGCGCGCTTCCCATTCCACATGTGCAGCAACCCCGAGTTCCTCAAGGAGGGCGCCGCCGTCGAGGACTTCATGCGTCCCGATCGAGTGGTCCTCGGTGTGGAGAGCGACCACGCTCGCTCGGTGATGGCGGAGCTGTACGCCCCGTTCGTTCGCACGGGGAAGCCGATCATCTTCATGGACATTCCATCCGCGGAGATGACCAAGTACGCGGCGAATGCGATGCTCGCTACACGCATATCCTTCATGAACGAGATCGCCTATCTCTGCGAGAAGGTGGGCGCCAACGTGGATCACGTGCGCAAGGGAGTGGGGAGCGACAACCGCATCGGAGCATCGTTCCTCTTTCCGGGTCCCGGCTACGGCGGCTCCTGCTTCCCCAAGGACGTGAAGGCGCTCATCCGCACGGCACGCGAGCGCTCGGTTCCGCTCTGTGTCCTGGAGGCGGTGGAGACCGCGAACGAGCGTCAGAAGCACCGCCTCTTCGAGAAGCTGCGTGAGGTCTTCCAGGGCGGGATCAAGGGCACCCGGGTAGCCATCTGGGGGCTCGCCTTCAAGCCGCAGACCGACGACATGCGCGAGTCGCCCTCGCTGACTCTGATCGCCGATCTCCTCGAAGCCGGAGCGGAGGTGGTGGCGCACGATCCCGTCGCCATGAACGAAGCCAGACGCCGGCTCGGCGACCGCATCTCGTACGCCGAAACCAACTACGACGCGATCGATGGCGCCGATGCGCTGATAGTCGTAACCGACTGGAACGAGTATCGACACCCCGACTTCGCGCGAATTCGCTCGGCTCTCAGGCGTCCCGTTCTCATCGATGGACGCAACCTCTACGATCCGGCGAAGCTCGGAGCGCTGGGGTTCACCTACCTTTCGATCGGCAGGTCCGGAGCCAACGCGTGAGAGTCCTCATCACGGGAGCCGCCGGCTTTCTCGGGTCGCACCTCGTCGATCGCTTCCTGGCCGAAGGGCACCGCGTCGTGGGGCTCGACAACTTCATCACCGGCCACCCCGACAACATCGCGCACCTCACCGGGAATCAGTCGTTCGAGTTCTTCCGGCACAATATCTCCACGTACACGTACATTCCCGGAGAGCTCGACGGGGTGCTGCACTTCGCTTCGCCCGCGAGCCCGATAGACTATCTCGAGCTGCCGATCCCCACTCTGAAGGTGGGAGCGCTCGGGACGCACAACGCGCTGGGACTCGCCAAGGCGAAGGGTGCGCGCTTCTTTCTCGCATCCACCTCCGAGGTCTACGGCGATCCGCTCGTGCACCCGCAGCCCGAAGGCTACTGGGGTAACGTGAATCCCGTGGGTCCGCGTGGCGTCTACGACGAGGCCAAGCGCTTCGCCGAGGCGATCACGATGGCGTACCACCGGTACCACGACGTGGACACGCGCATCGTTCGGATCTTCAACACGTACGGTCCCCGGATGCGCCCGCGCGATGGACGCGTGGTGTCCAATTTCATCGTGCAGGCACTGAACGGCGAGCCGCTCACGGTGTACGGCGACGGTTCGCAGACGCGCAGCTTCTGCTACGTATCGGACGAGGTGGATGGGATCTACAAGCTGTTCATGTCCGGCGACTGCCATCCCACCAACATCGGTAATCCGGTGGAGTTCACCGTGCGGGAGCTCGCTGAGCTGGTGCTCGAGCTGACCGGCTCGGACGCGCCGATCGTGGAGCGGCCGCTCCCCGAAGACGACCCCAAGGTACGGCAGCCGGACATCTCCCGCGCGCGGCACATGCTCGGGTGGGAGCCGAAGGTCGCGCTTCGCGAGGGGCTCGAGGAAACCATTCGCTACTTCCGCGCGCTCGGGCCCGAGCTGCTGGGGAAGCGTGTCTGAGCGCGCGCCCGCGGGCGGCCTGCCTGGCGTGAATCGCGTTCCCGCAGCGTTCCAGTGAACAGACCAGAAATTCACGGGTATCATTACGGTCATGTCCGTGCCCGCTAACAAGCGCCATATAATCACTCTCATCACCGTGCTCGCGCTGCTGGCGGGGTGTCATCGAAACAGGTTCGTCGCGGCCAGCTTCCGCTCGAACGACCTGCTCTTCCAGGCATCGCTCGCGCAGCTCGGGGAGCACAAGTGGGACAACGCCGTGAACGGCTTTCAGCGGCTCACCACGGAGCTCCCGGCGCGCGACCCGCTCCTCCCCCAGGCGTACTACTACCTCGGAGAAGCGCACACGGGGCGCCACGAGTACATCCTCGCCGCTCAGGCGTATTCGCGGATTCCGGAGAGCTTCCCCGAGGACACGCTCTCGGGGATCGCGACCTTCAAGGCCGGCATGTCGTACTCGAAGCTCTGGAGAAAGCCGTCGCTCGACTCCGACTACGGACAGACGGCGCTCGCCACGCTGCAGAGCTTCCTCGCGGCCTATCCCGACTCGCCGCTGGTGGACCAGGCGAAGAAGGAGATCGACAAGCTCGACGAATGGTTCGCCATCAAGAGCTACGACGCGGGCATGTTCTACCTCAAGCGCGACGCGTACGACTCGGCGATCATCTACTTCCACGATGTAGTCACGGGCTACCCGCAGACAGAGCATGCCAGGATGGCGCTGCTGCGTCTCGTCGAGGCATACGGGAAGATCGGCTACAAGGAGGAGGTAGCCGAAACCTGCTCGACGCTGCGGGAGAAGTACGCAGGCAACCCCGAGGTGAAGGAGGCCTGCGCATCGGTCCCCGCGCCATTGCACGCGGATTCGACGGTCGTGCCGGCGGCACAACTGTCGCAACCCGCGTCGACCGCGCACCGACGCTGACGGAGAGTGCGGCTGGGGATCTTCGGCGGAAGCTTCGACCCGCCGCACATCGGGCACCTCCTCGCGGCGAGCGACGCCTTCGAGCTGCTCGAGCTGGATCGCCTCCTATTCATCCCCGCCGCCATACAGCCGTTCAAGCGGAACGAGCTGCAGGGCTCCGCGGCGCAGCGGTTCAGAATGGTCGAGCTGATGATCGCCGGCGATGCCCGCTTCGCGGCCGACCCGGTGGAAATCGACCGGAAGGGATTATCTTTCACTGTCGAGACGCTCGACGTGCTCGCGGAGCGGTATCCGGGGGCACGGCGTTTCCTGCTCATCGGCGAGGATCTGGCTGGCGAGATCGAGACGTGGCGATACGCCGAGCGTATCGCCGAGCTCGCGGAAGTCGTCGTGCTGGCGCGTCCGTCGAGCAGGAGCGGTGATGGCGGCAACCCTGGGGGGGTGCCGCTCACACGCATTGCGACGCGCCGCATAGAGATATCGTCCACCGAGATCCGCGCGCGTGTACTGGCCGGGAAGAGCATCCACGGATTCGTGACGGAAGCCGTCGCCGGGTTCATCGAGGCGGCCGGCCTGTACAGACATAGAGGAACCACATGTTGAAGCCACTACTGACATCCATCTTCGGCACGCGCCACGATCGCGAGCTGAAGCGTGTCCAGCCGATCGTGGCCGCGATCAACGCGGAGTACGAGCGCCTGCACGACGTCTCCGACGACGAGCTGCGCGGCCAGACGGAGAAGCTGCGCGGGATCATCCGCGAACGCACCGCGGAGCTCGAGGCGAAGGTCGTCGAGCTCAAGGAGCTCAAGAAGCAGACGGCCGACCCCGACGAGCGCGACCGGATAGACGATGAGCTGAGCGGCAAGGACGGCCGAGGCGGTGTCGAGGGCGAGCTGCGTAAGGAGATCGCCGAGGTCCTCGACGAGATCCTCCCGGAGGCGTTCGCCACCGTGCGAGAGGCCGCGCGACGGCTCATGGGGCAGAAGATCACGGTGACCGGGCACGAGATGGAGTGGAACATGATCCACTACGACGTGCAGCTCATCGGCGGCATCCAGCTCCACATGGGGCGCATCGCCGAGATGGCCACCGGTGAAGGTAAGACGCTCGTTGCCACGCTCCCGCTCTACCTGAACGCGCTCGCCGGGCGCGGCGCTCATCTGGTCACGGTGAACTCGTACCTCGCCCGCCGCGACTCGCAGTGGATGGGCTACATCTACACCCATCTCGGCCTCACCGTAGGCTGCATCGACGACTCCGAGCCGGGGACGCCGGAGCGCCGCGCCGCTTATCTCTGCGACATCACCTACGGCACCAACAACGAGTTCGGCTTCGACTACCTGCGCGACAACATGGTCGTGCAGCTCGACCAGCGCGTGCAGCGGCCGCACTGGTACGCCATCGTCGACGAGGTGGACTCCGTGCTCATCGACGAGGCGCGCACGCCGCTCATCATCTCCGGTCCGGTGGGGAACGAGGGAGATGCCGCGTACCGCGAGCACAACGCCGCGGTGGGGCGGCTCGTCCGCAAGCAGACGGAGCAGGCGAACCACCTCGTCGCCGAGGCAGAGGAGCTGCTGGAAAAGGGCGAGGAGCGCGAGGCCGCGCTGCGGATGTACCAGGCGCAGCTCGGTGCCCCGAAGAACAAGCGCCTCCTCAAGCTCCTCCAGGAGCAGGGGAACAAGCAGGCCGTCCAGAAGATGGAGCTGGAGCACATCGCCGACCGCCGCCAGCCGGCCAGCCGCCAGCAGTTCGGTGACATCGAGGAGAAGCTCCTCTACGTGCTGGACGAGAAGAACCACACCGTGCACCTCACCGACCGCGGCGTGGAATTCCTCTCGCCAGACGATAAGGATGCGTTCGTCCTCCCCGACATCTCCGAAGCGGTGCACGCCATCGAGCGCGATCCGGAGCTGGATCCCAAGGAGAAGCTCGAGGCGAGGGCAGAGCTGGAGCGCGAGTACGCTCTGAAGAGCGAGAAGCTCAACATCGTGCACCAGCTCCTCCGCGCGCACGCGCTCTACGAGAAGGATGTGAACTACGTGGTGCAGGAAGGTCAGGTGCTCATCGTGGATGAGTTCACCGGCCGCACCATGCCCGGCCGGCGCTGGTCCGAGGGCCTGCACCAGGCCGTGGAGGCGAAGGAGGGCGTGCAGGTGAAGGGCGAGACGCAGACGCTCGCGACCATCACCATCCAGAACTACTTCCGCCTGTACGAGAAGCTGGCCGGTATGACCGGTACCGCGGAGACCGAGGAGACCGAGTTCCACAAGATCTACGGCCTCGAGGTTTCCGTGATCCCCACCAACAAGCCGGTGATCCGGGAGGACCGCCAGGATCTGATCTTCAAGACGCGCCGCGAGAAGTACGCCGCGATCCTCACCGAAACGGAGCGTCTCAACAAGCTCGGGTTCCCGGTGCTCGTGGGTACGGTGAACGTGGACGTCTCCGAGACGCTATCGCGCATGTTCCAGCGCGCCGGGATCAAGCACAACGTGCTGAACGCGAAGTACCACCAGCGCGAGGCGGAGATCGTGGCCGAGGCGGGGCAGCCCGGCGCGGTGACCATCGCGACGAACATGGCCGGCCGCGGTACCGACATCAAGCTGGGACCCGGCGTCACCGAAGCGAAGCCCTCGGAAGTGGAAGATCCCGACGGAAAGTCAAAGGAGATCGAGGAGATCGGCGGCCTCCATATCATCGGCTCCGAGCGGCACGAGTCGCGGCGCATCGATCGTCAGCTCCGCGGCCGCGCGGGACGTCAGGGGGATCCGGGCGCCTCGCAGTTCTTCCTCTCGCTCGAAGACGATCTCATGAGAATCTTCGGGTCGGAGCGCATCGCAAAGCTGATGGACCGCATGGGTGCGCAGGAGGGAGAGGTGCTCACGCACCCGCTCATCACGCGCTCCATCGAGCAGGCGCAGAAGCGCGTCGAGATGCAGAACTTCGAGCAGCGCAAGCGGCTGCTCGAGTACGACGACGTGATGAACCAGCAGCGCGAAGTCATCTACTCGCTCCGCTCGTTCGCCCTCGAGGGCGGCGAGGAGCTCAAGGGCGAAGCGCTCAAGATGGTCGAGAAGGCGATCGCCAAGAGGGTAGAGCAGGCGCTGGAGGGCTTCGAGAGCTCGGAGGACTGGGACTTCTCCCTCCTCCGGCAGGAGCTGCTCATGCACTACCTGCTCATCGTCCCGCAGCTCGAGGATGGAGCGGAGGAGCGCCCGGGCACGATCGAGGAGGCGCAGGAGGCCGCGCAGGAAGTGGGGCGCGCCGCCTTCGGGGCGAAGCTCGCGAGTCTCAACGAATACGCGGACCGGCTCCTCTCGCTAGTGATGCTGAACGTGCTCGACGAGAAGTGGAAGGACCACCTCTACGACCTGGATCAGCTGCGCGCCGCGATCCACTATCGGTCGTGGGGGCAGACCGATCCGCTCATCGAGTACAAGAAGGAAGCGTACAACATGTTCGTGGATCTGATCGCGGACGTGTACAACACCTTCACCGAGCGATTCCTGCGCGTGCAGATCGTCTTCGAGCCGCCGCCGCTCCCGCAACGGAGCCCGGTCGGGGCCGGCGCCGCGCAGGCCGGCTCGGCCGCGGCCGCGGGCGGCACACGCCCCACGAAGCGCTACAACGCGCTCGGCGTGCTCGAGGATGTCCCGCCCGAAGAGCCGGAGAGCGGCGACGGCGTGGTGGACACCGGTCCGGAAGAGGAGCCGCCCGTCCCGTCGAAGCGCACCGTCCGCAAGCCGGAGCCCACGGTGGTGGGTGCGGGACGGACGCGCTCCCTCACGGAGGCGGCGCCGGCCAACGTCGATTGGTCCAACGTGGGTCGTAACGACCCATGCCCCTGCGGCTCCGGGAAGAAGTACAAGAAGTGCCACGGAGCCACAGTGTAATAGGGTGCGTTGAAGCGATGACGCACCGGACCCCGGGTGCGGGTACCGTTAACTGTCACCCGCACCCGGAGGTCCCTAGTGTCGACCGCTGCTGGCCCGGAACCCGGAAAGACGTTAACTATTAAAGAGATGCCCAGATCCGAGAGACCGCGTGAGCGGCTCCGGACTCTGGGCGCGCACACGTTGAGCGTGGGCGAGCTGCTCGCCATAGTCCTCGGCTCCGGCTCGAGCGGGCGTTCGGCTCTCAGTGTGGGACAGGAGATGCTGGAGAGGTCGGGTGGTTCGCTGCGTCGGATCGCCTCCGAGCCCGTCGCTTCACTGACGGGGATGCGCGGGGTGGGGAAGGCGCGCGCCGTGATGGTGCACGCTGCACTCGAGCTCGGGCGGCGCATGGCCGCCGAGTCGCGCGATGAGGGCGCTCCTCTGCGCTCGCCGCGTGAGGTATACGCCGCCTATGCCGACCGGCTGCAGGATCTCCCCGCCGAGGAGTTCCACGTAGCGGTGCTCGACTCCCAGCACCGGATGGAGCGCGACATCACCATCACCCGAGGGATCCTCAACTCCTCGCTCGTCCACCCACGGGAGGTCTTCCGGGAGGCCATCGCCGAACGGGCCGCGGCGATAATCCTGGTCCACAACCACCCCAGCGGCGATCCCACCCCATCGCCCGACGACCGTCTGGTCACCGAACAGCTGGTGGGGGCGGGAAGATTGCTCGATATTCCAGTACACGATCACGTGATCATCGGTCGTGGACGCTACACCAGCTTTGCGGAGGCAGGACTTCTTTGACCGCACCGGCGCTGAACACGGTCATCCCCGGTTGGAATCTCGCTGAAGATCCGCTCGCCGAGCGGCTCGACACCGAGCTGCTCACGC
>JBIQMO010000177.1:0-7883 GCA_044463245.1 Gemmatimonas aurantiaca
CGAGCCGTATGAGCGGTCGCTCATACGGCTCGAAATTAAAGACCTGACCCCGTCCGCCCCCTGCTTGCTCTTACTCGTACTCCTCTATCGGCGGGCAGGCACAAACCAGGTTCCTGTCGCCGTAGGCGCTCTCGATTCGCGCGACCGAAGGCCAGAACTTCCAGTCCAGGGTCCAGCGGGCCGGGAAGGCGGCACGCTCGCGCGAGTAGGGGTGGCTCCATGAATCGGAGATCGTGCCGCGCTGCGTGTGCGGCGCGTTCTTGAGGGGGTTGTCCTTCCGGTCGAGCGTCCCCTCTTCGATCTCGCGGATCTCCTCGCGAATCGCGATCAGCGCGTCGCAGAAGCGATCCAGCTCGGCCTTCGACTCGCTCTCGGTGGGCTCGATCATCAGCGTGCCGGCCACGGGGAACGACACCGTGGGGGCGTGGAAACCGTAGTCCATCAGCCGCTTGGCGATGTCCTCCACGTCGACTCCCGCCGAACCCTTGAGCGCGCGCGGATCGATGATGCACTCGTGCGCGACGGTTCCGTTCACGCCCTGGTACAAAACCGGATAGCTCGGCGCCAGGCGATGCGCCATGTAGTTGGCGTTGAGGATCGCGACCTTCGATGCCCTCGCGAGCCCATCTCCACCCATCATCCGGATGTACATGTACGAGATCGGGAGGATGCTCGCGCTCCCCCACGGCGCCGCCGAGACCGCGCCGCCCTTCTCGCCGCCCAGCTCCACCAGAACGTGGCCCGGCAGGAATGGGACGAGATGCTCGGCCACACCGATCGGACCCATCCCCGGGCCGCCGCCGCCGTGCGGAATGCAGAAGGTCTTGTGCAGGTTCAGGTGGCAGACGTCGGCGCCGAAGTCGCCCGGGCGGCAGAGGCCGACCATCGCGTTCATGTTCGCGCCGTCCATGTACACCTGGCCGCCGTTCGCGTGGACGATCTCGCAGATCTCCCGGATCGCCTCCTCGAACACGCCGTGCGTGGATGGATAGGTCACCATCAGCGCCGCCAGCTCGTCGCGGTTCTCCTCGGCCTTCGCGCGTAGATCGGCCACGTCGATGTTCCCGTTGTCGTCGGTGCGCACCACCACCACGCGCAGGCCGGCCATCACGGCACTGGCGGGGTTGGTGCCGTGTGCCGACTGCGGAATCAGGCACACGTCGCGATGCCGCTCGCCACGCGAATCGTGGTAGCGCCGTATCGTGAGCAGCCCCGCGAACTCGCCCTGCGATCCGGCGTTGGGCTGCATCGAGATCGCCGCGAAGCCGGTGATCTCCTCCAGCGCCTTCGCCAGCCGATCGAAGAGAATCTCGTACCCCTTCGCCTGATCCGCGGGCGCGAACGGATGCATTCCGCCGATCTCCGGCCAGGTGATCGGGAACATCTCGGCCGTGGCGTTGAGCTTCATCGTGCACGAGCCGAGCGGAATCATCGAGTGCACGAGCGAGAGATCGCGCGACTCCAGCTTCCGCATGTAGCGGAGCATCTCGGTCTCGGAATGGTACGTGTTGAACACCGGATGCGTGAGGTACTCGCTCTGCCGCGCGAAGCGCTCGTCGTAACGCGGCGACGCACCCGCCGCGGACACCAGCTCGGCAGCCGCGAAGCCGGCGCTCTTCCCGCCATTGAAGACGGCGAGAAGGTCGTCGAGGTCCTCGATGGTAGTATCCTCGCCGAGCGAGATTCCCACCGCCGAGTCGTCGATCACGCGGAGGTTGATCCGCTTGGCGAGCGCGTTGCGCACGATATCCCTTATTTCGCCCTCGCCCAGCTCCACGCGCAGCGTATCGAAGAAGACGTCGTGCGCGATCTCGAAGCCCAGCCGCCGCAGCCCTTCGGCGAGCCCGCTCGCCATGTCGTGCACGCGCGCCGCGATGCGCTCGATCCCCGCAGGGCCGTGCCACACGGCGTACATGCTCGCCATCACCGCGAGCAGCACCTGCGCGGTGCATACGTTGCTCGTCGCCTTTTCGCGGCGGATGTGCTGCTCGCGCGTCTGCAGCGCCATTCGGAGCGCGGGGCGCCCCTCCGCGTCGCGCGAGACCCCGATGATGCGCCCCGGTATCTGCCGCTTGAACTCGTCGCGCGTCGCGAAGTACGCCGCGTGAGGGCCACCGTAACCCATGGGTACGCCGAAGCGCTGCGTGCTCCCCACGGCGATGTCGGCCCCCCACTCGCCGGGCGGTACGAGAAGCGCGAGTGCCAGCGGGTCGGCGGCTACGGTCACGAGCGCGTCCGCGGCGTGGGCGCGCTCGGTGAGCTCGCGGTAGTCGCACACCGCGCCGTCGCTGGTCGGATACTGCAGCAGCGCCCCGAAGACGCTCGGGCCGAACTCGAAGCTCCCGTGATCACCCACTACCACCTCGAAGCCGCGAGCCCACGCCCTCGTGCGAACCACGTCGATCGTCTGCGGGTGGCACTTCTCCGACACGAAGAAGGTCTCCTTCCCCTCCCCTCCCTTCACGCTGTAGCTCAGCGCCATCGCCTCGGCCGCCGCAGTCGCCTCGTCGAGGAGCGAGGCGTTGGCCACCGGGAGGCCGGTGAGGTCGATGACCATGGTCTGGTAGTTGAGCAGCGCCTCGAGCCGCCCCTGCGCGATCTCCGCCTGATAGGGCGTGTAAGCCGTATACCAAGCAGGGTTCTCCAGGACATTCCGCTGGATCACCGGCGGAACGATGCAACCGTAGTAGCCTAGCCCGATGAACGACCGATACACCTCATTTTTCACGGCCACCGCGCGGAATTCGCGCAGCGCCTCCGCCTCGCTCAATCCTTCGCCGATCGCAAGCCGCCCCTTCATGCGGATCCCCGCCGGAATGGTGGCCGCCACGAGGTCGTCCAGCGTATCGTAGCCGAGCGAGGCGAGCATCTCGGCTACTTCGTCTTCGCTGGGGCCTACGTGGCGGGCAACGAAGCTATCGGTGCCGGCTGCGGAGGTAGGGGTGGTCATGGTGGTCATATGCTTCCTCGAGGGCCGTGTTCGAGCCACGGAGTGTCCGCTGGTGGGTTGGAGCGCTCAATTGTGTTATGAAGAGCAGCTCGACGCGGCCCGCTTTCCATCGGGCGCCGGACCGGCGCGGGGCATGCGTCGCGACTCGAAATCTGTGGCTTCGGGGGACGAAATTCCATTGGCTTATCGTCGATCGCGCGTCGCGCTTCCTTGCCGCTCGCGACACGCGGGGCTTATCCTTCGATAGAGATCTCTCGCAGATGCATTCAGCCCCCGAACCGGATCAGGTGTCGCTCTCCTCTGACCACTCCTCTGCCCACGCGGCGATGGATCTCCCCGACTCGGTGGTGCGTACATTGACCGGCGTCGGCTGGCGCGTGCTCCTCTCCGAGCCGCTCGATGGAGCGTCCAACATGGCGCTCGACGAGGCGCTCATGCTGCGGGCGGGACGCACGAAGGAAGCGGTGCTGCGAGTGTACGGCTGGACGCGCCCCACCCTCTCGCTGGGGAGGAATCAGTCGGCGCGCGACAAGTACGATATCGAAGGAGCACGCGAGCGCGGAATAGACTTCGTGCGCCGCCCCACCGGCGGGCGCGCCGTGCTGCACCATCGGGAGGTCACCTACAGCGTGACTGCACCCGTTTCCGCACTCGGCACGCTCCGCGAATCCTACACCGTCATCAATCGTCTACTCATACATGGGTTGCGCCTCCTCGGGGTTGATGCCCGCGTGGCGGACCCGCGCGGTGCCACACCGAGGCCGGGCGTCCTGCCCTGCTTCGTGGTTCCGACCAAGGGCGAGATCGTGGCAGATGGGAGGAAGCTCGTGGGAAGCGCACAGGTGAGGGAGGGTGAAGCGTTGTTGCAGCACGGCTCCGTACTGGTGGACGACGATCAGGCGCTCGCGAGTGCCCTGCTGCTGGCGCCCGTTGCCCCTCCTCCGCCGCCGGCCACACTTCGAGAGCTCCTGGGCCGCGCCCCGTCGCTCGGCGAGGTAGCCAGCGCGCTCGCCGCGGCGCTCCCCGATGCACGACCTCTCGAGGGAGATCCGCTCCTCGAGCGAGACACGCTGGCGGCGCGCGAGCGCTACCGCGACCCCGCGTGGACCTGGCGCCGCTGAACCCTCGCCGACGTCGCACGCCCCGCAACTTCGCTGCACCGCCCGCCCGATTCCTTCACCCACATCCCTGCTCCCGTCATCCAGATGCGCGTTTCAGCAGCGGTAATCGCCACCCTCCTGACTACCATTGCAACCGCCTGCCAGAAGGACGGCCCAGCGGCCAACGGAGCCCGGGACGGCGGCACTCTCGTGATCTCGAGCGGAAGCGACGCGACGCTTCTCTTCCCGCCGCTCACGATCAACGTGACCAGCGCTCAGGTGGAGGCGCAGATCTTCGAGCACCTCGCCGAGCCGGGCGAGCACCTCAACATGATCGGCGATGCCGGCTGGGAAGGACGCCTCGCGCGCTCGTGGAGCTGGAGCCCCGACTCGCTCTCGATCGCCTTCCGGATAGACTCGATGGCGAGGTGGCAGGATGGCCCGCCGGTGCGCGCCTCGGACGTGGCGTTCACGTACGACATCTACACCGATTCGGCGGTGGGATCTCTCGTGGCCCCGCTCCTTTCGGACATCGACTCCGTCACGGTGCGCGACTCGCTCACGGCCGTCTTCTGGTTCTCGCACCGGTCGCCCGAGCAATTCGCCACGGCGGCCTTCCAGCTGCGCATCCTCCCCGAGCACCTCCTGTCGAACATCGACAGGGAAGAGCTGTCGAGCTCCGAGTTCGCCCGCAATCCCGTGGGAAGTGGCCCCTTCCGCTTCGTGCGCTGGGTTCCGCGCCAGGCGATCGAGCTCGAGGCAAACACCGGGTACCACCTCGGTCGCCCGCATCTCGATCGCGTCATCTGGAGCATCGCGCCCGACTACAACGCGGCGGTCATGCGGGTCCTCTCCGGCGATGCGGACTTCCTCGAGTACATGCGACCCGGCGACTTCGAGCAGGTGGCGAAGCACCAGGACATCAAGGCGGTTCGCTACCCTTCGCTGATCTACGGCTTCCTGCTCTTCAACGAGCGTGATCCGAAGAACCCCAAGCGGCCGCATCCGATCTTCGCCAACAAGAGCGTGCGCCGCGCTCTCACCATGGCGATCGACCGCGTGGACCTCGTGCACGGCGTGTACGACACGCTCGCCGTCCCCGCTGTGGGACCCTTCACCGAGGCGCTGAGCACCTACGATTCCACGCTCCGGCAGATCCCCTACGATCCGGACAGCGCCGCGGTACTCCTCGACGCCGCCGGCTGGCGCGACACGAACGGCGACGGCTGGCGCGAGAGGAACGGGGTCCCGCTCCGCTTCACTATGATCGTACCCAGCTCGAGCACTCCGCGGATGCGCGCGGCAGTCATAATGCAGGAGATGTTCAGGAAGGTCGGCGTGCGCGCAGAGATCGAGCAGATGGATCCTCCCACGCACGGGAGCAGGCAGGAGGCGAAGCGCTTCGACGCGTCCATGAACGCGATGTCGTCTGACGGCGTGCCGAGCACCATCCGTCAGCTCTGGGGCACCGCGGCGGTGAAGGACGGGAGCAATTACGGCTCCTACGAGAGCCCCCGCTTCGATGCGCTCATCGACAGCGCCTCCTCGCAGATGGATCCGGAGAAGGCGGCCGGCTATTACGCCAAGGCGTATCAGCTCCTGGTCGATGATGCACCCGCGATCTGGCTCTTCGAGCCGCTGAGCTACGCGGCGATGCAGCAGCGCATCTACCCGGTGGGGATGCGCGCCAACGGCTGGTGGCTCAACCTCAAGGACTGGTACATCCCCCAGGAACAGCGCATCGCGCGCGACCGAGTGGGGCTATCGCGCGAGCTCGCCTCTGAAGAGTGATCGCCCTCCTGCTCCGCCGCCTCGCGCAGGGGGTGGTGATCGTATGGCTCGTGGCCACGCTCACCTTCCTCCTGCTGCACGCGGCTCCGGGCGACCCGGTGAGCGCGACGCTCAACGATCCGCACACGACGCCCGCGGTCCGTGAGTACTGGACGCACCGGTTGGGGCTCGACCTTCCCCTCCACCAGCAATACCTGCGCTACATCGCGAGCGTAGCGAGCGGCGGCTTCGGCTTCTCCTTCCCCCACCACCTTCCGGTGAGCAAGGTGCTCGCCGAGGCTCTCCCCCACACACTGCTCCTCATGGCAGTCGCGATAGCGATCGCCTTCGCCGCGGGGATAGTGATCGGGGTGATCCAGGCGCGCAGGCGCGGGAAGCCGATCGACTGGGGGCTGAGCATCGGCTCGCTCTTCTTCTACTCGATGCCGGACTTCTGGCTCGCGCTCATGATGCTGCTGGTGTTCTCCTACTGGCTGCGTCTCTTCCCTGCCTCCGGGATGTTCGACCCGGTGATGTACGGCCTGATGGGGCCATGGGCGCGCGCCGTGGACCGGCTCTGGCACCTCGTGCTCCCCGCGGCGACGCTCGCGCTCCTCGTGACCGCGGGCGTCGCGCGCTTCCAGCGATCGGCGCTCCTCGAGGTGGCGCGCGAGGACTTCACGCGCACCGCGCGCGCGAAGGGGCTTGCCGAGGGCAGCGTGGTCTGGCGGCACGCGCTGCGCAACGCGCTCCTCCCGGTGATCACGCTCTTCGGGCTCGCGCTCCCCGCGCTCCTCGGTGGATCGGTGTTCGTGGAGTCGGTCTTCTCCTGGCCGGGGATGGGAACGCTCACCGTGAATGCGATCTCCACGCGCGACTACCCGCTTCTCACCGCCATCGTGATCGTGACGAGCGTGCTCGTGGTGCTCGGCAATCTGATAGCCGACCTTCTCTACGCGTGGGCGGACCCGCGCGTGCGCCTCCACGAATGACCGGGCTCCGGACACTCTCGTGGATGCTCTGCGCTGCGATCGTCGTGGCGCTCTGCGCGTGGCTCGATCGCGCGGCGAGGCGCGCGGGTGACGACTCGGGCCCCTGGCGCAGCGCACTCGCGCGCTTCCGCCACAACCGGGTGGCTATGGTGGCGCTCTGGATCGTCATTGCCGCCTGCGTCGTGGCCGCGCTGGCGCCCTGGCTCGTCCCATACTCTCCCACGGCGACGCCGGACATCGTCAGGCTCAAGAACCTTCCGCCCTCGGGCGCTCACCTCCTCGGTACCGACTTCGCCTCGCGCGACGTCTTCAGCCGGCTGCTCTACGGCGCGCGCGTCTCCCTTTCGATCGCGCTCCTTGCGATCCTCCTCTCCGCGACGGTCGGCACGCTCTACGGCGCCACGGCCGGATACTACGGTGGACGCGTGGATGCCATCATGATGCGCATCATCGACGCCGCGCTCTCGATACCGCGCATCCTCCTCCTGATCACGCTCCTGGTGCTCTGGGGCGCGCTGCCCATCGCCTCCCTCATCGTGGTGCTCGGCTTCACCGGCTGGTTCGGCGTGAGCCGCCTGGTGCGCGCGGAGGTGCTCTCGCTCAAGGAGCGCGACATGGTGGTGGCCGCCCGCGCCCTCGGCGCGCGCGACCGCGAGATCATCTTCCGCCACATCCTCCCCAACGTCCTCTCGCCGGTGGTGGTGGCGGCCACTCTGGGAATCGCGAACGTGATCATCATCGAGGCGGGGCTCTCGTATCTCGGAATCGGAGTGCGGCCGCCGCTCCCGAGCTGGGGGAACATGATCCAGGACGGCGTGAGCCAGATCGCCACGGTCTGGTGGGTGTCGCTCTTCCCCGGGCTCGCGATCGTCGCGACCGTGATGGCCTTCAACATCATCGGCGATGGCTTGCGCGATGCGCTCGACCCACGCCAGCTTGACGGATGATGACAGCACCCCTCCTCTCGGTTCGGGATCTCCGAACCTGGTTCCACACCTCCTCCGGAATCGCTCGCGCGGTGGATGGCGTCTCCTTCGACGTGATGCCGCACGAGACCGTGGGCGTGGTGGG
>JBIQMO010000178.1:0-7817 GCA_044463245.1 Gemmatimonas aurantiaca
GCAGCGAGCGCGAGGACGAAGAGCGCCGGATCGTTCTTCGGAGCGCGGCCGCTCTGGCTGATCTCGACCACGCGCCTCACGACACGCGCGCCATCCTCGGCGACGCACTCGATCGCGGACGCCGCGTTCTCGCGAGTGAGCTCGCGCTCGCCCACGTAGAACGTCCCGCCCTCGCTTCCGAGGATCAGGAAGCGGTCGAGCCGCGACCAGCGGTCCACCGCCCAGGTGAAGCCGCCGGCGGAGTTGGGTACCTGCGCGGTGCCCGATATCGGCTCGGCCTGCGGCGTAACGAGGCGCCGGAGGCGAGTCGCGAAGTGTTGCGTGAAGTCGATCATTGCTCGCTCTCCTGTGGTCGAGTGGTCGATGGATGTGTTACGTGTAACGCACGATTGCGCGGATGAATTGTTGCCATTGGGATCCCCACACGAATGGGGTATCTCGTGACAGAGTTCGATAACCCAACGACGGCGACCCGCGCAGGGTGAAACTGAGAGTGGAGAGTGCCGGCCGGATTCGAACCGGCGACATCGAGAGTCCGATAACCCTCGCACCTTCGGCCCGGTGTGCCGGGCGAGTTGTCGGCGAGGGAAGCCCTCGCGCTCTATCCGCTGAGCTACGACACCCTCCACTACGTTGGTCAGGGGGACGGGTCTCGAACCCGCTCTCAGGGGCCCACAACCCCTTGTGCCGAGCTACTTACACCACCCCCTAATGGACGTGAACTGCGTACGATACCGTCGGCGTGATTTGGGGCGAAGCCGCGCGAGCATCAATCGATGAATCAAAGCGCAGCGCCACACGCGACCCCCTGGTTCGTAACCAGGTGCTCTGATCCACTGAGCTACGACGGTATGTCGGGATGCCCGCCGCCGACGCGACGAGAACGTGAGCGCAGACCGAACGGTGGGAGTCGCGTGATCCTCCGCTCGCGCGCCACGATTCGCCGGCCGACGACGGGACATCTCGTGGATGCTTCTACTTCGAGCACTGCATGTACTTCGAGTGCTGCTTTCCTTCCCGGACCATCACTTGTCAAAAAGCGACTTCTCACTGCACGCTGTTTCCAAGGGGCGAAGCATCCGAAAACGAAAACGCCCCACCTGGCACTCGGCGCAGGTGGGGCAATCACATCGCTCCCGGATCCGGAACGGTTCGTCGTACTCTATGGAGTACGCCTCCCCGCATCCGGTCCTGCACCGATCCTTCCTGACGCGAATCGATCGCCCAGCTCGACTCTGCTCGAAGCGTCGATTGCCATCGCAACCGATGGCATGTCGCGATACCCTCGCGCATACCGATCATTGCTCTTCGCGCCGAGATCCAATTCGGGCGCGAACCGACTCCTGAACCCGCACACGACTCTCCCAGGCATACCGTTCGGCACACCCCGCCGCGCGGCTCCATGGCGTGTGCCAGATGGAGACGTGGCTGAGAGATGAGGAATCGTGTGAATGGTCATTGCTGAAAGGCTGCTCCCGATGAGTCTCGAGGTTTGTCGGTTCCTTAAATGCAAAATCGCGTCACCGATGATCTCCCGCGCGCCATGCGCTTCGGGTGTGCCGCCGCATTCCACACGCGGTACGTGCGAGAACGGTCGACTCGTGAACATCGGGACGCGACTCCCAGGGCGACGATTCTACAACGATGTGGGATTGCTGTCAAGAGCCATGTCAAGCACCAATAGAAATGTCCCCTGTCTTACGCCATTAGAAATGTCTCCTGGGTGAAAGGGTGGTGGGACTGCCCGCGCTGGCTTGCTCGACAGTGTATCCTGCTCCTTCCAGGATCGGTCGACCATCGCGATTCCGATCGCGCGAGCGCTCCGCGGCGATCCGGCGCGCGCTCTGCGAGCGCTCGGCTGGCACCCACTGTGCTACTCCGCCCGCAGCGCTTCCAGCGGCGGTACGCGTGACGCGCGCATCGCCGGAAGGAGGCCTGCCACGGCAGCACTGATGGACAGGACCACGACGGCCAGTACGATCGAGGGCACATCGAGCGTTCCGACCTCGAAGAGCTGGCTCTCGAGAAGTCGCGTCGCCACCAGCGCCACGGGGAGACCGAGGATCACCCCGCCGAGCGCGAGTAGCAGTGCCTCCCGCAGCATGAGACGCGTTACGTCGCCGGGCTGCGCGCCGAGCGCCATGCGCAGGCCGAACTCACTGGTGCGACGGACCGTGGCGTACGCCATCACGCCGTAGAGACCGAGCGCCGCGAGCACGAGCGCGAGTGCGCCGAAGAAGGTCACGACCTGCGCTACCATGCGGTCGCGGCTTATCGAGTCGCCGATGAGATCGTTCAGCGGATCGACATTCAGAACGACGAGCGACGGATCGGCCGCCTGCAGCGCACGGTGTACCGGCACGACGAGTCGCGCAGGGTCGCCGCTCGTACGGATCTCGAGCTTGAATCTGCCAGGGATGTCACCCATCTGCACCATGGGGAAGTACACCCGGCGCGACGGCGGCTCGCGCACACCCTGCTCTTCGACGTCGGCCACGACGCCAACGATCTCCCTCGTCGTGCTGTCGGTGGTGAGATGGCGTCCGATCACATTCCCATCGGGGAAGAAGAAGTGCGCCGCCGTCGTGTTGACCACTGCTACCTTCGGCCCGCTCTCGTTGTCGCGCGCCTCGAAGTCGCGACCCTGCATCAGGTGCGCTCCGATCGCGTGGAAGTAAGCGGGTCCGACATCGTCGTACGCCACTACGGTGTCGCTGTCGGCACGCGCAGTGTAGCCCTCCACCTGGAGGGTAGTCCCCGATTCGGTGCCGCTGAAGATGCCGTTCTCGGAATAGGTGACCGCGCTCACCCCGGGTACGCGCTCGACCCGCGCAACGAGGTCGCGTATCAGCGCCGCGAGCCGCGGGCCGTTGTAACCGGCGCGCTGAGCATCCACCTCGGCGATCACGAGCTCGTCGCGCGCGAGCCCGAGATCGGCACCCTGCAGCTTCTTCATGCTGCGCACTAGCATCCCCGTGCCCACGAGCAGGAGCAGCGACAGCGCCACCTGCGCGACCACGAGGAGCTTTCCGAGCGCGAGCTTCCCCGGCCGTCCCTGCGCGCCCGCTACGCCACGCCCCTGAGTGCGCAGCGCGGTCGCCAGCTCCACACGCGTGGCTCGCAGCGCGGGAGCCAGCCCGAAGAACAGGGCTGTAACGAGAGAGAGCAGTGCGGTGAAGAGAAGGACGCGGCCGTCGATGTGCGCCACGAGCGGGATGGGGCTGGAGCCGCCCGCGAGGTGCAGGAGCGCCTGGCTCCCCCAGTAAGCCACCAACAGTCCGAGCGCGCCGCCGGCCACCGCGAGTATCATGCTTTCGGTCAGGAGCTGCTGCACGAGGCGCAGGCGTCCGGCACCGAGCGCCATGCGTACGCTCATCTCGCGGCCACGCGCCGATGCGCGCGCGAGGAGGAGGTTCGCGATGTTGGCGCAGGCGATGAGGAGGACCAGACCCACGGCCGCCATGAGGGTGAGCAGCGAAGACGAGTACGCGCTTCGATAGTACGAGAAACCGCGCGCTCCCGACTCCACCCGGATCGGGTCGTCTCTCAGGTCTCGCTGGATGGCACCGATTTCATCTCCTTTAGCGTTGCCGAGGAGCGAACGCTTCATCACGGCGGCGATGTCGCTGCGCGCCTGCTCGATGGAGATGCCGGGCTCGAGGCGGCCCATCATGAGCAGCCAGCTGACCCCTCGATCGTTCATCCACTCGGTATGCGGCATCACCGACGGCTGCATCATGAGCGGGATCCACATCTCGATCGGCTGGCCGACGATGTCGCCGGTGAAGCCCGCCGGCCCCACCCCGATTATCGTGAGCGGTGTACCGTTCACCAGTATCGTCCGACCGATCGCCGAGCGATCGCCCGCGAAGCGACGCTGCCAGTAGTCGTGGCTGATGACGACCACTGGATCGTCGCCCGGAACGCGGTCTTCGTCGGGCGCGAAGGTGCGACCCAGCGATGCGTTCAGCTGAAGGACCGAGAAGTAGTTGCCCGACACGAAGCGCCCACGCACATGCTCGGCTTCCATCCCCGATCGCATGCTGCCGGTGCTGTCGCGGTCCATGAATACGTCCAGGCGGCCGGCGCGGCCGGAAGCGTACAACCCGCTCAGCGACTGGTTCTGCGAGCGGATGTCGGCGTAGAGCGGGTAGGATGCGAGATCGGCGCGTGGTGAGCCCTCCGAGAGCGATCCCGTGCGTGTGGGATCGCCGATCGTAACGAGCTGCTCGGCGTGAGGCACCGGCAGCGTTCGAAGTAGGAGCGCGTCGACCAGGGTGAACATCGCCGTGTTCGCGCCGATCCCGAGCGCGAGGATGAGCAGTACGATCGCCGTGAAGCCCTTGTTCTGCACCAGAGTGCGGACGGCGTAGCTCGCGTCCTGCCGGAGATCCTCGAGATGATTGGCGCGCTGCATGGCTCGCTCCCGTTTGTTATCGATATCGAGGCACTCGTCGCGTACGGCGGAGAGGTTGCCGAAGCGGCTCAGCGCCTGCGTACGCGCCGAGGCAGGATCGAGCCCTGACTCGATGAGCCGCCTGGTGCGCATCTCTATGTGGAATTCGATCTCCTCATCCACATCGCGCTCGACGCGCGCTGGGCCGCCCTCGAGGCGGAAGGTCCGCGGCCGGCGGTCGTGCGGCGTGCCCGACGAGTGCCGCGGAGAGGACATCAGGCCGGAACCGGTCCGGTGGCCCGCAGCGCCCGTCCTGCGGCCTCGACGAAGTCCTGCCAGCTCGACGTCCCCGTTCGCAGCCGCCGACGCCCATCGCTGCTCAGCCGGTAGAACTTCGCCTGGCGATTGTTCTCCGAGAGTCCCCACTCGGCTTCCACCAACCCCTGCTTCTCGAGCCGGTGCAGCGCCGGATAGAGCGTTCCTTCACCCACGAGCAGCACCGCTCCCGACACCTGCTCTATCCACTCCGCTATCGCATACCCGTGTCGCGGTCCCCAACTCACGGCCTTGAGGATGAGCAGGTCGAGCGTCCCGCGCATGAGTCCGACGTCGAGATCTTCCATGGGGTCTCTCGTGTGGTTGAAGTGCAGTCCACGATATGGCCCTTCCCATCGCCACGCAAGGGGAAGGGGGAAGGCAGAGTGAAAACCAGGGTTCAGGAGGCAGGGTTCAGGGTTCAGGTACTACAGTTAGGGAACGGCCGACGGGGTCAGGTCTTTAATTTCGAGCCGTATGGGCTACTGCCCATACGGCTCGAAATTAAAGACCTGACCCCGTCGGCCCTGAACCCTGGTTTTCACTCTGCCTTCCTCCCTTCCACCAGGCGCTCGACGAAGGAGGCTATCTCCGGGACGGGATTGGTACCGAGCTCCTCCTGCAGCAGGCGGGTGTGGAAGTGCGCGTGGCGAACGGCGGCGGTGCGATTGCCGGCGGCGACGAGCGCTTCCATGAGTCTGAGCGCGACGCGCGAGTCGTAGCGGTCGAGCAGTGCGCGCTGACGCCACGCGGCCACGGCGCGGGCACTGTCGCCGCTTGCGGAGCGCTGCACGGCTAGCGATTCGAGTGCCTGAGCATACTCGGCGTCCAGCCGCTCGCGAACGAGCTCCAGCCAGCGCTCGAACTCGAGTGCTCCGGGGAGAAAGAAGCCATCCATGAAGGGGCCGCTGTACGCTCGAACGGCATCGTCCCACGCGCCGGCGGTGATCGCGTCGCGAAAGATGCCGACGTCGCTAAGGATGATGGCTCCGTTGAGGCGCAGCTGGTCGCCGACGGCGAGCACGGCGCTTCCGCCCAGCGCTTCGTTCAGTCTGTAGATGGAATCCGCCAGAGCGTGGCGAGCGCGTGTGGCACTTCTCTCCGGCCACAGGTAGTCGACCAGCTTGTCGCGGCTCACACCGGGAGAGAGCGACGCAGCGAGAATGCCGAGCAGCGCCAGCCGGTGTCGCTGCGCTGCGCGACCGGTGACCGGGCCCTCGAGTCCATCTATCGAAACGCCGCCCAACAGATTGAGTCTATACATGACAGACTCGTCGATAACGGGGCGATAGTGCGGCGATCGCGGTTGCACATAATACGGCCTTCTCGCATCGGGGCAAGAGCCACGCACGGCCGTGGCCTGGCGCCTCAGCCGTTCCTCCAACCTCCGAGGGCCCACTGTCATGTCCGCCAACCCGAACGGGCGGCGACTCGCCGCACTCTCTACCGGCCTCACACTCCTGGTGCTAGGCTACGCGTGCACGGAGAAACGACCGAGCGAGCCCGCCGCCGCCCCGCAGCTCGCCGCGGGTGCGTCGTTCTCCAGACACGCCAGCGATGAACAGCCGAGTGCGGCGGTGAACCAGGAACTGGCCGCGCTGAGAAGCGCGACCGCACGCTTTCACGACATTGCCACCGCGGAAGCCAGCGGCTGGAATACAAACTTTCCGCCCGAGTGCCTCACGCACACGGATTCCGGAGGGATGGGCTACCACAGGCTCAACGGCAATCTCGTGGATGGAACTCTGAACGCGGCCGAGCCGGAGTTGCTCGTGTACGAACCGGACAAGAACGGCAGGATGACGCTCGTCGCCGTGGAGTACATCATCCCTTACGAAGTGCTACCGCGCGATGCGACTCCCCCTGTCCTTTTCGGCCGCCAGCTCGCGCACAACGACACATACCAGGTGTGGGCGCTGCACGCCTGGGCCTGGAAGGACAACCCCAACGGTACCTTCGCCAACTTCGACCCGAAGGTCTCGTGTCGGTATGCGAGTGAGGTGCGGACCTTCCCGTGATGAAGTGAGGGAGGAGTCGACGGGGTCAGGTCTTGAATTTCGAGCCGGACGGGCACTGCCCGTCCGGCTCGAAATTCAAGACCTGACCCCGTCGGCCACCTAACCCGCCAACGCCACCTCCATTTCCTCCTCCCCTTCTTCATCCATGCGCGCGATCGTGAAGCCGGTGAAGCCGTAGATGACGGCGATGATGGGGTTGATCAGATTCAGAAAGGCGAAGGGGGCGTAGGCGAGCGTGGCGACGCCGAGCGTCTGGGCCATGAAGGCGCCGCAGGTGTTCCAGGGGACGAGCGCGGAGGTGAGAGTGCCGGCGTCCTCCAGCGAGCGCGAGAGGTTCTTCGGGTGCAGACCGCGTCGCTTGTATTCCAGGCGGAACATCCGCCCGGGGAGGACGATCGCCATGTACTGGTCGGAGGCGATGACGTTGCTGCTGAAGGCGGTGAGAAGAGTGGCGGTGATGAGGCTACCGGTGCCGCGCACCGCGCCGAGTATCGTCGCGGCGATCTTCTGCAGGAGCTGCGTGATCTCCATGGCGCCGCCGAACATCATCGCCGAGAGGATGAGCCAGACGGTCGACAGCATGCTCGACATCCCGCCGCGCGTGAGCAGCTCGTCGAGCGCGGCGTTCCCGGACTGCAGCTTGTAGCCGTCGAAGAGGGCGATCCAGGATCCCTTGACGAGCGCGGCCCAGGTGGGAAGGTCGGTCTCGCCCACGAGCGTGAGTACGGCGGGCCGCTGGAAGAGCACCGCGAAGATGCAGCCGGTGAGCGCGCCGATCAGCAGAGCCGGGAGTGCCGGCATCTTCGTCACCACCAGCGCTATCACGAGCACCGCGGGAAGCAGCATGTGCGGCCCCACCGCGAAGCGCTCACGGAGCGACTGGGCGATCACCTCGAGCTGCGTGGCGTCCGTCGGTGCGGGGAGCACGAGGCCCGCAACCGCGAAGAGTATCAGTGCGAGCGCCAGACTCGGAACGGTGGTCCACATCATGTGACGGATGTGGGTGAAGAGATCCGTCCCGGCAACCGCGGGCGCGAGGTTGGTGGTGTCGGAGAGCGGCGAGATCTTGTCGCCGAAGTAGGCGCCGG
>JBIQMO010000179.1:0-7781 GCA_044463245.1 Gemmatimonas aurantiaca
TCGCGATGGACATGATCGCCGCCGGCACCAGCGCGCCGATCGCGATCGCCGCGAAGGCCACACCTGTGAACCAGTCTGGGAACATCGCGTCGAAGAGCGCTGGTACGGCCCATTGCGTTCCGTACGTGGCGTCGGGCTTTATTCCGGCGGCCATCGCCATGTAGCCGAGGAGCGCAATGAGGCCCAGCAGGAAGCTGTACGCCGGGAGGAATGCGGCGTTGCGCTTGATCACTTTCCGTCCGCTGCTGCTCAGCACTCCCGTTATGGAGTGCGGATACAGGAAGAGCGCGAGCGCGGAACCCAGGGCGAGCGTGGCGTACGAGCCGTACTGCTCCGGCGCGAGAGCCAGCTTGTCCCTCGGCACCGCGGCGAACACCTCGCCGTAGCCGCCAAGCTTCGCGGGGATCACGATCACGGCCGCGAACACCGTCACGAATATCAGGAGGTCCTTCACCAGCGCGATCAGCGCCGGCGCGCGCAGCCCGCTCGAGTAGGTGTACGCGGCCAGGATCACGAAGGCGATGATGAGCGGGAGGTCGCCCATCAATCCCGTCCCGGTGATCCCGAGACCCGCGATCACCACCTGGATCCCGACGAGCTGCAGCGCGATGTACGGCATGGTCGCGAGGATTCCCGTCCCCGCAACGGCGAGCGCCAGCGTACTGCTGTCGTAACGACCGCGCACGAAATCCGCCGGCGTCACGTAGCCGTGTGCTCGGCACACGGACCACAACCGCGGCATCGTGAGGAACACGAAGGGGTACACGATGATCGTGTACGGTACCGCGAAGAACCCGATAGCGCCCGCACCGAACACCAGCGCCGGAACGGCTATGAACGTGTACGCGGTGTAGAGGTCGCCGCCCAGCAGGAACCACGTCACCACGGTTCCGAAGCGGCCGCCGGCGAGCCCCCACTCGTGGAGGAGATCGAGATCTCCGCGCCGCCAGCGCGCGGCCACGAAGCCGAGCACCGTCACGAGCGCGAAGAGCGCTACGGCGACCACGAGCGCCGTCACGTTCATCGGCCCCGCCTGTCCTCCGAGCGCTCCACGAGATAGACCACTATGGTGATGAAAGCCCCGATGGCGATCCAGAGGAACTGGTACCAGTAGAAGAACGGTACCCCCATCAACTCCGGTTCGAGCGAGGCGTACGAGGAGACCCACAGCGTCCCGATGAACGGGATGATGAGCAGCAGCGGCACGAGCCGCCGCCACCACCTGCCGCGGGTCCCCGCGCTCACCGTATCACAGCTCCCTGAACTTGATGCCCCGCTCCGCCAGCGCGGCGATGTACTGCTTCGCCGGCATGCACTCGTCGGGGGTATTGACGCCCTTCTTCACCTCTCCGCGCGCCTGAAGCTGCCCGGTGATCGAGAGCGAATAGCCGGTGGTCCGCTCCATCGCGCTGATCCCGTGCTCCGCGTCGTAGTAATCGATGAGCTCCCAGCCCACCTTCTTCGGCTTCCCGCCCTTCTTCCCCTCCACGATCACGCGAAGCGCCACGAGGTCCTTCCCCTGGGGCTTGGTGAGACGCGGGCCCGCGGTCGACACGAACACGTCGCGCGGCGCGACCTTCACGCCCTTCACTTCCACCGGATTCATCTCGAGAAGCCCGAGCTCGCGGATCGCTTCCATGATGTGCGCGTGTCCGGGGTAGCGGAGAGTCTTGTACTCCATCGTGGGGATCTTCCCCTCGTAACGATCGGCCATGGTGGAGAGACCGCCGGCCGTGTGGAACGCCTCCAGCTTCCCCACCGGCTCCGGGAATTCCACGGTCTCGAGCTCGGAGAGCGCCGTTACCTGCGTCCGCTTCCCATCGCGCAGGACCCACGAAAGCGTGGTGTAATAGTCGAGCACTCCCTCGAGCGAGTAGACGATCTGGTAGTTGAGCGGCGGCTCGGGGTGCTGCGGTAGACCGCCAACGTAGATCTTCACCGACTCCACCTCGTCGAGCTGCTCGATTCCGTACTCGGCGAGGATGTTCACCATCCCCGGCGCGAGCCCGCAGTCGGGAATCACACTCAGCCCCTTCTCCTTCGCCCGGGCATCGAGCTTCCGCTGCTCGAGAACGATCTCGGTGTTCCCACCGAGGTCGGAGAAGTTGGTTCCCGCCTCCACGGCCAGCCTGGCCATGTCGCCGTTGAAGTAGTAAGGGATGGCGCTCATCACGGCGTCGCTCTCGCGCATGAGCGCCAGCGTGGCTTCCTTGTCACGGACGTCGAGTGGGGTGGGAATCAACCGCTTGCCAGAGAGTGGCGCCAGGAAGGCCGGCAGATTGGCGATGTTGATGTCTGCGAGGCGCACCTCGGTGACTTCGTGGTTCCGCAAGAGATCGTACGCACAGGCCGAGCCCTGCAGCCCTGCCCCCAGAACGAGCATCCGCATGTATTAAATCTCCTATTTGTTCCAGGATCCATTACTGATGAGCCTCTCAAGTTAACGCGACGCGCACGGTACTCGAAAGATCCTGAAACGATCGAGGAGTAACCTTCAGTCACCCGTGGGTACGATGATCTCTCCACGCTCGGGGTTCAGCGTCCACTCGTGATGCCGAAGATACTGCTGGATGTCCGGGTGCCCCACCGGAAAGATTGTCTGGGTCTTCACCACGAAGACCCCCGCATCGGTGGCCAGGGTCGGGATCCGGAAGCCGGGAGCCGCTTCCGGAATTTGTCCGTCGCGGCGCAGCAGCATCCGCCCCGCTGCGGGATGAAAGGTCGGGGCCAGGTCGCCGAGTACGTCCAGCCCGAGTATCGCGCTCGTGCGCAGCGGCTCGAAGCGGACGGGCACGTTGGTGAGCGTGATCTCGCCGACCCGTACCTCTCTCGCCACAGCCGCCACCTTCTGCGGATCGCGCTCACCGCGCGAGGCGAAGCGCACGAAGCCATCGCGCCGGATCCACGACGTGTCCAGCACGAGCCCGTGCACGCGCCCCTCGATCACCGCGCGTACGCTGTCGGTGCCGATCCCGAGAGCCACCTCTCCGAGCAGGTGCGTGTCGTTCACCTCGTATGGCGCGACCGCCGAGTCCGGGCCAGCCACTCCCGGCGGATGGTCGCGCAGCCACTCGGCGCGCCGGCGCTCGGCGTAATCGAGCGGCGAGCCGGGGAGCGCCGCGAGCGAGGCATAGTCACCGAGCTGCTCGTAGACTGGAACCAGCGCGGTCGCCACCACGGCCGGATCGCCGCCGAAGTAGCGCGCCTCCTCCATCAGCACCGCGCCCACCTTGAGCGCGCCGCGCGCGGCGAGATACCTCCCGAGCGCGAGGCGTGCCGCAGGGTTCCGCGGGTCGCGACGCACCATGTAGTAGAAGATCGACTCGGCCGCGAAAACGCGACCGGCGTTCATGAGCGAGTCGGCGCGCGCCAGGAGCTCCTGCGCCCGCGCGGTGCGCGGGAGGAGGCCGGCGATAGTGGCAGTCAGCGCGATGGCTGCCGCCCGGGGTGCGATGCGGAGTCTCATCCGGAATAGACGCCCGTCACCGCGTTCTCGCCACGCGGCATCCGCTCCTTCCGGCTCTCGAGCGCCGCCTCCTCGGCGCGCTCCACTTCCGCAGACACCTCGGCCTCGGCCGCGGCCAGCGCCTCGCGCGAAATTCCGCGGTCCGCCAGGTACTCCTCGTAGAGCGCGATCGGATCGCGCCGGCCCCACTCGGCAAAGAGCTCCGCCGGGAAGGTCCGCCGCGCTTCGGCCTCATCGTGCGTGGCGTGGCCGCCCATGCGGAAGGTCTCGGCCACGATAAGGGCGGGGCCCTCGCCCGCACGGCAGCGCTCGACGGCGAGAGCCGCCAGCGCGTACGCGTCGAGCACGTTGTTCCCGTCGAACACCCCGCCCCACATCCCGTAGGCGCGCGGCCAGTCGGCGAAATTTCCCCGCCCCGCCGCCAGGTGGTGCTGGTCGAGGCGCGTGCCGAGCGCCACCTGATTGTTCTGGATGATGAATATCGCGGGGACGCGGCGCACCGCGGCGAAGTTCAGCCCCTCGTGCGTGCTCCCCGCCTTCGTGCTTCCATCGCCTATCCACGTCATCGCCACCGAGTCGCTCCCTCGAGCGCGCATCGAGAGCGCGATTCCCGTCGTCACGGGGATGATGTCGCCCACGTGGCTGATGGGTGGAAGTATCCCGCGCGACATGTCACCGTAGTGTCCATCGCGCCCGTGCGACGGGCCGTCGGAGGTCCCCATGTAGGCGCGGATGATGTCGGCGACCGGCATTCCGAGCTCATGGCACGCGCCGCCGTTGCGGATCATCGGGGCCACGACATCGCTATCGTCGCCGCCGCGACGGAGCGCGTGCACCGGCCCTATGGTGACCGCTTCCTCGCCGGTGCCGAGCCACGCCTTGGAGATCACGCCCTGGCGCACCATCCGCTTGAGCGTGATGTCGGTGAGCCGGTTGCGCACCAGCCCGCGGTAGATGTCGAGCAGCTCGCTCTCGCCGAGCCGCGCCACCATGCGAGCGCGCTCCGGATCGCGCTCGAGCCTTTCCGCGTACTCGCGCATCACCGCTTCGTCGCGCTCCCACGCCAGGTACTCGGGCGGCTCGAAGGCGGCGAAGCGCTTCATGTCAGGCGATGCACACCCGGTTGCGCCCCTCGGCCTTGGCGCGGTAGAGCGCCTGGTCGGCCAGGGCTATCAGCTCGTCGGGGGAGCTCGCGTACGATGTGGGTACCGTCGCCACACCGATGCTCACCGTCACTCGAAGCCAGCCGTACTCGCCGCCCGGGATGGGGGGCGTGTTGCAGACGCGCTCGCGGATGCGCTCGGCCAGCGCGATTGCGCCTTCGGCCGCCGTCTCGGGGAGGATGACGATGAACTCTTCGCCGCCGTAGCGCGCGACCACGTCCACCGCGCGCGCTTCGCGCTGCAGCGTCCTCGAGACGCCGCGCAGCACTTCGTCGCCGATCAGGTGGCCGTACGAGTCGTTCACCGTCTTGAAGTGATCGAGGTCCACTATCAGGAGCGCGAGGTCCAGCGAATAGCGGCGGGCGCGCTCCAGCTCCTCGGTGAGTCGCTCCACGAGCGCGCGTCTATTGAGAGTGTGCGTGAGCGGATCGGTGAGCGCAAGCACCTCGAGCCGTGCCCTGTCCGCGCGCGCGGCCTCGATGAGTTGTGCCCGTCGGATGGCGGCCACCGCGGCGCGAATGACCATCTCCGCGAAATCCACATCCGTCTGCCGGAGCGGAGGCTCGTCGAGAAGCGTGCGGAGGAAGATCACGCCCGACTGCTCCTCGTCGAGCCGGAAGGGGAGCGCGGCCACCGAGCGGTAGGGGATGAGCGTACCCTGCGCGGCCCAGTCGAGGCGCACGTCGTTGTAGAGGGGACTCTGGTCCACATCCTCGATCACCACCGGCTTCCCCGTAGCGAGCGCGGTGCGAATCTCGGGGTAGCGATCGAGCTGGATCTGTACCTGCCCCAGTCCCTGCGCCTCGTACGCGGCCGCGACTGTTCCCACCTCGTCGTCCGACCTGGCGAGGATGAGTGAGCAGTGCGAGATGTCGAGGGCGCGCGCGACGCGTCGCACGAGAACGTTGTACAGCTCGTCGGACGAGAAGTCGCCTGTCACCTCGTGGAGGATGTCCACGATCTTGCGCCCGCTCTCGACCTGCGCGCGCGCGCTGGCCAGTTCGGCGCGCGTGCTGCTCAGATCCGAGCGCGCGGTGAGCAGCTGCTCGCGCGAGCGGAGCTGGGCGCCGATGCGCGCAAGCAGCTCACGCACGTTGAAGGGCTTGCCCACGAAATCGGAAGCACCGCTCTCGAGCAGGTGCGGGATGGCCTGATCGGCCGGTAGCGTGGACACCACGAGCACCGGCATGTCGCGCCACCGCTTGTCCGCGCTCACCTCGCGCAGGAGCTGCAGGCGATCGCCGCTGTTGTCGCCGACCACGTCGAACATCAGCAGGTCCGGGTCGTACGCATCGAGCTGCTCCATGAGGCGGCCCCCCCGTGGAGCGAGCGACACGTCGTACCCCTGCTCCTTGAGGAGCCAGGAGAGCGAGCGCGCGAGGAGCTCGTCCTCGTCGGCGATCAGGATCCTGGCCTTATCCATTCCCGAGGAGCTTCCCGAGATCGGGGAACTCGATGTTACCGCCGCTGAGGACGGCCACCGTCTTCCCCTTCGCCGGCGTTCGCACGAGCCCCTGGCGCAGTGCTGCCACCGTGATGGCGCCGCTCGGCTCGGCCAGGATCTTTACGCGGTCGAGGAGATAGCGCACTGCATCGCGCAACGCGTCGTCTTCCACGGTCACCACGTCGTCCACGTACGCCTGGTGGTGCGCGAAGGGGAGCGTCCCCACCTCCACCGCCATGAGTCCGTCCGCCAGACTATGCGTGCGCTCGAGTCGCACGGGCGAGCCGGCCTCTCTGGCACGCGTGAGCTTCGGCGCGCCGGCGGGCTCCACGCCCACCACACGCGCCGCGGGCGCGAGGAGCTTCACGGCCGTGGCGACGCCGGCGCTCAGCCCGCCCCCGCCGACCGGAACGAGCACCAGGGATACGTCCGGCATGTCGGCCACGATCTCGAGCCCCGCCGTGCCCTGGCCAGCGATGATGGTGGGATCGTCGTACGGAGGCACGAGGGTGAGCCCCTCCTCGCGCGAGAGCTCGACCGCGCGATCCATGCGGTCCGCCGTGGTGGTGCCTGCCAGCTCCACGCGTGCGCCGAGCCGTTCGGCGCCGGAGCGCTTGGCTGCCGTCACGGTCGTCGGCATCACCACCACGGCCGGCGCGCCGAGGAGCCGCGCGGCGAGCGCCACGGCCTGCGCGTGGTTCCCCGACGACGGCGCGATGACGCCGCGCGAGAGCTGATCGGGAGAGAGGCGCGAGAGGTAGGTATATGCGCCCCTGAACTTGAAGGCCCCGCCGCGCTGGAGCATCTCGGGCTTTACCCAGATGTCCGGCGCGCCGGGGACCATGTCGGGAGTGGGAAGCAACGGTGTGCGGACCGCGACCCCGTCTATCGTGGCCGCGGCCGCGCGGAGCTCAGTGAGCCCTACGAGTGATGCCCGCTGCGAGGCAGCGTGTGAAGGCGCGCCGGAGCGCGCCGCCGAGTCAATGGAAGTCATCCTTCACTCTGTATTGGCGACGCGCCCAGCGCCAGTGGGGACCGGGACGAGCTTACTCCTCGTCTTCCTCCGGACCCACGCCCACCGGCTCCTCGGCCGACTCGCCGCTCGCCTGCTCGTCCTCCTCGATCACCACCCGAGCCACATCGCATACCCGGTCTCTGTCGTCGAGGTTCACGAGCTTCACGCCCTGCGTATTGCGACCCGCGACGCGGATACCCTTTACCGGCATCCGGATCACCACGCCGTGCTTGGTGATCAGCATCAACTCGTCGTCGGGGAGCACTTCCTTGAGCGACACCACATCGCCCGTCTTGTCCGTGCGGTTGAGGGTGATGATCCCCTTCCCGCCCCGCTTCTGCACGCGATAGGCATCGATCGGCGAGCGCTTCCCCATCCCATTCTCGGTGACCACCAGAAGGGTGGCGTCGCGCTTCACCACCACCATCCCCTTCACCACGTCGCCCTCCCGGAGATCGACCCCCTTCACGCCCGTGGTGTCGCGTCCCATCTCGCGCACGTCCGCCTCGTGGAAGCGGATGGAGAGGCCGTGCTTGGTGGCGAGCACTATATCGTTGCTCCCCGTGGTGATCTGCACGTCGATCAGCTCATCACCCTTCTCGATCTTGATCGCCTTGATCCCGGTGGAGCGCGGATTCGAGTACTGCGAGAGCGCAGTCTTCTTCACCGTGCCGAGCTTGGTGGCGAAGAGGA
>JBIQMO010000180.1:0-7749 GCA_044463245.1 Gemmatimonas aurantiaca
AGCCGTATGGGCTACCGCCCATACGGCTCGAAATTAAAGACCTGACCCCGTCGGCCCTTCCCCGATCACCCCCTCCTCCGCAGCTCCACCCTCACCCCCCTCCCCTTCTCGGCGAGCCAGAAGTGGTCGTCGCGAGTGAGCTCGGAGAGGCCGGGGGGAAGGGGGGCGGAAATGGGGGCGAGGAGACGGGCGCCGGGGAGGAGTGATTCGACGGCGGAGGCGACGTAGGAGGGATCGGAGTGGCCGGCATCGAGCGCCATGCCGCGGACGGTGACGGGGCGGAGCGGGGGACGGCGGGAGGTGAGTGCGATGGAGATACCGCTGCCGCTCCGTACATCCACCGTCGGATCGAGCGCGAGGATGTGAACGCGCTCGATGACTTCGCCGGCCGCGAGTCGCTCGGCGGCGGCGCTCCACTGGCCGGCCAGCGCGACCACGCCGCCCGGAGAGGTGAGCTCGAGGAGGGCGGCGGCCCGAAGCGCCAGCTCATCGGGATCGGCGCCGTAGGGGGAGGCCGGGGGCGGCGGTGGGCCTGGGGCGCGCTCCGGCGAGGCCAGGGAGTGGGAGCCCAGCTCGCGGAAGTCGGCGACGCCATTCTCCACGGGATAGCGCGCGCCGCAGATGTGGCATCCGAGCTCGCCGCTCACGATGTCGCGATCCTCCATCCGATACGCGGATGCCACGAGCCAGGAAAGCTGGTGCTCGTGCACGCAGCGGAGCGAACCGACGAGCTCTATGAACACCGCGCGGCGTCAGGATCGTGAGAGCCGCAGCTCGTCGATGTTCACCTCGACCGGCTGCGTGAGCGCGTACACCACTGCCGACGCGACCGACTCGGGCGGGATCATCTCGGAGCGCTGTGGGAAGCTTCGCGGCGCGGCCGGGCCACGATCTACGGCGTCCCATATGGGCGTGTCGGTGGGACCGGGCGAGACCAGAGATGCACGCACTCCACTTCCGCGCAGCTCCGTGCGCAGCACCTCGTGCAGCGCGCGTAGCCCGAATTTACTGGCGGCGTACGCGCTGTTGCCGGGGAACGCTGTACGATCTGCCACCGAACCGATGGTGACGATGTGCCCTTCCCCGGCCGCTCGCATAGCCGGGAGGAGCGCGTGCACGAGCGCGAATGCGGCGACGAGATTCACGTTCACGGCACGGGCGAAGTCGTCGGGGGAGACCTCCTCAACGGGGTCCGGCTCGAAGATCCCGGCGTTGTTCACCAGGACACCTGGCTCGCCGAGCGCCTGGCGAACGGCAGAGAGCGTGCGCTCCAGCGCGCGGGCGTCCGTGATGTCGCACGGGAACGCCATCGCTCGCTCGCCGATATCCGCCGCATGCGATCGCAGCGCGTCGGCGCTGCGTGCCAGCATCGCCACTCGCGCGCCTTCAGCGGCGAGGGCGCGCGACGTCGCGAGCCCTATTCCGCGCGTGGCGCCGGTGACGAGCGCCACCCTCCCGCGCAGGCGTCTGCTCACCGGCGTACCGAAGAGCCGTCGTGCGCCAGCGCCAGGAACTCCTCGCGCGTGCGCGCATCGTTGCGGAAGATTCCACGCACCGCCGAAGTCACCGTCTGCGAGTTCTGCTTCTGCACTCCGCGCATCATCATGCAGAGATGGTACGCCTCGATGACCACACCGACTCCCTTCGGGTTCAACACCTCCTGGATCGCCTGCGCGATCTCCTCGGTGAGTCGCTCCTGAACCTGGAGGCGGCGAGCGAAGACCTCCACGATTCGCGGCAGCTTCGAGAGCCCCACGATCCGGCCGTCGGGGATGTAGGCGATGTGGGCCTTCCCGAAGAAGGGAAGCAGGTGGTGTTCGCAGAGCGAGTAGAGCTCGATGTCGCGCACCATCACCATGCTGTGATAGGAGTCCTCGAACACGGCGTCGCCCACGACTTCGTTCACGTCCATCCCGTAGCCGCGCGTGAGCCACGTCAGAGAGTTCGACACGCGCTCCGGCGTCTTGAGCAGGCCGGGTCGATCGGGATCCTCACCGAGCATCTCGAGCATCCGGTGCACCAGTCCCTCGAACTCGGGGTTGTCCGCCGGCGCGGGATCGAGGTCGAGACCCCAATCGGCACTCGGCTGCGGCACGTCGCTCGGCCTCACCCTGGGTCGCCGATCGAGCGGCTCCGCCGGGGGGTCGGCACGACGAGTGACCTCATCCACGTCTCCGCGCGGACCGTCCACTCTGCTGTTGGAACGCTTCTTGTCGGCCATCTCTCTGACTCGCCTCCCTGGAACTGTGGCTTCTTGAGCGCATCTGATCGCCGGTCTAGCTTCCGTTCGGTTAACGTGCCGACACACGGGACGTGCACCGGCAGTGAAACGTACTCGCGGCGGACGCATGCCGCATCGCTAACGAGCGACGCGCCCGCCCCGCTCTCCCCCCTCACCCAGATCACGCGGCGTTGAGCGTCAAACTGATCGTCAAGGCCGCGGCAAGCATCGCATCCACGGCGTGGTCCACACTCTGGACCTTCCCGAGCATGCTGCTCAGCGCCTTTCTCGTGGCCTGGGGCGCGGAGGCCGCGCAGTTCCTCATCTCGCAAGGGCTCGCACTCGCCATCCTGGCGTGGATCCAGACCTTTCCGGAGTTCGCGGTGGAAGCGGTGATCGCATGGAAGGCGGGCGCGGATACGCCGGCGTGCTTCGTGTCTTCGCCGCCTCCGGGCTGCCACTCGCATCTGGCAATCGCCAACTTCACCGGAGCGATCCGACTCCTGGTGGGACTCGGCTGGCCGATGATCTACTTCGTCGCGGCATTCTCGCGACGCGAAGGCAGACGATTCCGTGCGATTCATCTCGACGCGGAGCACTCGGTGGAGGTCCTCGCCACTCTGCCACCGCTCATCTACTTCCTCTGGATCTGGCACAAGGGCTCGCTCGGCGTAATCGACGCCGTGGTGCTCGTTGCCATGTACGCGGCGTACCTCGCGATACTCTGGCGCTTCCCACCGCAGGGCGAGGAGTCGCTCGCCGACGCGCCGCGCGTCTCGCGCTGGGCGTACACGCAGCGCGGCTGGCGACGGCCCGCAGCCATCGCGCTCCTTTTCGTCGTAGGCGGAATCCTCATCTACACCACCGCGGAGCCCTTTCTCGACTCGATGCTGGCCGTGGCGACCACGCTGGGTGTGAGCGAGTTCGTGTTCGTGCAGTGGGTGGCGCCGTTCATAAGCGAATTCCCCGAAAAAGTATCCGCGTTCCACTGGGCACGGCGCGTGAACACCGCTCCGATGGCGCTCATGAACATGCTCTCGAGCAACATCAACCAGTGGACCGTCCTCGCGGCGATGATACCGATCGTCTACTCGTTCTCGTCGGGCAGGCCTGCGGCGCTTCCGTTCGACGGGATGCAGCGCGAGGAGATCCTGCTCACCGTAGCGCAGAGCTTCGTGGCCATGCTGCTCCTGGTACGCATGCGCTTCGAGTGGTGGGATGCCCTGCTCCTCTTCGTGCTCTGGCTCGCGCAGTTTCTCGAAGCGGGCTGGCGGGGCGAGGTGACGCTCCTCTACGGGATCTGGGCAGCGATCCTGGTGCTCTCCTGGATCAGGGAGCTGCCCACCGCTCCGGCCGTCTTCTGGCACCTGATGCGGGGGCGACGGCGAGAGGCCGAGGCGCTCGTCGAATGAACTCCGGCCGCGTCTACAGAGGGGCACAAAACATAACGAATCCCGCCAGGAGGCGAGACTCGTTATGTTGTTGGAACGAAGAGGGTTTTTGAAGCCCCGTCGAATGTATGAGGTCCTCACCAGGCCTTCCGCCTTCCCCGCACTGGGGCATGGCGTCAACCAGGAATATCGCACCCACCCGAGAGACTTGTTGGCTCAAAAATTAAGTCTCCTCGTCCCTTTCCTCGGCAAAATGTAGTATGGCTGCTAGAGCGAGTCAATCGAGCAAAAACGCTGCTTCATCCAAAAAAGCGTACCACGCCGCCCTGATACCCGTTGCGATCCTGATGCTCGTTTTCTGGGCGATCATGACGTTCGCGTTCGGCGGGCCGGGGTGGGTTCACTTCTTCCTCTCCCTGGGCGTCTTCCTGCTCATCTGGGGCGTGGTGGAGCGTGGCGGCGGAGCGCGCCGTCGGAGCTAGACGACCGGCGCGCTGGCGCGTTTCGCCGGCAGTCGAAAATTCTTCGCCGTATGTGCGTCCACGGCGTGATTCGGCGGCCGACGCACGACGCACACCCGGTACTCAACGAAGGATGACCAGCGTACCGATTCCCCACGCAAGGGTGAGGAGCGTGACAGGTACGCCTACCCGCAGAAAGTCCATGAAGCGCAGCGTCACCCCACGCGCGCTCGCGCCCTCGGCCACGATCAGGTTCGCCATCGAGCCGAGCACCGTGAGATTGCCGGCGAAGGTGGAGCTCATCGCGATCACCAGCCAGATGAGACGTTCGTTGGGCAGGTGCGGCACCACCGGGAGCCAGAGGAGCACGGCCGGCACATTGGAGACGAGGTTCGAGAGCACGGTCATTACCCCGCTCACCGCGACCGCATCATGCAGCGGCGCACCATGCAGGCCCGTGGTTGCACGAACCGTGAGCTCCTGGAAGAGCGGCAGCTCGCGCACGCCGCCCATCACCACGAAGAGCGCGGCGAAGAAAAGCAGGAGCGACCACTCCACCCTGGCGAATGCCTCTGCCGCATCGCGCCGCGCGATCGCAACCATCACCGTTCCCGCTGCTATGGCCACGCCGGGAAGCGAGTATCCCGCGAGCCATGCCACGAGCGCAGCCGCGAAGAGCACCAGCGCCTTGGCGGTGAGCGCTCGGTCGAGCACCGCAGGAGCGCGCTCGGTCACGCGAAGCTCGGTGGAGAGCTCTCCGCGAAAGGCGAACGCGATCACGAGATACACGATCAGCAGTCCGCCGAGCGAGGGAAGCGCCATCGCCGCCAGGAAGGCCGAGTAGCCGATCCCGCTCGACACCCCGATCAGCATGTTCTGCGGATTGCCCGTGACGGTCATCGCGCTTCCCACGTTGGACGCGAAGGCGAGCGCCAGCAGAAAGGGAACCGGGCGCAGCTCGAGCGAGCGGAGCGTCATCACGAGAATGGGCGTGAAGACGAGGCAGATGGTATCGTTGATGAACAGGGCCGAGAGCAGTCCAGCCGCCGCCACTACCGCGGCGAGGAGCGCTCGCGCGCTTCGCACGTACCGGGTCACCAGCCAGGCAGTCCATTCGAAGAAGCCCCCGAGCTCGAGGTAGGCCGTCAGGAGGAGTACTCCGAGCAGGAAGATGATCACATTCGGATCGATCGCCGCCCAGGCCTCGCTCGCGGGGAGACCGCCGATCGCCACCATCGCGACGGCGCCCATGAGCGATGCGGCTGGACGATTGATCTTCATCCCCGGAACTTGCTGGATGGCGATCAGCAGATAGGTGATCACGAAGATCACCAGGCGAGTGCTGTTCACTGGTGGAGGGTAACGTGGTGGGACTGGAGCAGGATTCGGACTCGCCGGTGCGTACGGCGGCGGCGGTGGAGGAGCGGCCGGAGCGCGAGTCGTGGCGCGGGAGTCGGACGGTGCTGGTGACCGGCGCGTCCGGTCTCGTCGGAACACACACCTGCCGCGAGCTCGCGCGGCGCGGCTGGCAGGTGCGCGCGCTCGTGCGCAACAGACGAAAGGCGCTCCGGCGTCTCGCCATCGCCGGCGTCGAGATCGTGACTGGCGACGTGCGCGACCGCAAGGCGCTCGGCGACGCGCTCGATGAAGTGGATGCGGTGGTGCACCTCGCTGCAATCGCCATCGAGCGGCGCGGCGAGAGCTACGAAACGGTGAATCGGGACGCCACCACAGTGCTTCTCGACGCCATGCGCGCGGAGGAAGTAGAGCGGCTCATCTACATGTCGCAGAACGGTGCATCGAGCGATTCCCCGTACCGCTTTCTGCGCAGCAAGGGTGCGGCCGAAGATCGAGTGCGCGAGAGCGGTCTCGCGTGGACGATCTTCAAGCCCTCGGTGATCTTCGGACCGGAGGACGAGTTCGTGAACGTGCTGGCGCGTCTCGTACGCCTCACGCCCATCGTCTACCCGCTCCCGGGTGGAGGGAGGGCGCGCTTTCAGCCCGTCTCCGTGGAGGACGTGGCACGCGCGATCGGCGCGGCACTCGACGGCTCCCACACCGAGCGCGAGAGCTACGCGCTGGGCGGGCCGGAGGCACTCACACTGCGTCAGATGGTCCGCCGGATCCTGGCGGCCATGAACACGAAGCGCCTGCTCGTGGGCGTGCCGGTGGCACTGATCCGTCCACTGGTAGCCGTCGCGCAGCGTGTGCTTCCCAATCCACCGGTCACCACGAGTCTCCTGGATCTGCTCTCACTCGACAACACGACACACGGCGCGAACCACTGGCCGGAGCTCGGGATCACGCCGGTCTCCTTCAGCCCGCACAACCTCGGGTACCTGCGGCGCATCACCGCCGGAGACGCCATCGAGTCGCTCTTCCGGCGCGAGCGCGTGTAGCTCCCCCTAGATCTCCCAGTTGCTCCAGACGAGGCCGCGCTCGCTCTCGGCGGCGGCGCCGTCGGAGTCGGGCGCCGCGCCTGGAAGGCGTTCGGGGTGTCCTTCGAGCGTCATGCGCAGATCGGTCCAGCGCACCTGAGCGCCGAAGGCGACGAGGGAACGGTATGCTTCCAGATACTCGGTCTGCACCCTGAACGCGGCACGCCGGGTACCGTGGCGGCGCGCGAAGTCGGCGAGCCCGATGACCGCCTCGCGCAGCAGCGCGCCGCGCGCGAGTACCATCTTGAGCACGCGCGTCTCGTCGCGGATGCGTCCTTCCACCAGCGGAGTGGTGTGACAGAGCCCGAAGCCTACCAGCTTCCCCCTCTCGCGGAAGAGGAGCGTGTCGCCCAGCCCCAGCTCGCAGGTGAGCAGTAGCTCGCGCGTGAAGTCGTAGCCGGGGAGAAGCGAGTCGAGGAGCTCGCGGCATTCGCGAACGGCATCGTCGCGGTCGCGTGCGCCCATGCGTCCGAGGAGCGTGGGCGGGTGGCTCCCATGCAGCGCGTCGATGGTCATCGTGATGGTCAGGCGATTGGGGAGGAAGCCGATGCGCGAGTAGAAGCCGATGTTGTCCATCGTGCGCGGCATCGTCTCGAGCCCGATCGGGGAGGCCTGCTTCGCCTCGAGCCACTCGACTCCCGCGCGGACGATGCGGGTCCCGATTCCAGTCCCCTGCGCATCCGGTCTCACGGCGAGCGGCCCCATCCACCCCTCGACACCCGAGCAGTGGACCACGTTGAAGGCCAGGATCTCGTCACGCTCGTCGCGCCAGAGCATGGCGCCGCCGTCGGCATCCTCGATGGCGTAGCGCCAGATGGCCGGATTGAGCGATGGCACGCGCACGCCCACCAGCCCGTCGCGCCGGTAGCGCTCCGTGAAGCTGTCGCTGAAGACGCGATTGAGCGCGGGCACGTCCGAGAGACGTGCCTCGTAAGGCCCATCCGGTCTGAGTCCAGTGCGCCAGCTGCGCGCGATCGCCATCAACCTGCCACCCTGATCTCTGTCAGCGACTCCGCCCCCGCCAGTCCCTCTCCGGTCAACCCTATGCTCCCGTTCTCGGCACTGACCACTGACGAGCCACTCTCCTCATCGTATCGCACCGATATGACGTGATCCAGCATGTCGCGGACCGACTCGACGTGCGTGATGAGAATCACCTGCTCGAAGCGGTCCTGCAGGTGGCGGAGGAGCTCGAGCACGCTCGCCCTGCGAAGGTCGTCGAGCGAGGCGAAGATCTC
>JBIQMO010000181.1:0-7723 GCA_044463245.1 Gemmatimonas aurantiaca
GAGAGCTTCCCGCTCTACCGCGCCATCTCGCAGGACACGCCGGAGCTGATGGCGGCGAGCATCGAGAAGTATCGCCGTGAGGGGTACCGCAAGTTCCAGCTGAAGGTGGGCGGCGACCCGGATACCGACATCGACCGCATCAACGCCGCCGCATCCGTGCTCGAGCGTGGCGACGTTCTCATCGCCGACGCCAACACGGGCTGGACACAGCACGCCGCGATGCGCGTAGCCGACGCCGTCCGCTCGGTGGATGTCTACATCGAGCAGCCGTGCATGACGTACGAGCAGTGTCTCTCCGTCCGCCGCCATACCGACCGCCCCTTCATCCTCGACGAGGTGATCGACGACATCGGGATGGTGGTGCGCGGAGCCGCGGACCAGGCGATGGACGTCATCAACCTCAAGATCTCCAAGGTGGGCGGCCTCACCCGCGCCCGCCGTATCCGCGATCTCTGCGTCTCGCTCGGGATCGCGATGACCATAGAAGACAGTTGGGGCGGCGACATCACCACCGCAGCCATCGCGCACCTCGCGCACAGCACGCCCGCGGAGCTGCTCTTCTCCTCCACGGACTTCAACAGCTACGTCACGCTCTCCTTCGCGGACGGTGCCCCTCATCGCCGCGACGGCCGCCTCGCCACCTCCGATGAGCCGGGCCTCGGCGTTCGCCCGCAACTCGACGTGCTCGGCGAGCCGGTGTGGGGGTCAGGTCTTTAATTTCGAGCAAGCTCAACCATGGCCATGGCCATGGTTGAGCTTGCTCGAAATTAAAGACCTGACCCCGCCGTCCCCCTACCCGCCACGACATGAAGCAGAACTTTCTCCTCTCCGCGGCGATCATCGCACAGATGCTGGCTCCGGCCGCGGCACCAGCACAGGCGACGCGCGGGCTCACGATCGAGCGCATCTTCGCTTCACGCGACTTCGCCCCCGAGCGCTTCGGGCCGGCCCGGTGGCTCGAGAACGGCGCGGCATACACCACGGTGGAGAACCGCGGTAGGGACATCGTCCGCTACTCCACCACGACCGGCGAGCGGAAGGTGCTGGTCTCGGCTCCCTTCGGCATAAGCGACTACGAGTGGTCGCCCGACGGAAAGCGCGTGCTCCTCTTCACCAACACGCAACGCGTGTGGCGCTACAACACGCGCGGCGACTACTGGGTGCTCGACCGCGCCACGGGGAAGCTGACGCAGCTCGGTGGAGACGCGCCCGAGTCGTCGCTGATGTTCGCGCGCTTCTCGCCCGACGGGTCGCGCGTCGCCTACGTGCGAGCCAACGACATCTACGTGCAAGACATCGCGAGTGGGAGGATCACACCGCTCACCAGCGACGGATCCGATACGATCATCAACGGCACGTCCGACTGGGTCTACGAGGAGGAGCTCGACCTGCGCAACGCCTGGCGCTGGAGTCCGGATGGGAAGAGCATCGCGTACTGGCAGTTCGACGCGTCCGGCGTGCGCGACTACCTCCTCGTGAACACGACCGACTCGCTCTACCCGATCATCAAGCGGATCCCCTACCCCAAGGCGGGGACCACCAACTCCGCCGTGCGCGTGGGGGTGGTGAGCGCCGACGGCGGACCCACCACATGGATGCAGCTCTCCGGAGATCCGCGCAACAATTACGTAGCCTGGATGGACTGGGCAGCGGACTCGCGCACGCTGGCGATCCAGCAGCTCGATCGTCTGCAGCACACCGACAAGCTCATCCTCGCGGAGGCGGGTACGGGCGCGGTGCGCACGACGCTCGCGGAGCGCGACAGCGCATGGGTGGAGGTGGTGGACGACCTCACCTGGCTCGGCGGCGGGAAGGAATTCCTCTGGCTCAGCGAGCGCGATGGCTGGCGTCACGCTTACGTCGTATCACGCGACGGGAGCAAGCAGCGTCTGGTCACCAGGGGCGAGTTCGACCTCGAGAGCGTGCAGGGCGTGGACGAGCGCGGCGGCTGGCTCTACTACATCGCGTCGCCCGCCAACGCCACGCAGCGCTTCCTCTACCGGTCGCGGCTCGACGGCAGCGGACGGCCCGAGCGCCTCACGCCGGCGAACGTGGGTGGTACGCACAGCTACCAGCTATCGCCGGACTTCCGCTGGGCGTTCCACACGGCGTCCAGCGCCGATGCGCCGCCGGTCACCGATCTGGTGAGCCTCCCCGACCATCGTTCGCGGCGCGTGTTCGTGGACAACGCGCACGTGCGCGACGCGGTGGCCGCGCTGGACCTTCCGCCCAAGAGATTCGTGCAGGCGGATGTCGGTCAGGGTGTGAAGCTCGACGGCTGGCTCATCGTCCCATCGACCTTCGATTCCACGAAGAGCTATCCGCTGCTCGTGTACGTCTACGGCGAGCCCGCGAGCACCACCGTGCGCGACTCGTGGGGCGGGAGCCGTGACCTCTGGTTCCACCTGCTCGCTGACAAGGGATACATAGTCGCGAGCTTCGACAACCGCGGCACTCCGTCGCTGAAGGGGCGTGAGTGGCGAAAGATCATCTACGGCTCGGTGGGCGAGCTCGCCTCGCGCGACCAGGCCGCGGCGGTGCGCGCGCTCGCTCGCACGCACTCGTACGTGGACAGCACGCGCGTCGGCGTGTGGGGGTGGAGCGGCGGCGGCTCGATGACCCTGAACCTCATGCTCCGCTCTCCGGAGCTGTACAAGGTGGGGATGTCGGTGGCCTCGGTGCCCGATCAGCGTCTCTACGACACGATCTATCAGGAGCGCTACATGGGGCTCCCATCGAGCAACGCTGATGGCTACCGGCGCGGCTCTCCCATCAACTTCGCCGAAGGCCTGCGCGGCAAGCTGCTCATCGTGCACGGCTCCGGCGACGACAACGTCCACTTCCAGGGCTTCGAGCGCCTCACCAATCGTCTGGTGGAGCTGGGGAAGGAGTTCGACATGATGGTCTACCCCAACCGCTCGCACTGCATCTGCGAGGGGGAGGGGACCTCGGTGCATCTCTATCATCTGCTCACGCGCTACCTGACGACCAACCTTCCCGCGGGTGGAAGAGTGGTGGGGGAGAAGGCGGCGCGGTAAGCAGGGGTCAGGTCTTGACTTGATACATTTTCTGGCGTCCGCCAGAAAATGTATCAAGTCAAGACCTGACCCCTGCTTACCGCCTCACCCGAGGAGGAATCCGCCTCCCAGCGCGTCGCGCGGATCCACGGTGAACTCCGAGCGGCCGGTCATGTACGCAGTGCCGCTGACCTCGGGGACTACGGCGTCGTGAGAGCCCACGCGCGCCAGCTCCACCGCGCGACCGCGAAAGACGCTCGAGCGACCGAGGATGCTCTCCACCACCATCTCCTCACCGAGCGCGAGCTCGCCGCGCGCGTGGAGCTGCGCGACGCGTCCGGATACCCCCGTGCCGGTGGGTGAGCGGTCGACCTCGGCGTTCGCGAAGACGCAGATGTTACGACTGTGATGCGATGGATCTTCCGGTGGTCCGGTGAGGATGGTGCCGTAGAGGAAGCCGAGGTCGGACTCGATGGGGTGGGTGATCGGCAACGACTCGTTCACCGCGCGCTTGACGCGCTCCGCGCGCTCCACCAGCTCCGAGCGGTTGGAGGGAGCGAGCTCGAGACCCAATCGATCCGCCGGAAGCACGGCGTAGAAGGCGCCTCCGAAGACGATGTCCGTCACGACTTCACCGATTCCGGCGACGGAGATCGCCACATCGCGCGCGTAGAGGAACGACGGAACGTTCAGAAACGAGACTCGCTCGACCCGGCCAGCCGCATCCAGATGAGCGGTGGCGCGCACCAGACCGGCCGGAGTGTCGAGCGTGACGGGAGTCTCGCGGCCCCGCGCGCGTAGAGCGCCGGTCTCGATGAGCGCAGTGACGAGAGCGATGATGCCATGGCCGCACATCGTGCTGTACCCTTCGTTGTGCATGAAGAGTACTCCGAGGTCCGCGCCTTCCGAGACCGGCGGAGTGACCACGGCGCCGTACATGTCGTAGTGCCCGCGCGGCTCCCACATCAACGCGCGGCGTACGTGATCGAGATGCTCGCGCATGTAGCGCCGCCGCTCGAGAATCGTGGCTCCCTCGAGGTCGGCTACCCCGCCCGTGACGATGCGGAGCGGTTCTCCGGCGGCGTGCATGTCGAGCGTGGTGATCTTCTTAGAGCCGGCGGCCGGCGCCAGGGCATCCCAGTCGAGCTTCACGCGTACAGGTCCTCCGTATCCACCGCATCGAGCTCCACGAGGAAGTCGGCTATGTAGCGCGCCACGGCTTCGAGGAAGCGCGCACCCTTCTCCGCACTCGCGGAGGCTGGGTTACCTATTCCCGTATCATCGCTCACCGCCGTCCAGCGACGCGGCGCCCACGCGCGTCCCTCGCGCAAGGCCTTTACCCTCGCTCGACGCTCGCTCCCCGGTCCCGCCTCCGAGAGCGGTCGCACCAGCGAAGGCGCTACGTGCATCACCATGCTCGTCTCCAGCTCACCCGCGTGATCACCCGGCTCGTCGAAGAAGGGCCGCGGATCGACGCACTTGTACCAGTCTATGGAGGAGAGGAACACCTTCGTGAGCGGCTGCAGCTCGCGGATGATCGCGCGGAAGTCGTTCCCACCGTGGCCGTTCAGGATGACCAGCTTGTGGATCCCCTGCCCTTCCAGCGAGCTCGCGACATCGCCCAACACCGCCGCCTGGGTGGACGGATTCATGTTGATGCACAGCTTGATGTCGAGCTGTCCGGTATTGACTCCGAAGGGCACCGCCGGCAGCACCGCTACCCTCGCTCCCGCATCCCACGCCAGCCGCGCCGCTTCGGCGGCTACGGCGTCAGCCTCTATGATGTCCGTGGCGTACGGCAGGTGATAGTTGTGCGCTTCCGTCGCCCCCCAGGGGAGAACCGCAACGCGATACTCCGTCGTTCGAACCGTCTTCCAGTTGCTCTCTGCAATGATGTAAGGACGCTCAGGCATCTCTCTCCATGTCGTTCGTGAAAGGATGCCTGCATAGATGGCGGGGGTCGCGGGATTTTGCCAGTGAAGAGAGGGAGGGAGAGAGAAGAGAGAGCAGGAAGTGCCGAGGGTTCAGGAGGCAGGGCGGGAACGGCGAGGGTTCAGGAGGCAGGGTTCAGGGTTCAGGAAGTGCGGGGTCAGCGGCGCTACCGGCGTCCGGTGCGCCATCGGGCTTTTCCAGACGGCAGAATACTTCCGTGAAGTGCGGGTCGTTCGGGTTGTACCCATCGCGCGGTCCACGAAATATCTCGGGGAGCGCCTGCATCCTGCGCAGGTCCTCCGCCAGATACATCCGCCACCCGCCCTCGGGATCCGCGCGACTCAGCCCGGGCCGGAGCCAGGCACTGAGCGCCTCGTTCCCCGCCGTATTCATCCCGTATAGATGCGGCTCCACGACCCTCACCGCGTTCCCGTAGCCGAACATGAGGAGGCGGCGGGAGCGGATGGCCTGACAGATCAGTGTATTCATGAAATTCAATCGAGGTGAGAGGAGATAGGGAACAGGAATCAGGAAACAGGAATCAGGAACTGCCTCGCTGGTGAGGGCCTTATCGCCAGGAGCCGATTCCTGCTTCCTGTTCCCTGTTTCCTGTTTCCTGCTTCCTGCTTCCTGTTTCCTCCTCCCTTCCATCCCTTCTATCTTTCCAGGCCCTCTCTCCCCCACGCCAATGGCCCTCTTCATCCGCTCACTCCGCAAAGCGTACGCCGATGTGGTGGCGGTGGACGGGATCGACCTCGACGTGGAGACTGGCGAGTGCTTCGGGCTGCTCGGACCGAACGGCGCGGGGAAGACCACTACCATCGAGATCTGCGAGGGGCTCACCGCGCCTGACAGCGGCGAGGTGCGCGTGCTCGGCCGCACTTGGAAGGATGATGCGCAGGGGCTGCGCGAGCGACTGGGGATCCAGCTTCAGGAAACCCAGCTGAGCGACAAGCTGACGGTCATGGAAACCGTGCGGCTCTTCAGGTCGTTCTACCACGAGGGGCGCAACGTGGAAGATGTGATCGCGCTCGTGCAGCTCGATGAGAAGATCGACGGCCGCGTCGGTCAGCTTTCCGGCGGGCAGAAGCAGCGGCTCGCGCTCGCGTGCGCGCTGGTCGGCGACCCGGAGCTTCTCTTCCTCGACGAGCCCACCACCGGACTCGACCCGCAGGCCAGGCGCCAGCTCTGGGATCTGATAGAGCAGTTCCGCGCCACCGGTCGCACCACGCTCCTCACCACGCACTACATGGACGAGGCCGAGCGCCTCTGTGATCGCGTCGCGATCATGGATCACGGGAAGGTCATCGCGCTCGGTACGCCGCAGGAGCTCATCAGATCGCTCGGCGCCGAGCACATGGTGGAGTTCGCGACTACCAACGGCGCACCGCTCGACATTGGCGTCCTCGAATCGCTCGACGGGGTGCGCACGGCGCGCACGTCGAAGGAAGGATTCCAGCTCGAGGTAGACGCGCTGCATCGGACGGTGCCCGCACTCCTGGCCGAACTGTCGCTGCGCGGCGTGGAGATGAACGAGCTTCGCACGCGCACGGCCACGCTCGAGGACGTCTTCGTATCACTCACCGGCAGGCATCTGCGCGATGACTGAGACAACCAGCAGAGAAGTTCCTCAGGCGCCGCCCTCGCCGCCGTCGCGTTCTCCGCAGCGGAAGCGCGGGCTCCTCGATCATTCGCTGGTACAGCTCACGCTCGTACGCTACAAGGAGTTCGTGCGCGAGCCGGAGGCGGTGTTCTGGGTCTTCGTCTTCCCCATCCTGCTGGCCGCGGGGCTCGGCATCGCCTTTCGCAACCGGCCCGCCGCGAAGCAGCACATCGCCGTGATCTCCAGCGCCGCCGGCGCCGACGCCGTGGCGTCGGCGCTCGGCCGCGACAGTTCGCTCGAGGTGCAACTCCTCGACGACAGCGCCGCCGCCCTGGCGCTCCGCACCGGGAAGGTGGCGCTGGTCGTCGAGCCGCGTGGTGCGGACTCCGTCACCTATCGCTACGACGACACGCGCTCCGATGCGCTCGCGGCGCGGCTCATCACGGACGATGCGCTGCAGCGTGCCTCCGGACGCAAGGATCCCGTGGGTGTGGGTGAGAGCCACGTGCGCGAGCGAGGGTCGCGCTACATCGACTTCGTGATCCCCGGCCTCCTCGGGATGAATCTGATGGGGAGCGGGATCTGGGGGCTCGGCTTCGCGATAGTGGATGCGAGGCGGAAGAAGCTGCTCAAGCGGCTCATCGCCACGCCCATGTCGCGCTCGCAGTTTCTCCTCTCCTTCCTGCTCTCGCGCCTCACCTGGCTGCTGCTCGAGGTGATCACGCTCCTCGGATTCGGCGTGCTCGTGTTCGGCGTACCGATGCGCGGATCGATCGCATCGCTGGCGCTCATCTGTCTGATCGGTGCGCTCTCCTTCGGCGCGATGGGACTGCTGATCGCCTCGCGCGCGAAGACCGTGGAAGGTGCTTCGGGCCTGATGAATCTCGTGATGATGCCGATGTGGGTCTTCTCGGGCGTATTCTTCTCCTCGGCCAACTTTCCGAAGACGATGCAGCCGTTCATCCAGGCGCTCCCGCTCACGGCGGTCAACGATGCGCTTCGAGCGAACATGCTGCAGGGTGCAAGCCTGACGGCGGTGTCCGGCGAGCTGGCGATCGCGCTCGCGTGGCTGGTCGTGTGCTTCGCGGTGGCATTGAAGCTCTTCCGCTGGCGGTAAACGACGGGGTCAGGTCTTTAATTTCGAGGGGGCTGAGCAACTGCTCAGCCCCCT
>JBIQMO010000182.1:0-7560 GCA_044463245.1 Gemmatimonas aurantiaca
GCCGTATGGGCTACTGCCCATACGGCTCGAAATTAAAGACCTGACCCCGTCGGCCGCCTTCTACCTTCTCCCAGTTACATCTTCACCAGCTCCACCCTCCGATTCTGCTGTCTTCCCTCCGCGGTGTCATTCGAGGCGGCGGGCTTGGAGGCGCCGAGGCCCTTCGATTGGAGGCGGCTGGCGTCGATCTGATAGGTGGCAACCAGATAGTCCTTGACTGCCGCGGCGCGCTTCTCGGAAAGGGCCTGGTTGGCGGCGGCGTTGCCGGTGTTGTCGGTGTGGCCCTCGATCATGAGCGAGAGGTCGGCGTGGTCCTTCAGCATCTGGCCGATCTCCTTGAGCGTGGGCGTGGACTCCGGCGCGAGCTCGGCGGAGCCGGTGGCGAAGAAGATGCCCTGCGTCGCTACGCGCCCCTTCTCGGCGATCGCATCGTAGAGCTTCTTCCCACCCGCGAAGATGCGAACGTTCGCAATCATACGCGGATCGTCCGCGCTCCAGCCGTTCATGTTGATGTAGATGTGATTCGACCGGCCGAGGTTCGCGTTCGGCACGTTCAGGGCCCGGTGCTCGTTCGCGTACAGCTTGAGATACTTGCCGTCCACCGAGATGCGGATCTTCACCGGGGTCTCGCTCGTGTTCACCGTGAGCTGTCCCTCACCCCGGATGGGATCGGCGATGAGGTAGGCGGAGTGTGAATTGATCGCGAGGTGCGGCCCGCTCGCCGGCTCTTCATTCGCGAAGTTGATCTCCATTCCGTTTCCGGAGCCGGCGAGGTCGAACTCCATCGTGAAGCGCTCGGGGAGCGTCTCGGGGAGTGTTATCCCGAGCACATCGTGCCCGCCGCTGCGAAGCCAGCGCTGGCCCTGCCACTCGACGACCTCCATGTTGCCGCTGCGGAACTCGAATCGGCGTGGGAAGTCCCCGACGTTGTCCTTGCTGAAGTCGTCGACGAATATCGGCTTGTCACCAGGGACGAAGTCGTAGTTGGCCCATGCGCCCTGGCCCGGCTTCACGTGAGCCGTCGCCCCAGCACCGGCCGAGGCCGCCCCTCCATTCGCGGCGGCGATCGCCGCGGCGGAGTCGCTTCCGGTCATGGCATTGCCGTTCGCGTCGGTCACGCTCACCGGCTTCCCCTGCTTCTGCGCATCCTGGATGCAGGCGGCGTCGGTCGCCATGCAGGCGATGGCGCCCTCGGTCTTCTCGAGCGCCTTGTTCGTGGCCTCGCCGGCCTTGTTGACGACATGCTGCTCGGTGGTCTGCTTGGCTCTCTCCTTGATCTTCTTGAAGAGACCCTGAGCGTCTGCCTGTACGGGCGCGGTGACGCCCGCGAGGGCTGCGAGTGCGAAGGCGGCCAGGATGGCGCGCCACTGGATGTGCAGCATCTCTACTCCACTGTCTGAGGGTGAACCCGGGGCTGGCGTTCTCCGGGGACTTGCTGGGTAGTTCATCGCGGCTGCGCGGACGTACTCCGACATCGGGACGTCGATCCGGGGGCCGGTGCGGGCAGGCATCACCGCAGCTCCACGGACACCACTTCGGTGGTGTCCAGCGTTTGCTCGGTTGCACCTCCGCCGCCCATCGCCACCACCTTGTAGTAGATCTTGGGCGTCCCGGAGGACGCGGCGGTGGGCTCCGCCGCGGTCACGCTCGTGGGGCCCGAGGCCTCGCGCGACCCGCACGCATTGCGTGGCGGCAGCTCCGCCCAGGGCCCGTTCCCCGACGTGCTAACGTACACGACGTAGCGCCGTGCGCCAGCAAACTCTCTCCAGTGAATCGAGAGTTGCCGGCATGCCAGCGAGTCGGGGGCGATGGACTTGCCCCGCGGTGCGAGTCGCGAGATCGTGACCGTCAGGCTGGTGCGGAACGCCCCCTGTGCCGGCAGCACCTGGGGGGTGCTCCAGAACACCATCGCTCCCGCGAGCGTGAGCAGCGCTCTGAAATGGCGGGGCAAGTATCCTCGATGGCACGGTTGGGGTTAGGTTGAATGGCGCCGTGACCCCGGGAGGCTGGTTACCGGATCGGGGACGGTCGTCGTTAGGTGCAGCACAAGCTACCGTCGCTCGTCAAACCATCTTCTACATGTCAACATCGTGCGTCCCAACAACTTCCGGCTAGCAACGCTGGGGCGCCTGACGCTGGTCTCACCTGATGGCGTGGACGAGTCGGTCGGACTGCGTCGGCGGAAGCTGACGCTTCTGGCGGTGCTGGCGCTCTCCGACAGACCTTACTCCCGCGACGCGCTCGCGGAGATGTTCTGGGGAGACGAGGACGACGAGCGCGCACGCCACTCGCTCAGCGATGCTCTGTCGCACTTCCGCCGGCTCCTCGGCCGCGATGTGATCGCGCATCGACGCAGCGAGGTGATACTGGCCGAAGACGTGCGGCTGGATGTGGATGCGCTCGAGCTGGCGGCCGCATGCGCGGAGCGCGACTGGCCGCGCGCGGCGGAGCTGTATGGTGGTCCTCTCCTCGACGGTGTCTTCGTGACCCGCTCGCCGCGCTTCGAGGAGTGGCTGACGCACGAGCGCGAGCGCTACGCGCGCCTCTTCATGCGTGCCTGCGAGGCACAGTGCCTCGCGCTCGCGCGGGCGCGGCGTTGGGAGGACTGCGCCGCGCTCGCGCGCCGTTGGCTCGCCGCCGCGCCTCTCTCCACCGATGCCGCGCTCTATCTGATCAACGCCCTCAAGGCGCCCGGCTCGCACGAGTCAGCGCTCGCGGCGCTGGCGGAGTACAGAGCGATCGCGGGCCGACTCGACCGCGACTTCGGTGCGCAACCCGATGGGCGTGTGACGGCGCTCGCCAGCGAGCTGAGCGCACGTGTGACGGAGCCCAACGAAGGCGCGGTAGCGGGTGCACGATGGAGCGCGGTGCGGCTCGATGCGGAGGTGGCGACATCCTCGAACGACGCGACTCCTGGCCCCGACGCCAATGAAGCGGATGCCATCTCGCGCGCAGGCGCGCGGAAGCGGACGCTCATCGCCGTTGCGGCTGCCGCGCTCTCTCTCGCACTGATCACCGGCGGCACCTATCTCGCAGGTCGCCGTTCGGCGAAGCCAGCCGTCGCCGCGACGCCAGCGCAGCCGGTGGTGGCGATCACGCTCATACAGAACGTGCGCAACGACACGAGCGTCGCCTGGCTGGAGGAGGGGCTCAAGCAGATGATCGCCGCCGAGCTCTCGCGGAGTGGTACCGTGGATGTCGTGGCGCCGTCTCGAGTGCGTGACGCGGCGCGACGTGCACGGGTGTCGAGCGAGTCCCCGCTGGAGAGCGACGATGCGCTGCGGCTCGCGCGGGATCTCGGAGCTACCTGGTCGGTGACCGGCGGGCTCACGCGGGGAGAAGGCCTCTACGTGCTCGACTTGGGCGTGCGCGATGTCGGAACCGGGGAGCTGGTCCGGCTCTTCACGATAACCGGTCCGGACATCCTGGAGGTGGCGGACCAGGCCGCGTCGCACATTCTCGCGGCCGCGAACTCGAGACGGCCAGGTCCGCGTCTGGCGGATCTGGAGACCTCCAACGTCAGCGCGTATCAGCACTACGTGCGTGCGGTACAGGCCGCGGGAGAGGGTCGCTCCGCCGATCGAATTCGCGAGCTGGACGCGGCGATCGCGGCGGATTCGACCTTCGTCGGCGCTCTGACCGATCGCTTGCGGATCGCGCAGACCGCGCAGGACTCCAGGCTGGTGGAGCGGCTCGCCGGTGCATTGAGGGAGGCGCGTGGCCGAGCCGGCGAGTGGGATCGGCTCCGGGAGGATGTGTTCGCGGCCCAGCACAACGGCGAGCATGCGCGCGCCGTCGCGCTCGGGCGCGAGCTCGTGGGGCGCTACCCGCACGATCCTCGGGCGTACGAGATCCTGGCCGACGTGTACGCGCTGCACGGGAGGTGGGAGTGGGCGGACAGCGTGCTGCAGCGTGCGCTCTCGCTCGACTCGCTCGCGATGGCGGCCGGGCGGGGGCCTTGCGCACCCTGTACCGCACTCGGCGGCGTCGTACGCATCCACCTCGCCATGGGAAAGTTGGACGATGCCAGAGAAGCGGCGCGCCGCTGGGTGTCGCTTCAGCCGGACGCGCCCGCGGCGTGGGGCAATCTCGCGGACGTGCTTTCCTACGCCGGACGCTACGATTCCGCGCTGACGGTAGCGCGCCGCGCATCTTCTCTGGCCGGCGATGATGTGGCCTACGATGCCCGGATCGGGCGCATTCTTCTCATGGCTCGCCGCTACGGCGCAGCGGACTCCGCCGCCGCGGCGTGGCTCGCGCGCGATGACGACGATTACCGGATCGAGGCGATGGACCTGCGCGCCACGCTGCTGCGCGAGCGCGGGCGCATGCGCGAGTCGAATCGGCTGATAGAGCAACTCGTTGCGAAGTATCCGGCCGCGCGGTCGCTGGAGCTCGTGCGGGCGGATGGTCTGGCGCGGCTGGGGCGGTGGCGCGATGCCGCCGCGGTATACGAGACGCTGCTGCACGACGCGGAAGGGAAGGAGCCGTCATCTCCCTATCAGTCGCTCGCGGGAGATGCGGCGCGCGCCTTCGCCTGGGATCATGCTCTCCTTGCCGAGGCAATCGGCGCCAGTGGCGACACGATCCATCTGAGGGCGCTGGCGGATTCGATCGAGCGGATCGGCGCGCGGAGCTACTACGGACGCGATTGGCGGCTGCATCACCATGTTCGCGGATTGATCGCCGAGCGCGGCGGCCGACTGCGCGAAGCGATTCGCGAGTTCGGAGCGGCGCGCTGGGGGAGTGCCGGCTGGACGGTGACAGTTGCGCACATGGCGCGCGCGCACATTGCGCTGGGGGAGCCGAAGGAGGCGATCGCACTCCTGCGGGAGGCGTACAAGTCCTCGCCCGACGCGATGGGCCGCTACCTTCCACGAAGCGAGCTCGATCTCCTCATGGCCGAAGCGTTCGGCCGTGCGGGGATGCGCGACAGCAGCGCGCACTATGCGGCATTCGTGCGGAGCGCATGGCGCGACGCGGACCCGGAAGTTAGATCGCTCCTCTCCATACTCGGTGATGGTTGAGTGCTCGCGCTCGACCCACGCCGTGCATCGTGACCCAACCCGACCAGCACGCATGACCGATATACATCAACCAGAAATCGATACCACGGCTTTCGTACACGACGAAGCGATAGTGATCGGCCGCGTGAGCCTCGGCGCGCGCGCGTCTGTGTGGCCCACTGCCGTGATCCGCGCGGACAGCGAGGTGATTCGCGTGGGCGCGGAGAGCAACGTTCAGGATGGCGCCGTGCTGCACGCCGATCCGGGTTTTCCGGCGATCGTCGGCGAACGAGTGGCGATAGGGCATCGCGCTATCGTGCACGGTGCCACGGTGGAGGACGACTGTCTGATAGGGATGGGAGCGATAGTGCTGAACGGGGCTCGCGTGGGGCGAGGCTCTCTCGTCGGTGCGGGTGCCGTGTGCAAGGAGGGAATGGAGATTCCGGCCGGCTCGGTGGTGCTCGGTATCCCGGCCCGCGTGGTTCGCGAGACGACTCCGGATATGCGAGAGCGGATCGCGAAGACCGTGCGCGCGTACCTGCAGCTGAGCGAGGATCACAGGGCGGGTCGATTTGCGCGGGGGAGGGGGAGTGGAAGTGGGAGTGGAACGGAGAGCGAGTGAAGAGCGTTGCGAAGTCTCCGGCGGCGTTCGGCGTCTGCGGCACGCGCCATGCCGGCACGTGAATGCAGGCAAGCGCCGCGCGACTGGCCACGAGCGTCGCCAGGCGCGCCCGCATCGCGGGCGGGAATGAAAAAAGCGGCGAAAAATCGCCCCGAGCGTGCTAACTTGCTGTTATATTTAAGGTTGTGATGATGGCAATGGCTTCGCAGCAGCGGATTCGAAGGCCCGCAAGTGCTTGTGGACGCGGCAGATACCTCGTCGAGGACGGGCTCGGCGATGCGGCCCTTCGAATGCCCCGCGCTGCCTCCCGAGTGCCAAGTCATTGCACCACAACCTCTTCCGCCAACACTTGCGCGGAATCACGATACGGGGCTATTCTCTCGGCCCGCAGCATGATCATCCCGCCCGCGGATTTTAGCTGCTCCCTGCCTCGTTCGTATCGTCGTCCCGCATCACACTGAAGGGTCGCAACTTCATCTCTGCTACCCAACCGAGGAGTCGTCACTATGTCCCTGCCATCCAAGCCGCCCGCCACGCCAGTGTCGTTGACCAAGAATGCGCGGATCGTTCTGGAGAAGCGTTATCTGGTCAAGGGCTCTGGTGGCGCGCCGGTGGAACGACCGGAGGAGCTCTTCTGGCGTGTGGCCACCGTGGTGGCGGGTGCGGACCAGCGCTACGGCGCGAGTGAGGGAGCGGTGGAAGCGGTGGCCGAAGAGTTCTACCGGCTCATGACCGAGCGTCGCTTCGAGCCCAACTCCCCCACGCTGATGAATGCGGGACGCCCGCTCGGCCAGCTCTCGGCCTGCTTCGTTCTCCCCGTGGAGGACGCGCTCTCGAATGGTCAGAACGGGATCTACGACACTCTGCGCGCGATGGCGCTCATCCACCAGAGCGGCGGCGGCACCGGCTTCTCCTTTTCGCGCCTGCGCCCCAAGGGCTCGATGGTTCGCTCCACCACGGGCGTCGCGTCCGGCCCCGTCTCGTTCATGAAGCTGTACGATGCGTCCACCGACGCCGTGAAGCAGGGCGGCACGCGGCGCGGCGCGAACATGGGGATCCTGCGTATAGACCACCCCGACATCCTCGAGTTCATCACGTGCAAGGAAGACCTCACGCAGATCGTGAACTTCAACATCTCCGTTGCGGTGACGTCGAAGTTCATGGAGGCGATGCGGGCGGGGACGAGCTACGACCTGATCAACCCGAATACCGGTGAGAAGGCGGGAGAGCTCGATGCGCGCGAGGTGTGGAACAAGATGATCGAGGGCGCCTGGCGCACCGGCGAGCCGGGCGTGTTCTTCATCGACGAGGCCAACCGCTACAATCCCGTCCCGCATCTCGGGAGCTACGAGGCGACCAACCCGTGCGGCGAGCAGCCGCTCCTCGCGTACGACGTCTGCAACCTGGGGAGCATCAACGTCGGCTACTACGTGAAGGACGGCGTGATGAACTGGGATGCGCTGCGCAGCGACATCCACCTCGCCACGCACTTCCTCGACAACATCATCGACGTCAACAAGTACCCGCTCCCCGAGATCGACGCGCTCTCCAAGCGCATCCGCCGCATCGGGCTCGGCGTCATGGGCTTCGCCGACATGCTCGTACGGCTCGGAATTCCTTACGACTCCGCCGAGGGCGTCGAGATGGGGCGGAAGCTCATGGAGTTCGTCGACGTAGAGTCGAAGCGCGAGAGCGAGCGGCTCGCCAACGAGCGCGGACCCTTCCCCGAATGGGCGCGCTCCATCTGGGGTCCCGACGAAACGTGCGCGCGCGACGCCAACGGCCAGCGCATCCGCGCGATGCAGATGCTCCGCAACTGCAACGTCACCACGATCGCGCCCACGGGAACGATCTCCATCATTGCGGGGTGCTCCTCCGGGCTCGAGCCGCTCTTCGCCGTCGCCTTCATGCGCAACCAGGCGGGAGTGATGA
>JBIQMO010000183.1:0-7519 GCA_044463245.1 Gemmatimonas aurantiaca
CTCTCGCCGTTCCCTCCGCGCTCTCCGCGTGCGCAGTTATGGCCCAGCGCCGCGACCCCTCCGCGCCCTCCGCGTGCGCAGTTAAGACGAGATGAACTCCCCCCACGATGAACCAGCCACGCGCCCCCGCAGCGTGGCCCGCGATCTGCCGTAAGCGGGGCGGGTTGTAGGCGCGGGCCGTACTGGTTGGTGCCCGCCGGAATTCACGAGGGAGATTCTACGCATGAAGGCCAAGGCACAAAGCGGCGGCAAGCAGCAATCGCAGAGGAACGGGAGCGACAAGCAAGCGGGAGGACACACGGAGAAGCTCCTCCAGCCCGGCACGGAGGCGCCGGACTTCACGCTGCACTCTACACCGGATCAGAGCGTCTCCCTCTCGGAGTTCCGCGGGCAGCCGGTGATTCTCGCGTTCTATCCCGCGGACTGGAGCCCGGTCTGCGGCGACCAGATGTCACTCTACAACGAGATCCTCCCCGAGTTTCGCAAGCTCGGCGCCGAGCTGCTCGGCATCTCCGTGGACGGAGTCTGGTGCCACGCGGCGTTCAAGGAAGCGCGCAAGCTTCAGTTCCCGCTCCTCTCCGACTTCGAGCCGAAGGGAGAGGTGTGCAGGCTGTTCGGCGCGTATCGCGATGGCGAGGGAGTGGCCGAGCGCGCGCTCTTCGTTGTCGACGGCGAGGGGAAGATTACCTGGAGCTACTGCTCGCCCGTCGGGGTGAACCCTGGTGCCGATGGCATCCTCAGCGCGCTCGAGGATCTGCACGAGCCGGCGGGGAAGGAGAGCGAGTGAGCGAAGGTCGATTGAAGCCGCCGGTCAACGAGAAGGACCACGTGCAGGGGCCCGACGACGCGCCAGTAACTCTCGTCGAATACGGCGACTACGAATGCCCGCACTGCGCGCGCGCGTATCCGATCATCAAGGAAGTGCAGGAGCGCATGGGAGATCGCCTTCGCTTCGTCTATCGCAACTTCCCGCTCTCGGAGGCACATCCGCAGGCGGAGCACGCGGCGGAGGCCGCGGAGTGGGCCGGCGAGTCGGGGAAGTTCTGGGAGATGCACGACGCGCTCTTCGAACATCGGAGCGACGGACCTGGCTGGCTCGACGACGATCGTCTCATCGAGTACGCGAGCGAGCTGGGGCTCGACGCGTCGGATCTGGAGCGCGCACTCGCGGAGGAGCGCTACCGTTCGCGTGTGCGCACCGACTTCATTAGCGGAGTACGCAGTGGCGTGAACGGCACGCCCACCTTCTTCATCAACGGCTACCGCTACGACGGCGCCTGGGATCCGGCCGAGCTGCTGGACGCGCTCGAGGGCGCGGGAGCTGCGCGCTAGAAGACCCAGCGCGCGCCGAGCGTGGGGAGGAGCGGGAGCTGACTCATCGGACGCTGCCGCACATCTGCCCGTGGAGCGTTCCAGTCGCGCACCGTGTAGCCGAGCCCGCGCGGATTGGCACGGTCGTAGGCGTTGAAGAGGTCGACGTACACCGAGAGACGCCCCACGCCGAGTGCCCGCTCGTTCGACACCCTGAGATCGAGCCTGTGATACAGCGCGAGCCGCCCGGAGTTCATCGAGCCGTACTGCGGGCGCACGTGGTGCGTCCCGTCGCGCAGCGTATCTACCTCGAAGGTGATCGGCGTGACGGGCCAGCCCGAGTGGAGCTGCCAGGCGGCGCTCACACGCCAGTTTTCGCTCGGCTGCCAGTCGAGATCCACGTGAAAGGTGTGCCGCTGCTCGAAGGCGCTGGGGACGCGGCTGCCATCCACGATGTCGTCGTTGTAGGCGAGCGCGTAGCTCGTCGACCAGCGCAGCGAACCCAGCACGGATAAAGCCGAGAGCTCCACTCCGCGCGCGTCGCCCGAGACGGGCGCGATGCGTACGCGATCGAGCGATGCCTCGGGGAAGACGTCTAGCGAGCTCTCGAGATTTATGAAGCGCGGGTTGATGCGCAGCCGCCGCCGATCGTACGCGGCGACGCTCAGCGCGAGCGAGCCCTCGCGGTGCTCGATCCCGATCGAGCGCTCCTCGGCGCGCTCGGGCGGCGCGATGTCGCTCACGCCGTCCTGCACCTGTAGCTCGTAGAGCTCCTGCGGCTGCGAGTAGCGCCCCCAGCTCGCGCGCACGGTGGTATTCCCGCTCAGCGCCAGCGCCAGCGACGCGCGCGGGTCGAAGGTGCCCACGCCGGTTTCGCTCCGCCTGTCGTAGCGAGCTCCCGTCTCCACGGTGAGAGCGCTCCACGGCCGTACGCGCTGCGAGATGTAGAGCCCGAGCGCGTGGCTCACGGGGGCGAGCGCCGCGTCGGCGTCGTTCGACTCGCTCACCCATTTCGCGGCGAGGACGAGCGGACGCACCTGGAGTCGGGTGTAGTCGTAGCGCGCGGAGAGGCGCTGGAGCTCCGCGCCCGCGTCGAGGTGCAGCCAGCGAGCGGCGTCGTAACTCCAGTCCTCGCGCAGCGCGAGCGCGTCGAAGGTACGGCGATCGGTAACGTTCAGCACGGGCTCGTCCCCGCCGTCGTTCCACCCATCGCGCCTCCAGTAGAGTCGCGCGTACGAAAGCACGCTCCGCCGCGACAGACGCGGCGATAGCGTCGTGCCCCAGTTGATCCAGGCGTAGCTGCTCGAGTTGTCGCTCTGCAGAGTGCCCATATCGTCGCCGTCGAAGCGCAGATCGTCACCGGAACGGAGCGCGCTGAGCGATATCTCGTGACGCCCGGATGGATGGAAGCGAAGCCGCGAGTACGCGTCGTAGAAGTGCGGCGACAGGCCGCGATCGTTGCCGGTGAGCGAGAGCGCTGTGCCGAGCATCCCGCGGCGCGCGGAGACGATCCAGTCGGCGCTCCCGTTCGCAAACGACGCACGATGCATCGCGCTCAGGCCGCCGATGCTCGCTCCCAGAGTGGTATTCCCCTCGTCGAACGAGTCGTCGCGCGAGCTCAACTCGAGCACACCGGCGAGATGGCCGCCGTAGCGCGCGCCGAATCCGCCGGTGTTGAGCGCGGCCGTACCGAGCACGGCGGGGTCGATGATGGAGAGCGCGCCGTCGAAGTCGCGTAGATGGAACGGCTCGTACAGCTCCATGCCGTCGAAGAGGAGGAGCACTTCGCGATTGGGCGAGCCGCGCACGCGGAAGCCGGCGGAGAGATCGCTCGACGCCACACCCGGCACGCGCGCGAGGGCGCGGAAGGCGTCGGAGGCGATCTGCGGCGCGGCTTCGATTTCCTGGCGCGAGAGGATCGCGCGCGGCGGGGAGGGGGAGGGGGACCGGGAGGTGAGCGCGCTGGGCGATGCGGCGGAGGCGAGGGTGGAGCTCACCACGACCGAGTCGAGAGAGCGGGGTGCCGGCTCGAGCTCGATGATCAGCGGAAGCGCATTGCCACCGCTGACGACGCGCTCGACACGACCGGGGGTGTAGCCGATGCGCCGTACCACGATCGTGTGCGCGCCGTCGCTCACCGGTGCGAGAGTGAAGCGGCCGTCGTCACCCGACTGAGCGGCGGTATTCGAGCCGGCGATGGACACGAGCGCACCCGCGAGCGGCGCGTGCGTGTCGGCCGCCCGGATCTCTCCGGTGATGCTGCTCTGTGCTGGGGCTGGTGCCGCGGCTACTGCGAGAGCGACGATGGTCGCCAGCGCGCCGAGGGTGCTGCGAAGTGTGCGCGAGTGGCTACATCGCCACATGAGGCCTCCTAGCCTCGGTTCTACGATCGACGCCCTAATCTAAAAGAGCGGTCCCATCTGCGCACTACCCCACCCACCGCTCTCCGTCCGATCACTCGCGCGCCACGGCCGCGATCCGGAGCCCGGTCCCCCAGGGATCCTGAGTTTCCAGCGTGTCGCCCGTGCCGGTGCCCACCTCGAACCCCGCTCCCTCGAGACTGCGAGCCACCGCCGCGAGCTCCGATCCCTCGGGGAGGAGCAGCTCCCAGTCGAGCAGCCGCGCCTCGTCCTCCGCCGGCGCGATCGCGCGAGGGCCAGCCCACACGTTGACGCCGAGATGGTGATGATAGCCGCCCGCAGCGAGGAAGAGCGCGCCGCGATAGTTCCACACCATCTTGTCGAGGCCGAGCGCCGTGTGGTAGAAGGCGGTCGCGCGCTCCAGGTCGCCCACATGGAGGTGGACGTGGCCTATGGTCGTCCCCTTCGGCATCCCGTGCCACGACTCCCCACCGCCCGACCGGAGCACCGATTCGACATCGAGCGGCTCGGTGACCATGAGGAGCTCGCGCCCGCGGCGCTGCCATTCCTCGCGCGGACGATCGGCGTAGATCTCTATCCCGAGTCCATCCGGGTCCTCGAGGTAGAGCGCCTCGCTCACGGCGTGGTCGGCCATCCCCGGCGAGGTGCCGCGCTCCCCGAGCCGCGCGAGGATTCGGCCGAGTGCGGCCCGGTCGGGAAGGAGGATCGCGAAGTGGTAGAGGCCGAGACGTCCGGTGGGTGGCACGCTCCGCACCCCGGAGGGCGCGTGCAGCTCGATGAGCTCCGTGCTCTCGGCGTGCGGGCCGAGGAGCGCGCGGCGTGCCGAGCGCGCGAGGATGCGGAAGCCGAGGAGCCCCTCGTAGAAACGGAGCGAGCGATCGAGATCGCTGACCTGCAGTCGCACGCGTCCGACGCGGCTCTCATTGGGAAGCCGGTACTCGGGCGCGGGAAATCCAGCGGCGGGAGCTGCCTCTGCGTTCATCACTCTGCTCCTGCGAATGCGGGGGAGAGGGTGGGAAGATGCATGCAGAATGCGTGCGGCGCACGCGCCTCCACGATCCACGGGTATTCTCGCCGGTTCCCGCGCATACGGGAATGTCCGCTTCCGGGACGATACTTCCCACCCGCGGACGGATCGCGGCTCCACGACGCTCGCTCGAAAGAGCACAAGTCGGCGTCGCACAGCGGCTTGGCTTCGACAGTGGCAAGGCACGCTTCTTCCCTACCGCGGATCCGCGTGCGGAGTGCACCGGTCGCATCCGGAAGGCGGCGCGACGCGCGAAACTCGATGGCAGTCGGCTCCAACACACGTCACCCCACTGGCAATGGATACGCTCCTCCAAGATATCCGATACGCACTCCGCAAGCTGCTGCGCGCGCCCGGCTTCGCGCTGGTCGCCGTGGCGACGCTGGCGCTGGCCATCGGTGCCACGACGGCGGTGTTCAGCATCGTGAACGCGGTGCTCCTCGCGCCTCTCCCCTTCGCGGATCCCTCGCGGATTGTCAGCCTTTCGTCCACGGGGAACGACGGCGAGCCGATATACATGTCGTCGCTCGACTACATCGATTACCGCGATGGGAGCCGGAGCTTCGAGTCGATGGCGCAGTACGCGCGCGACAACGTGAATCTGACGGGGAACGGCGTGCAGCCGTTACGGCTCAGCGAGGCGCGGGTGGGCGCGAGCTTCTTCGACGTCCTCGGAGTGCGTGCACAGCGGGGGCGCTTCTTCGCGGCGAACGAGGATTCTCCCGAGGCACCCAGGGTCGTGGTGATCTCCGATGCGCTGTGGCGCGGCCGCTTCGGCTCCGACCCGGGTGTGATCGGGCGAAGCATAGCGCTGGATGACGTGCAGTACACCGTGGTGGGGGTGGCCGGGGCGGAGCTTCGCTTCCCCGACCAGGCCGACGTCTGGGTGCCTTACGTATTCCAGCCTTACGAGCTCGAGCCGAATGCGCGCGGCGGGCACTCGCTCTGGGGGATCGCGCGCGTGAAGCCAGGGATCTCGATTGCGAGTGCGAGTGCGGAGCTGGCGGGGATCGCGGAGAACCTGGAAGCGAAGTTTCCCAACAGCAATACCGGATTCGGTGCCATGGCCGAGCCGCTGCGCGACCGGATCGTGGGCGACGTGCGTCCGGCGCTCCTCGCGATGCTCGGCGCGGTGGGGCTGGTGCTGCTCATCGCGTGCGCCAACGTGGCGAACCTGCTTCTCGTGCGCGCATCGGGGCGCGAGTCGGAGATGGCGGTGCGCACCGCGCTCGGTGCGGGGAGCGGCCGCATCGTACGGCAGCTGGTCACGGAGAGCGTGCTTCTCGCGCTCGCGGGCGCCGCGCTCGGGGTGGTGCTCGCGAGTTGGGCGGTGAGCGCTGTGGTGGCGTTCGGCCCGCGAGGGCTCCCGCGCCTCGCCGAAGTCGCGGTGGATGGCCGCGTGCTGCTCTTCGCGGCGGGTGTGGCGCTGCTCACCGGGATTCTCTTCGGGCTCGCTCCCGCGATCCACGTCGCCCGCGCCAATACGGGGCATTCGCTGCGCGATGGTCCGCGCGGCTCCAGCCGCGGCGGCGCGCAGCGCACGCGGAACGCGCTCGTGCTGGTCGAGATGGCGTTGGCGGTGATGCTGCTCATCGGCGCCGGGCTGCTGATGCGCTCATTCATCCGCCTGGTGAACGTGAACCCGGGCTTCCGCACGGAGCAGCTGGTGACCTTCAACGTCACACTGCCGGCCCTGAAGTACCCCTTCGATCGCCAGCGCCTCGCGTTCACTGACGAGCTGCAGAGCCGTCTGGGGGAGTTGCCAGGGACCGAGGATGTGGCAGTCAGCTTCGGCCGTCCGCTGACGCGGATGGGGATCTTCACCGCCTTCGAGGTCGAGGGGCGTCCAGCGAGCACGCCAGACAATCGCTCTACGAGCGCGGTGCAGCCCGTGTCGGCCGAGTACTTCAGCGCGCTCGGAATACCGCTGGTTCGGGGACGGCTGTACACCGCATCGGACGAAAGGCGCGAGGCGCCTCGCGTAGTCGTCATCAACCGCGAGCTGGCTCGCCGCCACTTCTCCACGGAGGATCCGATCGGCAAACGGATCACGCTCGCGTTCAATCACGACACGGCAGGTCCGAACACTGCGGTCGCCGCCGGTGGTGAGATCATCGGGATCGTGGGCGACGTCAAGCAGTTCGGGCTCGACAGCGACGTGCGCCCGATGGCGTACGTCCCTTTCTCGCACGTGCCGCTCAACTACGTGTCGGTGCTGGTGCGCTCGAGTGCCGATCCGCGGCTGTTGGAATCGGAGATACGCTCGCGCGTGCGCGAGCTCGACCCGGATCTCCCGATCTTCGATCTTGGCACCATGAAGCAGGCGGTTTCGGACTCCGTCTCGCAACCGCGCTTCTATCTATTGCTGCTCGGCGCCTTCGCCGGCGTAGCGCTCCTCCTCGCTGCCCTCGGCGTCTACGGCGTGATTTCCTACTCCGTTAGCCAGCGCACGCGCGAGCTGGGCATCCGCATCGCCCTCGGCGCCACCGAGGAGCGTGTCGTCCGGCTGGTCCTTTCGAGCGGCTTCTTCCTGACCCTGGGGGGCGTGGTCATCGGCCTCGCGGCCTCAATGTATTCCACCCGCCTTCTCCGCACGCTGCTATTTGGCGTCCCCTCCACCGACCCCCTCACCTTCGTGCTGGTCGCGCTCCTTCTCCTGGCCGTTGCCGCCCTCGCCGCCTTGATCCCCGCCCGTCGAGCAGCCAACGTAAACCCCGTGATCGCGATGCGCGCGGAGTAACGGGGGGCCGACGGGGTCAGCAACCGTCTTGAAAGTCAAGCAGCAATGAGCGACGGAGCG